>CALRFQ010000001.1 GCA_943356675.1 Candidatus Nomurabacteria bacterium
TATGCTTCTATATCAATTTTATTTTGAGAAATAAGATCGTTATAAATATTTACTTGAGAATTATATATATCTATTTGTTCTTGAGTAGTCTTACCTCCATACACTCCCCCGCTGTCTATGTTTTTCTTTGCAGTCGAGAGTTCTCTTTGCATAGAATTAATTTTCTTTTGGTTTAGTTGTATCTTTGCTTTTAAAACTTGATCAATTAATGGGCAAGTATCTTTAGGTAATCCGAAATGCTGAACAGCAAGCCAAACTTCTTTGCCTTCAAAGGTGCCTTTCTGGACTGCTACACCTATCTCTGTGTATTTTGTGTTGAGTATGTTTGCTCTATGGCCTGGACTATTCATCCATGCAGTTACTACAGCCTCATCATTCTTGAAGTTACCAAGAGCAAGGTTCTCACCAATTATTATAAATTCATAACCTTGTTCATCAGCAAGATCACTAACACCTACACCACTTGGAGATACGTGCTCGAAGTATTGCTTGTTAAACATATCTTCAACTTTTTTCTGAGCGCTATTATTTAGGCGTTCATTCTCTATGAGGTCTGGCAGTCCAGATACAGTGCGACGGTTCATGTTTGTCTCTCCGATTACACCTTTTACTGTGAGCGCTCCGTCTTGACCTAGTACAGCATTAGCTACACGAAGTGCACCTGGTGTGTCTGTGAGTTTATGTATTCCAATTACTAGTGCTGATTCAGATTTCGCCTCACTCGTACCTGTGTTTGCAGTACTACTGGAGTTTACATTCTCTGAAGAATCCGAATTAGTGTTCGTAGGATAGCTTACTTTTATAGCTTGATCGTATTCATTTATTACAAAATTACTTACAATATTGTAAGCCTTTATTACATCAGTACGAATTATGTAAAGTGATGTAATGGTAAATATTATTAATACTATTTGAAATTTAGTTCGCATATTTATTTATTGCATGATTCAGCGAAAGTATACCCAGCACTTTCAGCTTCTTCTTTTGTACTCCACGAAATTTTAGTCTTTTCACTGAGTCTTTGGGCGGCCTTACAATCTTTCGTGTAGTATAGTTTACCATTTTTCGAGGCTATATACATCCCAAATGGATTGTTTGACGAGGTCTTGTAATCACTAGCGCTACTTAATAGAGGTAAACTATTTGAATTAGGGTTACTGTTTATCGGTAAATTTGATTTTAGGTCAATTATCGATACATGATTACCATCTGTTGACATATTTACAGAAAGTCTGCCTAATATAAAACTTCCAAAACCGACTAGTATTATAATAGCTGAAATAGGAAGGATATTTGGGCTATTTTCGTGTACCCCCTTGATTTTATTCCTAATATCCTGTATACTCATACAAGTTAATTATAAGATATTTAATTGAAATTTACTACATATGGCACATAGGAAAGCCGGCGGTACCGCCCGAAATTTAAAAGACTCAAATCCAAAGTACTTAGGTACGAAGCTTTATGCTGGTGAAAAGGCACAGGCTGGATCTATTATTATCCGTCAACGCGGTACAGTAATCCTTCCTGGTACAAACACAAAGCTTGGTAAGGATCACACTATCTTTGCTCTCACAGAAGGCACAATAAAGTTTGGCACAAAGAGAAAGACAAACTTTAATGGCACTACATCAGTAAAGAAAGTTGTTCACGTAATATAATACTTAAAAATAAAACCCTCCAAATGGAGGGTTTTATTTTTATTCTTTTATTACTTTCACTTTACATGAACCACTATTGCTACCTTTTTTGATCGTTACAGTGTGTTCACCTAATTCCTTTATATGGCCTAAGTCTACATCCTTCTCTTCTATATGCATACCCGTAGCCTTTGAAAGTGCTTCCACTACGGACTTTTTGTTAAGTGCTGAGAATAGGTGACCTTTCTCGTTTGATTTTGCTTTTAGCGTAATTTCAATTCCTTTAGCTTTCTCGATAAGTAAATTGAAATCATTCTTCTCTACTTCTTTCTGTTTATTATTCTTTGCTTTCATCTCATCAATCTTCGCAAGTTCGGAAGCTGTAGCACGGATTGCGAGGCCCTTATTGATTAGGACATTGTTTGCATATCCATCTGAAAATTCTTTTACATCGTATCTATTCCCTACTTTAGGAACATCTTTTAAAAATATTACTTTCATATCTGTTTTATTTAGCTAATAATATTTCAGCAGCTTTATTCATCTGAGAATCGTGATCTTTGTCATCTGTGGGAGCTACTTTCACAACTAAGTCCGGTGTGAGACCTTTCTCAGATATAGATACTCCATTTGGAGTGAGCCATTTTGCTATTGTAATCTTAAGTGAAGTTTCGTCTGTTATTGGCACGAGCTCTTGCACAGACCCTTTTCCAAATGTTTGCGTACCTACAAGTGTGGCTATATGGTTCTCCTGCAGTGCCCCAGCCAAAATCTCAGATGCGGATGCTGATCCACTGTCTACTAGGATAGCAAGCTTGAGTTTATCTGTAAATAGTTTAGGACCACGACTTCTGTAGATGTTCTCCTTTTTTGTACCACCGAAATCTTCCTTCACAATAGGCAATCCTTGATCAAGGAACCAGCTTCCGATCTGTACTGCTTGGTCGAGGTATCCACCTGGATTACCACGAAGGTCCACTATCAATTTATCGCTCTTTGAGTCAAAGAATTTCTGGAGTGCACCCCTAAATAATGAAGCAGAGTTTTCTGAAAAGCTATAGAAGCTGATGACGAAAATCCCATCACTTCGAAGATTTGTATCTACAGTAGGAATTTCAATAGTGTCTCTTATTATACTTACGTCTTTTGTTGTCTTGTCTCCGGAGTGATAAATATTTAATACTATTGGAGTTCCCTTTTCTCCGCGAATAAGATTTATAGCGGATTCCACGGTCATATCTCCTGTGCTCTTAGTACCAATCTTTACAATTTTATCTCCAGATTTTAATCCAGCTTTATCTGCTGGAGAATCCTTAAGTGGTGCAATGATAGTAAGGATTTTATCTTTAATTCCTACTTCTGCACCGATACCACCAAAAGACCCCTTTATTGTTTGATTGAAGAGCTTGTTCTCTTCAGGACTAAAAAATACTGTGTATGGATCGCCTAATGATTGGGCAAGTCCTTGTGCAGCACTCCAAACTCTATCTTGATCACTTACTTTTTTGGCGTAAATAGACTTTTCATTTATAGTATTCCAAACTTTCCAGAATGGGTCGAAATCAGCCGTGGTAGTGAGTGTGGATTCTTTGTGCGCTATACCCATTACCTTTTCAATTTCAGGACGATGTGAATATCCTATGTATGTACCCATAGAGAAAAGCATTACACCTACTGATATTGAAGCCAATATTAAAATAATCTTTTTACCTTTACTCATAGTTATTGTTTATTTGAAGATGCATCACGATAGTTCACATCTGTAGTTGATAATAGTGCACTCGGAGTGTATTTATTGCTTGGGTCCCAAAGCATCCAAGAATCTATACCAGCATCCTTTGCTCCTTTCATTTGAGCTTTTACTAATTCTGGTGTGTATTTCACATAGTAACCATTGTCTTTGATTGAGAAGTCTTGAAGCCAAGGGCGAATCTTGTCAGCAGTGAACCCAAGAGCAATAGACCTCGTAATGGCACTCTTCATAGTGGTGTTTATAACTTCATATGGATGCTCAGCAGGGATTTTATAATTACCGAATCCTGTAGCGAAGTGCGAAGGATAAACCATTGGTGCAATGAAATCAAAATTTGGAATTGCATCCTCTATAACCTGACCTATTCCCATATCTGTTTTCTCTGTAGTTGTAAGCCCAAATAAATCTGCTGATGTTGGAATATTTTCACCTTCCTTTACGCCAGCATTTAATTTTGAAAAGAAATCTTTCATATTCATAGCACGAGTCCTTCCTTCACCTAAACGGTAGTTTATATCTTTAATATTTCCGTCTGAAGGATATCTTATGTAGTCGAAATTTATTTCATCGAAGCCTACAGAGTAAGCCTCCTTTGCCATTAATATTGTATATTCTAAAACATTATCATTTGTGGGGTCCATAAAAGAAAGTCCTTTTCGGTCTTTCCAGACTCCTCCATCACTTTTCTTCGTAATAGCCCAGCTCGGTTCCTTCTTTGTCATGTATGAATCTTGAAGTGTAGATATTCTACCGATGATATATATATTCTTTTTGTGTAGCATCTCTGTGAGAGCCTTTATATCCTTAATGCGCTTCTGGTAAGAACCATATGCTTTAAGTGTAGGGTCTGTAACTTCGTAAGATATATATCCAGTTGAATCTTTAATATCGATCACGATTGAGTTAAGTTCTGTGGAATCAATAAGTGAGATAATACGATCTCTTGGCACGGCAGATCCGGCAGTCCATGCTGATACGTATACTGCCCTTACTTCATTAGGTGTACTTATGTGTGTGACTGGTGGTGGTACAGGGACCGTAGGCACTACTTGTGCTGAACTCGCCTCACCTTTCAATGAATTTCCATCCGTATTATCTGTCTCAAAAGTATGTGTACCAACTTTAAAGTTTAAATATAAAAAAGTCCCGCCACTTAGTATTACTAGTGCGATTATTATGTACCAAAAATGTTTCCCGAAATATTTCATTATTAAACTCGCGGTGCGATATTATCTACAAAACTTTCCATAATATTTTCTTTTGGAATGCGAGCCTTGTTCTGCTTATAGAATAGGTATGCTAAATAAAATATACAAATCCCTGTAAGCATAAAAAGGATTTTACGCCAGCTATTTGGGAAGCCTAGGAATGGTAAAAATATAATCCAAATTGCAAGTATAAAAAGTGTTTTTTCTTTTCTCATATGTTTATTATACATTAATTATAATGGTGCTACAATCACGACAAACTCCCCTTTCTGCTTATTGGTATCACCTTCGAGAATTCTAAGTAATTCATCTGGCTTTCCAGTAAGGAATTCTTCATAAAACTTCGTAAGCTCTCTTGCAATAGTAACCTTCTTATCTGGGCACACCTTTATCATTGATTCTAATGCCTTAAGAATTCTGTGAGATGACTCATAGAACACCATAGGTCTTTCGCTAATAGCTATTTCTTTAAAGAGGGTTTCTCTACCCTTTTTATGAGGGAGGAAGCCGAGAAATATGAAATCAGCGACAGATACTCCGCACGCAGAAAGTGCAGTAATGAGAGCAGATGCTCCTGGAATAGGCACAACCTTTGCCTCATTACCGAATTCACTTTTGATTTGTGAGATAAGTAGTACTCCTGGGTCTGATATGCAAGGTGTGCCAGCGTCTGATACTAGTGCCAAATTCTTGCCATCACGTATAAGCTCAAGTATTGCATTTGCTTTGCCTTCGGTGCTGTGAGTGTGGTAGCTTATGCACTTAGTTTTAATCTCGTATTTATTTAAGAGCGTGTGAGTTGTGCGTGTGTCTTCACATAGAATAATATCCACTTCTTTAAGTATGCGAAGAGCACGAAGTGTGATATCTTCTAGATTTCCTATGGGAGTTGCTACTACATAGAGTGTGCCGATTTCATTTTCCATAGGGCTATTATAACATAAAATCCCCTCAATTAAATGAGGGGATTTTTGCTAATAGTTAAGTATTAGTATAGGAACATAAGGATAGCACCGATGAGTGCTAGGTTCTTCATGAAGCCGATCTTTTCAGCTTCATGGCCTGCCTTCCAGAATGCGTGCATAGCGAATGTTGTAGGTATCATGAAAATAAGAAGTAGTACTAGTGATTCCTGAACATAAGTGTTTAGGAGTAATCCTGCACCGCCTACGATAAGCAACACCCCTGTACCCATAACTGCGAGCTCAGCAGCTGGGATACCTTTACTCTTAGCATATCCTGCCATTCCCTTTCCGTTTGTAAAATGACTAATTCCAGAATACAAAAAATATCCTGCAAAGAGTACGCGTCCTATAAGTGTAAGTGCTAACATATTTGTTTTATTTATGCCTTGCGTGTGTGCTTCGGCAATCTTAATCTATTAATAATATTTTCATTATACCACCATTTTAATTTACAAGAAAGATTACAATACGCAACTCCTCCTGATGGATGGTTTGGTGGGTTTGATTCCAGGCAGTTCTCGCAACAGATGAAGTGATCATGACAATTTAAGTTTGCGCAGTTCACATAGTGCTCGCTAGCTGCACCACACTTCTTGCATTTACCGATGATCTCATGCTTACCAGGCTCATCAAAATTTACAGCAATTCTTTTGTCGAAGACATAAAGTGATCCTTTGAAATTTTGGCCTGGATATTTCTCCATATATGTGACCATTCCGCCATCGAGCTGGTAGACATCTTTGAATCCTTCACGCACGAGGAGTCCTGATGCTTTCTCGCAACGTACTCCACCTGTGCAGACTGTGAGGACAGTCTTGTCTTTCAATTCTTCAATCTTTTTTAAATTTCCTTTAAGGTCACGGAAATTATCTAGCTCTGGGAAAACCGTGCCTTCGAATTTACCAACTTCAAGCTCGTAGCCATTTCTCATATCCACGATGTGGAATTCTTTACCTTGCTCATACCACTTGTGAAGTTCCTCAGGCTTGAGATGAACACCAGTAATTTTATTTGGATCAATATCTTCCTCTTCCCCAAGGTGTAGTGACACGATCTCTGGGCGGACTCGCACGCGTAGTCTTGGGAATGCTGTGCCATCAACAGTGCCCTTGCTTACCTTCCAGTGAATATCGGCAAAGCGAGGGTCTGCTTTCATCATTTCCTGATACTCCTTGCAGGCTTCATTTGTGCCCTCAATAGTGCCATTTATACCCTCTTTGGCTACTATGATGCGCCCGCACAGCTTGCGCTCCTTACAGAAGGCAATTTGAGCGTTTTTAAGGGCTTCTGGGTCCTCTATGTTGGCGTATTTATAGTACAAAAGTACTGAATATTTGTGTGCTTTATTCTCCATATTTTTGTATTATAGCAGATTTAAGATTATTCATTAATCCCCTTATTTATATTGCTAAGATAGAAAATAAGTAGTATAGTTTTAAAAAAGCTGAATAGTGATTCAGATTCAATAACATTTAAAAAATTCGAGATATGGAAAATGAACCTCATTTCAATCTTATGTCTGCTGAGACATCACCTCAATCTGGTTATTACTTTTCTTCACAAAATGGTGCTATTAAAAGCTCAATATTCCACTGTAAAAAAGATGGGTTTGAGATTTTTAAAAAATTTTGTGATGAAAATAGCCTAACGCCTCAGACTCAATTACATCTCTTGCATAAGCTTATGAGCAGAAAGATGTGTAATACTATCGCGGAAGTTGATAGTAATTTTTATCTGGATCGTGAAGCTGAGAATGACTTTATTCTTGATATCACAGAGTACTATAGTAGAGTGGAAGGTGCCATTGAATTCGCTACTAAGGAGTACTCTACAATGCTTAAAGAAGGTAAAAACCTGTGCATTAAGAAAGTTGACCTTTACTTCAAGGATTTAAGTCACGAGGGTGAAGGTATGATTACCGAGATTCGTGAATTTAAATCGAAAGAGCAATTCCTACATTGGCTATCATCTCCTGAAGCGGTGAATAAGATTTCATTCGATGACAGAAAAAAGCTTGGGAAGATGATTCGGAATTCAGCTATCGAGGAATTTTCTAACGAAGAAGAAATCCCCTCATTTTTACCCAATGTTGTTGGAAGTTAGTTACACTAAAACTGTTAAAATAAAAACGCGCAAACTTTATAAGCTTGCGCGTTTTTTATGTACCAAATTAAACTATTTACGATACTTTTTTGTTTTCCACTTGTCTGCAATCTTCACACGAGTCAGTGACCGTTCAAGTTCAGATGCGAAGTGCTCGTAATCCACCACCTCCTTATTTTCTGCAAGTTTACGAAGCTCTTCAGCTTTTGCTTTCGCCTTTTCAATTTCTGCATCTGTGATAGCGCTCACATGCTCGGCGAAGTCGGCAAGAATTGCAACGGTAGTGATTCCATTTTCTTTCTTCACTTCAATGAATCCGCCAGAGACAGCCATCGGGATGTGCTCGCCGTTCTCAAATGCAACAATGTCGCCTGATGCGAGAGATGCTATCAGTGGCACATGGTCCGGCATGATAGTAATCTCCCCTTCTGTAGTGGGAAGTGTTACAAATTCCACCATTTCTTCAAGAATGAGTCTCTCTGGTGTGACTATTTTTAGTTGTAATTTTTTTATTGACATTTTACTTTTATGATTATATAATGAAGTCCATTTTAAAATGATAACGCCATGTTTGACTACAATGCTCTTTTGGAACTTTTAGATCCGAAACCAATAAGTTTCTATCTATTTTTTGGAATCTGTAGTTTTTTATACTACAGTATCGCCCCATTCTTTTTTCTTTCTATGCTAAATGCACACCAGAAAAAAAATTAAACCAAATTCTAATCATTTAACAGAGATTGCTTTTACCTTAAAAGTTATCTCTGTTTTTTTATTACAGCGCACCCTTCATGTAAAACTCTCCTTCTGGTTTACTATCATGCTTACCTTCCAAGATTTCTTTGAATGAGCGGATAGTTTCTGAAAGTGGAACGTATTGTCCAGCGGAACCAGTGAACTGCTCAGCAACGAAGAATGGCTGAGATAGGAACTTCTGCACCTTACGTGCGCGAGTAACGAGCTCTTTATCTGATTCTGAAAGTTCTTCCATACCCAAGATTGCAATGATGTCTTGCAAATCCTTATAACGCTGAAGCACACGCTGAACCTCACGAGCGACTTCGTAGTGCTCTTTACCCACAATGTTTGGATCAAGGATAGTTGATGATGAGTCTAGTGGATCCACAGCTGGGTAAATACCAAGCTCAGAAAGTGAACGGTTTAGCACCACTGTAGAGTCGAGGTGGGCGAAAGTTGTAGCTGGAGCTGGGTCTGTAAGGTCGTCTGCTGGCACGTACACTGCTTGCACAGATGTAACGGAACCTTTGTCAGTAGATGTAATACGCTCTTGCATACTTCCCATTTCTGATGCGAGTGTAGGCTGGTAACCCACAGCTGATGGGATACGTCCTAGAAGTGCAGACACCTCAGATCCGGCTTGAGTGAAGCGGAAGATGTTGTCCACGAAGAATAGCACGTCTTTACCTTCTGCATCGCGGAAGTGCTCCGCCATAGTAAGGCCAGATAGTGCAACTCGTAGACGAGCTCCAGGCGGTTCATTCATTTGTCCGAACACCATGGCCACTTTGTCCAAAACTTTCGAATCTTTCATTTCGTGGTAGAGGTCGTTACCTTCACGAGTACGCTCTCCAACTCCAGCGAAGACTGAGTAGCCTCCGTGGTTTGATGCGATGTTGTGAATGAGCTCTTGGATGACCACTGTCTTTCCCACGCCGGCACCTCCGAAGAGTCCAACTTTTCCTCCCTTTAGAACAGGACAGATAAGGTCGATAACTTTGATTCCAGTCTCAAGGATTTCCACCTTTGTAGCTTGCTCTGTATATTCTGGAGCCTTGCGGTGAATAGGAAGAGTCTTGCCTCCTGTCACCTCTTTACCAGCATCGATAGGCGCACCGAGAACGTTGAACATTCTTCCGAGTGTGTCTGTACCGACTGGCACTGAAATTGGAGCTCCAGTATCTGTGACTACCATTCCGCGTGCGAGACCATCTGTGGAATCCATCGCCACTGCGCGGACCATGTTGCCTCCCACGTGCTGCTCCACCTCAAACACGACCACTTTACCATCTGCTGTTGTGACAGTGACGGCATTGTATATCTCCGGTAATTTCTCACCGAATTCTATATCTACGACTGGACCGATTATTTTCTTTATTGTACCTGTTGTTTTCATAATAATAATTTTAATTTAATAATGTTTTAATAATTTTCTTGTAAAAAATACGATTAAGGCGATGATTGTGAGTATCAGAGTATCCATTGGAGTATTGAAAATAAATTCATGGCCTTCTGGAGTGAAAAGAAATTTAATAATATATATTAGTGTAAAAATTAAAATACATATTATTAAAATAAAACCATATTTTTTAAATTTCTCCATATACTTTAACTTACACTTGCCATACCGGCACTAATTTCTGATATCTCCTGCGTGATCGACGCTTGGCGGGCTTTGTTGAATGCTAAGGTGAGGTCGTCTATCATTTCTCCTGCGGCTTCCGAGGCGTTCTTCATGGCTACCATTCGGGACGATTGTTCAGAAGCATTTGATTCAAGGAGCATTTGATAAATCTGCATTCGGGATAATTTCTCAGCTAAGCTTCCGATGAGTGCCTCTTGGTCGCCTTCGAAGGTGTAATCCGTTTTCCCTCTCTGGATAGAGGTCGAACCTCTATCTTCAGATAGAGGTTCGACCTCTATCTCTTCCACCAATTCTTTAATTTGCTCTTTTGATATTGGTAGGATTTGTTTGATATTTGGCTTTTGTGATAGAGCGGAAACGAAGTCGGTGTATGCTATTAAAATTTTATCGTATTTATTTTCTTTGTATTGGTCTACTACGAATTTCGATATCGGGACCACATCATTTAGATTTATATTGTCCGGCAATTCGGTGAATGTAGCAATGATATTCTTCCCTATTCTTCTCATTGCTGTGTCACCTTTCTTTCCGACTGTGACAAAATCAATTTTTGCATTATTTAAATTTACATCTGATGTTTTAAGGAGTGCCAAAACCTTTTTTGTTACTTGCGCATTGTATGCTCCACAAAGTCCGCGGTTTGAAGTGATGAGGACAAGGAGCACATTTTTTACTTCGCGTTGAACGAATAGTGGATGTGTAATTTCCTGTGTACTATTTGCAATAGAAGTAAGAATCTCCCAAGAGTATCCAGCATATAGGCGGGATGCAAGTGTGGAAGAAACCGCGCGCTTCATCTTGGAAGCCGCCACGAGCTCCATAGCTTTCGTGATCTTTTTCGTGTTCTTCACACTCTTTATTCTTCTTTTGATTTCTTTTGTTCCTGCCATAAATTAAAACTATTTCATGAATCCTGCTTTGAAGTCTGTAAGTGCTTTCTTGAAAGCTTCCTCACTTGCATCTTCCCACATTTTCTTCTCGCGGATATCTTTGAAGAATTGTGGAGCAGAACGCTCTGTGTATTCCACTAGGCCCTGCTCGAATTCTTTAATCTTATCCACCGGCACATCATCCATGTAGCCCTTCACGAGAGCGTATAGGATTGCCACTTGGTGCTCCACGATAACTGGTGCGTATTGTGGTTGCTTTAGTACTTCCACTGCGCGCTTTCCACGCTCAAGCTGGCGCTTTGTAGCGTCGTCGAGGTCGGAGCCGAATTGTGCGAAAGCTTCAAGTTCACGGAATTGTGCAAGGTCGAGCTTGAGAGTTCCAGCCACTTTCTTCATAGCTTTAATCTGAGCAGATGATCCCACGCGAGACACTGAGAATCCCACGTTTACCGCTGGGCGGATACCTTTGTAGAATAAATCTGTTTCTAGGAATATTTGTCCGTCTGTAATTGAGATCACGTTTGTAGGAATGTATGCAGAGATATCGCCAGCTTGAGTCTCGATAATTGGGAGTGCTGTGATTGAACCGCCACCGTATTCCTTATTTCTTCGGCAAGCACGCTCTAGTAGTCTTGAGTGCAAATAGAACACGTCTCCAGGGTAAGCTTCGCGTCCTGGTGGGCGGCGGAGTAGGAGTGAGATTTCGCGGTATGCTACAGCGTGTTTGGAAAGATCATCGTAAATGATGAGCACATCTTGGCCTTTATCCATAAAGTATTCAGCGATAGAAACTCCAGTATATGGAGCGATGTATGAAAGCGCAGCACTTTCTGATGCGCCAGCTGAAACGATGACTGTGTATTCCATAGCACCACCTTCTTCAAGACGAGCTTGGAGCTTGCGCAATTTAGAATCTTTTTGACCGATTGAAACGTAAACACAAACCATGTTCTGGCCCTTTTGGTTTAGGATTGCGTCGATAGCGATGGCAGTCTTTCCTGTCTGGCGGTCACCGATGATGAGCTCACGCTGTCCACGGCCGATAGGGATAATGGCGTCGATAGCTTTGATACCTGTGGAAACTGGTTGGTCCACACTTTGACGAGTGATAACTCCAGGAGCAACTTTCTCGATAGGATTTGTTTGTGTGGTTTTGATTGCACCTTTTCCATCAATCGCATCTCCGCGGGCATTCACCACACGGCCGATTAGCGCATCGCCTACATTTACCTCCAATATCTTTCCTGTTGCACGAACTTCGTCGCCTTCTTTAATATCTGCAAATTCTCCGAGAATAATAACTCCAACGAATTCTTCTTCAAGGTTGAGCGCAACTCCCACGACTCCTGTTGGGAATGTCACCATTTCTGATGCTTTGATATCTGAAAGTCCTGAAATTTTTGCAATACCGTCGAACACTTCCACGACTTTACCCACTTTCTCAACTGCCACTTCAGAAGTGAAGTTTTCGATTTGCTTTCTTAAATTGTCTACAATGTTATTTTTGGCCATATAATTAATTTCTTAGTAACTTTGCTTGTAATTGATGAATTTTGTTTGATATCGTTAGGTCTAGCACATCCTCACCTACTTGTATTTTCGCACCGCCGATTACTCCTTTATCTATCTCACTTTTTATCTCAACTTTGTCTACATCATAATAATGTTTAAGGAAGTGAATGATATCCGTGTGGCTTTTCTCAGCTAATTCTCTACTTGTCGTGACTGTGGCTGTGAGGTTTCCTTCTTCTTCATCCTCAATCTTTCTGATTTTCTCTAGCAACCTTTTCGATTCTTTCATTAGTCTGTGCTTCGCGAGGAACTTCACCACATTCTCATTGATTTTCGCACGCTCAGAAGATGATGCATCTTTACTTGCATCATATACCGCTCTTGCTATGTCATTGAGTTTAAATGTGGCCATATGCTAAATTAAGAAATCTTACTAATTCTTTTTGTTACTTTTGTGTCGATACTGTCGTCTGTGATGTCTGTAATCAATTTCTCCGTAGCAGAAACTACAAGAGAAACAATCTCTCTCTTCGCATCTTCCATCATCTTTGCTTTTTCAGCTTCAAGATTCTTCTTACCAGAGGCTACCATAGCTTCCACATCTTTCTTTGCTTCTTCAAGCATAAGAGCTTTCTTCTCTTCTGCTTCCTTCTTGCCTTCTTGGAAGATAGTGTGAGCTTCTGCACGAGCATCTGCTATGACTTTCGCATATTCATCCTTTGTAGTCTTTAGTAGTTCTGCATTTCTCTTCGCATCTTCCACTCCGCCCTTTATAGAGTCCGCACGCTCAGCCATGAGCTTGCGTAGTGGCTTGAGCACTAAGAAGTAAAGAATAATAAGTACTATAACGAAGTTAATCGCTTGAGCGATTATTATTTTCCAGTCGATATGAAATGTAGTGATGAATGAATCCATAAAATAGGTTTTAGCTTAAAGGTTTTAGGTTATAGTAATAAAATTCTGCATATTTAGCAGTATGTAGGCTTAAGGATAGAGCTTAAACCTATAACTACTAAATATTATTTAATAGAGAATGCGATAACAAGTGCGTAAATAGCGATCGCTTCAGCGAAGGCACAAGCGATAAGCATAGGCACGAATACCTTACTTGATGCTTCAGGATTGCGGCCAATAGCTTCCATAGCTTTTGAACCGATCATACCGATACCAAGACCTGGTCCAATTGCACCCACAGCGATTGCGATTGCTTTCGCGATTTCTGGGATATGTGTTGTATTTTCCATATTATGTAAAAATTAATTAATAATGTTGACCTCTAATTTTAATGCACATCTTTGTGCTCACCACCCTCACTTTCTTCATGATGCTCATCATCATGATCTTGTGATGCTATTGTGTAGTACACAAGAGTAAGGATGGCGAAAATGAATGCTTGTATCACACCGACGAAAACTTCAAGAAGAAGAAATGGTGTCGGTAGTACGTAAGCGATAATGGCTCCCATAGATGCGAGGAGAACCTCTCCTGCAAATACGTTTCCGAAAAGACGAAATGACAGTGATGCAATCTTAGCGAATTCTCCGATAAGTTCGAGTGCACTAACGAAAACCATGATTGGAGCAGTAAGTAATACCATTGGTTCCTTACGAATTTTCGTAAAAATCCCTCCAATTGCCTTCAGATTAACATATTTGTTGAAAGTTTTCCAGAGACCTATAGATATAACTCCGAAGATGTTTGCACCTAGAACTGAGAGGATGGCGAGTGGTAATGTGCCGTTAATATCGGCAGTACCTGAGCGGATAAATGGGATGAATGCTCTGCCGTGCTCCCCTGCTTCTATAAGGCCAAATCCGCCGAGTGGCAATATTCCAAGCCAGTTGTTGAGTAGTACTACAAAGAAAACTGAGAATACTATAGGGAAAGCTTTGTTTGTGATCTTGCGACTGTTTGTGACTTGGTCACAAAGGTCTAGTGCTCCGTCGATAACTAGCTCAAAAAGATTTTGAATTCCTTTTGGAATCTTCTTGAGTGATAGGCGAACAGCAAGTGCGATTATAAAAATGATGACTACTACTATCCAGCTTGTGAATAGTGAGTTTGTGATAGTGAAATTGCCAATGTGAGCTATCGGCTCTGCGTATAGAGTAGACTCGTGAGTGATTTCTGTATTTGCTGTTTCAGTAGGTGCTCCAGTTTCGGAATTAAGGTTTGTATTAAGTTCTGTATTATTTATTTCTTGTGTCATGTTCGGTATCTTTCTTTTTAATATTTATCTCTGCTTCATGAATGTATTTGATCGCGAGCCTGCCTATTCCTATCATTGATATCGTGAAGGCAAAACCCATACTTACAACGAATGCCCATGGAGCTGTATCAAACCTTTTATCTAGGTACCTTCCTAGGTAAAGTCCGATGATTACAGGGACAGCAATGAGTCCTGACATTTTTGTAAACATCATTACCCCTGGCTTCCACCATGCTTCGTTTTTATCATTTTCATTCATAAATAACAAAAGGCCAAAATGCCTTGTGAGTGTGGATGGAATCGGACCATCGACCTCTGTCTTATCAGGACAGCGTTCTACCACTGAACTACACACTCATTTGATTTAAAACAGCAATTACTTAACCTTTACACTATAAAAGGCTCTTTTTCTAAAGAGCACTTAAAATATACCAAAAATTAAGCTTTTATGCAATAAACGAAAATGCTGAACCTTTCAGGGTCCAGCATTACAATAATTATGGCAATTCTTATGTTTTTACAAAATTCCATCTAATCCCTATTGGATACAGGAACTCCTTCTCTCTTCTTTCGAAATCGAACCTTTCGTTTATACCAAAGAGGAGATTTAGTCTTTTGTAGTTGATGCCTAGAGCAAAATTGATTTGGTCATCAATTTTTTGATTGAATTTGTTACTCGCTTCAACAAATCCATTAAAAATACCAAGTGGTAACATTTTTGTTCTGAGTTTTGCATCGATAGCAATTTCCTTCTCAAAAGAGGTAAATATGCCAACATGCAAAAACTTGAATGGTGTTTTTTCACTCAACTCTTCAAGTTCGAATTCGGCACCGATTCTAAATGGCTCCTTCTCTATGCTTGAAAAATTTTTCTGAAATGCAAGAAAAATTGGAAACTTCTTCATTCCAAACTGAATTACATTTTCAGATGTGAAAATATTTGGGTCAAAACCAAAATTAATTTGATTCTCACCTTTAATGATCACTTTCCCTATTGGTAATCTGTACCAGATTTCCGGAAAGATTTGCTTAGTACTTGTGACCGTTAGGTCTAGTATCTCAATCTTGAATTTCTCCTCAGTGCTATCCTCTTGCGAAGATGCAATAAAAGGTGAAAAAAATAACGCAATAAGCGTCATCGCGAAGGTAAATTTTCTTGCCATTGTTAATAAATAATTTGAATTTGAGAACATTATAGCAGAAAAATGACTATATGTAAATACCAATAAAAATACCCTGCAAATGCAGGGTATTTTCTAATAATACGAGAGTATTATCTGTCTCCACGGAAACCACCGTTTGATGGGCGAGCTTCCATTGGGCGTGCTTCATTCACTGTAAGATTTCGACCTTCGAAATCCTTGCCGTTAAATGTTGAGATTGCAGCATCTGCGTCGCCATCATTTGTCATTTCAACGAATCCAAAGCCTTTTGATCGGCCTGTCATCTTATCCATGATAATAGTAGCACTACTAACAGCACCTGCACTCTCGAACAAGCTTTTAAGCTCATCGTTAGTAGTCTTGTAAGGAAGACCACCAACATACAATTTCTTTGCCATAATGACAATGTACTTCTCCGAATTGTACTTACATACAAATCTTTGAAGGAAACTAATTTATAAATGTAATCGCATATGCCGATTTTCATTTACATACTTTATGTTTAACACAGCGAAGTATGAAACAAATACCAAAACCTAAGCTAACTACTAATCGTGAGTATACCACATTTGGGCAAAAAGTGGCAAGTGAACAGCAAATATTCTGCACAAGTACGACTTGTGCAGATTTGATGCAAAAAGGAAAAAAATGATACAATTAGGACAAAATATAACTCCCACTCCAACCATGAAAAAGTTCATAATTATTGTTGCCTTGATAATACTATTTATCATCGCAACTTCTTTTAAAAAGGTATTTGTGCCTAAAGCCATAATTCATTATGGTGACAATCAGACATTATTACTTCACAATAATAATGTAGCCAATCAGGAAAGCTGGCAAACTTCGTGTGGAACTTTTGCCATCATAAACTTCTGGGACCCAAAAACTAGAGATTTATTTTCAGTCTTTGCTGAGATTAAGCAAACTGATAGTACAAAGGACTATTACGAAATTAGGCCACCTATCACTTCTAACAGATACGATTGGTGGTATGTGGAGGATATGAGAATGATTATTGATTCAGAAAACTTTGGTTTTCAGATGAAAAACTCCTTAACAGGAGATTCAATATATTATTCATATAATTGTTTTTTAAAGGAATGTGGTATGTAACCATCTACCCAAAAATAAAAAAAATACACTAACAGAAATGTTAGGGTATTTTTTTATTCCTCGTCTTCGGCTTCGCCTACGACTCCTGATGACATTGCGTCGAGGATTTTATCGATTTTGCCAGACATAATTCCGGGGATGTTGGACCATGATTGGCGGATACGGTGATCTGTAACGCGGTCTTGTGGGAAGTTGTATGTGCGAATCTTCTCACTTCTATCCCCCGTTCCTATTTGGCCTTTGCGATCTGCAGAATATTTCTTGGCTTCTTCTTCATCCTTTAAGACTTGTAATTTTGCCATAAGGATAATCATAGCTTGCTCGCGGTTCCCAAGCTGGTTTCTCTCTGTAGTACATCTCACATCTATGCCTGTGGGTTTGTGGATAAGGCGCACTGCTGTCTCCACCTTGTTCACGTTCTGTCCGCCTGCACCTCCTGCTCGAGAATATTCCATATCAATATCAGCCGGATTGATTTCAATTTTAGATTTCTTACGGAGTGGAAGAATTGCCACTGATGCAGTGGATGTATGTATGCGCCCGTTCTTCTCAGTAGCGGGAATTCTCTGCACACGGTGCACGCCAGTCTCATATCGAAGTAGTTTATACACATCCTTACCTCTAATTTCAAAAGATGCTTCTTTGTATCCACCCACTTCATTCATAGATTCGTTTAAGGTTTTCGAAGACCAGCCCTTAGCTTCAGCATATAGCTCATACATATGTGCGAGCTCGTATGCGAAGAGTGACGCTTCGTCGCCTCCTGCACCAGCGCGAACTTCTAGAATTATTTCATTTGGAAATTCTTCCTCCTCTTTTTCAGACTTTTGCATTTCTTCAATTTGGCGCTCCAAGCCTTCTTTTTGGAAAGTAATATTCTGAAGTTCTTCCACAGCGAGCTCTTTCATGCTCTCATCTTCTGCCACCATATCATTAATCTTCTTTTCTTCAGACAAAAGACGCTCGTATTCATTTGCGAGGTAGCTTGTCTTGTGATTCTTTTTTAATTCTTCTAAATCGAAGTTCATATATTTATTCTACCTCACCCCCTACCCCCTCTCCAAATTTTTCAAATTTAGCGAGGGGAAAAAGAAAATCCCAAATTAGTTCTTAAGAAATGCCTTGCGCAGAAGCTTAGAAAATAAATGAGGTAGTCTGATTACTATTTTCTTGAGCGACGAGCAGAGAAATTTTCTAAAAAGAAAATATTCGTGCATTTCGAGAGAAGCTAATTGGGATTTTATAGCTATTTTTTAGTTTTAGTGCCGGCTGCTGCGCGCTTCTTGAAGCGGTCCACACGTCCTGCTGTGTCGAGGACCTTTTCGTTACCAGTATAGAATGGGTGGCATTGACTGCAGATTTCCACAGCGATTGTATCCATAGTTGAACCAACAGTAAATTTCGCTCCACATGCGCAAGTGATAGCTGATGCTAAGTTGTATTTTGGGTGTATTTCTTTCTTCATAAAAGCTATATTAGCACAGGTTTATTAGTTTTGCAATACGTCTATCATAGTAGTTTGGATCTTTGTAGCCTTGGCCATCACCTGCTTTCCGTAAGCACAAGAAGTGCCTCCAGTGCCATAGTATTTACACGCAGCCTTGATTTCCGCAGTATAGCTACCGTTTACACCTCCAAGCTCCTTAAGGAATAAGGCTGAAGCCATAAAGGCGTCCGGAGCATTCCAAGGGTCAGGGTTTGCTTTGCCAAGTGCAGCAGATATCTTCTTTTTCATGCCCATCCATGTGGAAGGAATGAATTGTGCAGGTCCCATGGCTCCGCCCCAGCTACTTGTTCCTGCAGATGCTATAGGGCAAGAAACTAGTGTCTTGTATGGGTCACGCCCTGCACCCGTCGCTATTTCTATGAATGGTCCCACATCGCGAGATGGCTTCATTACATTTGGGAAAGTTTTGCCGCTTCGTGAGCTCACTCCTGCACCGGTTTCTTGGTTTGTGAGGTAGCAGGAACCTTGGTCAGTTCCTAGGTTACTTTCCTGTGTGATAATTGCGAGTATGAATGCTACTCGAACTCCAGTGATTTTGCTTGCAGAGTTTGCATAGTCGAGCGCACGGCCGAATGGGATGGCTCCTGTGTCACGCAAGTTGAAAAGTACGGCAAGAATTTCTGCACGACGCTTGGCTTTGTCCGCAAGAACTTTATTGTATTCAGATTCTTTATTTTTACTTATTGAAAGGAGTTGCTGTTTATCCTTTTCATTTGTCTCAACTTTTTTCTTTTCATTTTCGAGTGCTACTTTCACATCTATAGCTTGATTCTTCTTTTGCTCAAGAGCCTTCTTCTCTGCTTCTGTCTCAGTACGGTCACCACGGATTAGGTCTACAGATTTCTTTATCGCACCCTTTAGTGAATTGAAATTATCCACATCACTATAAGTGTCTGATAAGCTATTCCTAGAAAGTAGGAGTGACACCATCGATATCTCATCTATCTCTCTATTCTTTCTTATAAGCTGTGAGAGTGATTCCTTTTCAAGCTCGATCTTCTCTGTGAGAGTCTGAATAGTGCTGTTCTTCTGGGTTATTTCCCCACCGAGCTTAGTGATCTGGAGGTTCTTAGACTTTATGTCGAGCTTAGACTTCGCTATCTGAGTAGTGAGTATGGCTATGTCGCGTGAAAGTGAAGTGGACTGGCCTTTCTGCGCAGAAAGCTCCTTTTGTTTTTGAGCGATCTCTTGCTCGAGTCCTGAGAGCTCTGATTCTAGGCGCGCTCTGTCTGCCTGTGCTTGGTCGAGCTCAGCGCTGGCAAAAGAAATATGTGCGCTAGAGAGTAGCATACACAAAATCAAAATACCCGTTATAAAATTATTTCTAAAACGCATTTACTTATTATAGCATAAGAAAACCCATACAGAATGTGTATGGGTTTTCTTTATCAAAATTAAATTATTTTGCTTCTTCTCCTGCACCTTCCTCTTCTTTCTTACCTTTCTTCTCAACTTCAATAGCTGATAGGTCTACTGGTGCTGCCTCCTCTTCCTTCTCAGCCTTTGCTGGAGCTACGAGAGCGACAACTTCCATACCATCAGTGAGTAATGTAATTCCAGCTGGAAGTACGATATCTTTAGCGTGAATTTGGTCTGCAAGAGTTGCAAGTGGTGAGATGTCCACAGCGATAGTGTGAGGAAGATCTTTTGGAAGACCCTTGATCTCTACTTCGTGAAGTACTTTCATAAGTGATCCTAGTCCTGATTTCTCAGCTTGTGATACACCTGTGAATTCGAGCTCAATACTAACCTCGATTGGCTTGTTCATATCCACTGCTAGGAAGTCTGCGTGAAGCGGATGGCTCTTTACAGGGTCGAACTGTACGTCATGAATGAGTACGTCTACTTTCTTACCTTCGATATCGACTACTAATGTGCTTGATTCCCCTGCGTCCTTGAAAGCTTTGATGAAGTCGATGCTAGAGACAGAGATTGGGGTATTCTCCACGCTAGCGCCATAGACAACAGCTGGGATCATGCCTTTTGCACGCACGTCACTAAGCTTGTCTGTCTTACTTCGCTTTGTTGCGATTAATGTTTTCATAGGTCAAATCCTAGCATAAAATCTCATTTTGGGCAAATGCTAGTAGCCATAATATACATACAGTATTGACTTTACTATCTACTTCTGCTATAATGTGCAAAATTTCTATAACAATCTAAATTCTTTTATTATGCTTAAAAAAAATCAAATCCAGTATTATCTGGCAATCGCTTTGATGGCTACCGCAGCTCTATTTCCACTAATTGCTGTATTTTTCCCACACTCGCAATTTGTTAATAATGACATTTACATGGCGGTACTATCTGTGTCTGGAATTATGGGAATAACTGGTGGCTATTTCTTAGGTCAACATCATTTTCAGAAAGTAATTAAAAATACTTATGAGATTGATGATTTTAGTGACGGGACTAAATTCACAGTTCTCAGCTTAAATACAGAACTAACTGAAACCCCCGCCGGTGAGTATGCTAAAGTTCAAGCTGAAAAAAGAGGAGAAACAATTGATTGTACCCTTCATCTTAAAAAACCAAATGCATTAGTAAATATGGTTTATTTTAAAATTCAAGGTCGCCTCTTTGTAGAGTAGATGGTTTAAATGAAAAAAGAGCTTAGTCTTTACTAAGCTCTTTTTTTTTGTACCCAAATATTGCTATATATTTTAAATTAGTGGTATTATTAAGGTAATAGTTTTCTCTAATTTTGAACCTTAATAATCGTTATCATGAACCAATCAAATTCATCTAAAGTAATTTTATACTTGCTTACAAGTGTATTATTCATCTTACTGTCTGTATCTTATTTCCCTAATTTGAAGGGAATAACCTTAACTCTTCTTGCAACAGTATTTGCTGTTATGTCTATTGTAGAATTTGGTGCAAATGTATTCCCGTATGCATTGTTACCAATTTTCATACACCTTATGTACCTTGCGATATGTTACTTGTTTAAGGATCAGTGGCCAATGTATCACCTGATCAGAATAAGTTGCATATTTTCTACACTTGTACTTGTGCTAGGATGGTCATATGCACTATCCACTCCTAAATTAAAGATTTCTTCATAATTGATAATTTCGACACAAAAATAAGCATCCCGAATGATGCTTATTTTACTTTTTATATTATATTTTATGAGACTGACTATGACCCTCGTCTATGATATGAGTCTTTATGTATTCCTCAGTTCCCGCTCCACTCTCCCCTAGTGCAACTTTTTTACCAGGATTGAAAATGTTTTTTGGATCAAAAATTTTCTTTGTTTCCACAAATAATCCATAAATTCCTTCACCATACATTTGCTTGAGGAATGGTGTGCGGATGAGTCCGTCATTGTGCTCAGCAGTAGTCGAGCCTTTGTATTCTAGGACTAGGTCATAAACTTTCTTGGATAAATCTAAAATAATTTTTGAAGTATTTACATCCTTGAAATCCATAAGCGGGATAATATGGAAGTTTCCATTACCAGCATGGCCTGCGATGGTGTAAGTAATCGGATATATATTTAGTATCTTCTGCAGTTTAGGAAGGAATTCTGGGAGTGTCTCTGGTCGGACTACGATATCGTCGATAAATGGTGCTGTGTGCTTGTCCTTCACATGTTTGCGGAGTAGTGCGAAACTCTCACGACGGATATCCCAGTACTTATTTGCGTCAGTTTTACTTCTTGTAATTCTGGCATTGAAATTAAAAGGAGCAACTTTCTCAATTAGTTTCTTTGCATCTTTTGTAATTTCCTTTTCACTATCACCTGCAAATTCCACAAGCAAGATTAGCTTAGGCATTCCGCTTGTAAGCATCATTATAGCCTCAGGCCAGAAGCTCCACATAAAACGGAGCATTCCCCACAATCCTTTATTCTTCAAAAAGTCTGGGAAGAATTTAATAGCGAGCTTCATTGTGGCATCGTCATAACTCTCGATACTTTCTGGGTTGAATGGCAAGATAGTGTCCACAAGTTCTCCGAGGCGAGATAAATCCTTCATGAATATTACAGCGAGCTTACTTTCCTTCTTAACATCTACTAAGTGAAATGTTGCTTCTGTCACTATTCCAAATGTACCTTGTGAGCCTACAATAAGCTTAGGTAGGTCGAAGACTTCAGTCTCAGGGTTCCAAACATTCCATAAGAAGTATCCAGCAGAATTTTTTGAAACATTTGGCTTAGCTTTTTCAATCTCTGCAAAATTATCTTTAATAAGTGCATATAGGTTTTTGTATAAATCACCTTCATAGTCACCTTGAGCAATTTTTGCATAAAGTTCTTTCTTGGAAAGTGAGCTCACTGTGTATTCGCGTCCATCAGAAAGTACAATCTTCACTTCTTTTAAGTAATCTTCTGTTTTTCCGTAGTTTAGAGTCTTCTCACCAGCAGAATTATTGCCCACCATACCACCCATAGCATTTATACTCTTCGATGCTGTGTAGCAAGGGAGCAATAAATTCTCTTTGAGTGTAGCCATTTCGAAATCTCGATAGAAGCATCCGGGCATAACTATCCCACTACCTGTTATTTTTACATTATGAGCATTTGGATACTTCGGAAGTATTTCAAATGGTGTAACTCTTTCCACACTTTTGATTTCATTCATATACTTTGTGAAATCTAGTATTATTGATTCACCAATTGCTCCGCCAGCCATGCATGTGCCAGCTGAGCGTGCTGTAATAGAATATTTACCACCTTTAACATTTTCTTCATTTACCCACTTCACCAAATTACATACATCTTCTTTATTTTTTGGGAAAATTACAACTTCAGGCCTTACTTCAAGTAAGCTAGCATCGCGGGAGTATTTTGTAAGCACTTCGTCACTATTTTCTACATCACCTTTAATAAAATTTTTGAGTTCTTTTGCTAATTCCATGCATATAGTATACACCTTTTATATATTATTGATAAGTTTTAGACTTCGTGCTTGCTATGGTATAATCTCTGCATGAAGCATATACAATTTTTAGGTTTAGGAGATATTGTGACTGATGTTTTTATTACATTAAAGGATGCCACAGTAAATTGTGATATAGATAATCATAATTGTAAATTGTGCGTAGACTTCGGTGCGAAGATACCTTATGAAGATGCTACAGAAGTGCAAGCTGTGGGTAACAGTGCCAATGCTACTGTATCCGCATCACGCTTAGGACTTTCATCGGCTCTTGTTGTAGGTATCGGTAAGGATTTTCATGGCGACAACTGTATCACAGCTCTAAAGAAAGAAAATATTGATACAAGTTATATTTCAGTATCAAGTGAATACCCTACAAACTATCACTATGTACTTAAATACGGCCCAGAGAGAACTATCCTCGTGAAGCATGCTCCATTTCTTTACACACTTCCAGAAGATGCGACTGTAGATATGCTCTATTTTAGCTCTATCGGCTCACATGCTATAGCATTCCACGATGAAGTAGTTAAATGGCTTGCTAAGCACCCTGAAACAAAGATGGCTTTCCAGCCAGGTACTTTCCAGATCATTGCTGGTAAGGAAAAGTTGGCAGAAGTATACAAAAATACATATTTATTTTTCTGTAATGTGGAAGAAGCTCAAACTATTCTCGGAACACAAGAGAAAGATATAAAGAAATTGCACGATATGATGCGTGCATTAGGACCAAAATATATCGTAATCACAGATGGGCCAAATGGTCTTACTGGTAGTGATGGAGAAAAATACTATAGTCTTCCAATGTATCCTGATGAAAAGCCTCCCTTTGATCGCACAGGAGCTGGTGATGCTACATCTTCTACTATTGCAGCAATGATGGCCCAAGGACTTCCATTTACTGAGGCATTAAGATATGGACCTATAAATTCTATGAGCGTAGTGATGTATATGGGTGCACAAGCAGGACTACTTCCTAAAGAAAAGATTGAAGAGTATTTAGCAAAAGCTCCAGCAAGTTATATAGTTACTGAAATTTAATTATTTAAAATGATAAAAAGCACGGGACTTATCCTGTGCTTTTTAGTGATAGTTTTGCCTTTTTTCAGCAATTTTAAATGCTTGATCTAGAGCTTCAACTGGATTTAGTATTTTATTTACCAATTTAGACTTTATTGTTTCGAATGCTACTCTTTCGAAATCTGCGGCACCTTCAGTGAGAGCCTCTTGTTCCATCTCAGAGATTCTATTGTATGCTTCAGAGCTCGTTGGTAATATACTATCCTCTCGTGGTACTTGTTTTTCTATTTTCATATATTGTTCTTTTTTATATTATTATAATACTTTTCTGATAAATCTGCACTAAAAATATATTTATTTTATAATTTCTTCTACTGCTTTTGTAATACCCTTTACACCCATACCGTAGTGCTCTATAAGCTCTTCTGGCCTACCAGACTGGCCGAATAGGTCTTGCACTCCGATGAATGCCATCTTTGTAGGGTAAACTTTTGCTAAGTATTCAGCAATTGCAGAGCCCATTCCTCCGGCCACTTGGTGCTCTTCTACTGTCACAATTTTATTGGTCTCTTTTGCAAGAGCAAGAATCGCTTCTTCGTCGAGTGGTTTGATGGTTGCTAGGTTTAGAACCTTCACCTTAATTCCCTTCTCTTCTAAATCCTTCGCAGTTTTAATAGCATTGTGAAGTAGCGGCCCGCAAGCTACTATTCCAACGTCTGCATTTCCCTCTGGTGCAAATACTGTTTGCGCCTTTCCAATTTCAAATGGAGTATCTAGAGTAGTCATTATAGGAGTCTTCTCACGAGCGAGGCGAAGGTATGTAGGCTCTTTCGTCTTCGCACATGCTATTGTCGCCTTCTTGGCCTCAATAGCATCACAAGGATAAATAACAGTCATATTTGGAAGCACACGCGTAATAGCGATGTCTTCAATAGCTTGGTGGGTTCCACCATCAGGTCCTACAGATACACCTGCATGTGAGCCTACGATTACTACCTTGCTATTATTGTAACAGCAAGTAGTACGTATCTGCTCCCAGCTACGTCCTGGAGAGAACATTGCATACGAAGATGTAAATGGAACTTTGCCCATTGCCGCCATTCCAGCTGCAACTGTGACTAGGTTCTGCTCAGAGATTCCCACTTGCACGAAACGCTCTGGGAATTTCTCTGCGAAAATATTCATCATTGTAGATCCTGTAAGATCTGCACAAAGTGCAACCACATTCTTATCCGCCTCACCAGCTGCGAGTAGTCCCTCACCGAAACCTTTTCTTGTAGGCACTTGCTCTACATCCTGATCAAACATTTTGGTATTTAGTTTTAGGTTTGAATTAAGCATATTATTTTCCTTCTTCAACTAGTTTGTAAAATGTTTTAAGTTCTAGGAGTGCGACTTCTGTTTGCTTATCTTTAGCGACTTTATCTGTCGGTCCAGATCCTGGAGGATTCCCATGCCAACGATAATCGTATTCAAATGGTGTGACACCTTTACTTGCGATTGTGCGTGCAATGATACATGAAGGCTTGTCTGGAATAGCTTTTGCGCGGTTTATTGCATTGTTTATATCTTCTACATTGTGCCCATCTATTTCTTCTGCATGCCAGCCGAATTCCTCATACTTCTTCGCCATGTCACCAAGGGGGAGTACGTCTTCAGTATTTCCATCAATCTGGATATGGTTGCGGTCAACTATAGCAATTAAGTTTCCTAATTTTTCTTTACCAGCGAGGAGAACTGCTTCCCATATATTGCCTTCATCATGCTCACCGTCTCCCATCACGCAGTAGAAGAACTTGCCAGAATTTCTGCCATGATCCATATTCTCAGCGATAGCCATACCGACTGCTTGTGAGAGTCCAGAACCAAGTGGCCCTGAAGAAGTCTCTACCATTGGTAGGAATTCGCGGTGAGGGTGGCCTTGTAGTCTTGATCCTAATTTTCTGAGAGTTAATAGTTCTTCAACAGGAAAATATCCAGAGTGCGCCATTGCAGCATACATAACAGGGCAAATGTGGCCTGCGGAAAGTATAAAGCGATCACGACCCTCCCAGAAAGGCTCCGATGGATTGTGATTTAATTGATGAAAATAAAGCACAGCAAATACATCTGCCATATCAAGCGGTCCGGCAGTGTGGCCACTCTTCGCCTCTGTAAGCATTTCAATGATACTGATGCGGATTTTTGTCGCTAGTAATTTGAGTGTTTTGATTTTTTCGTCTGTAAGATTTTCCATCCCGTTAGAAGCAGATCGCGATCACTCGCTTCTTACTTGTTAAGTTATTAATATTTATTATATTTGTTTTCATGTTGTTTAATTTCGCGATCGCGGCTTCTAACGGGATAAATTTTGAAATTCGTGATAAGTTTCGACGATATCCTCACTTTTTAATAATGCGCTTCCGACTACGAGTTTCGATACTCCACTCTCTACTAATCTCGGGGCGGTCTCGGTGTTTACACTACCATCGACTGCTATAACTAAATCCGGATAATGTTCTTTAAGGTATGATATGTGCTGGAAAACTCTTTCATCAAATGGCTGACCTTGCACTCCAATCTTTGGTATTCCCATACATTGCACATAGTCTAAGTAAGGTAAGAGCGGTGCAAGTGTACTTATAGGTGTTGTTGTATTTATTGCTACTCCTATTTGTACTGTGTCGCGAATATATGGGTCAATGGCTTCTAGAAATTCCTTGAATTCTTCCAAATTATTTTCTTCTTCAATCTGAAATACTACACTTTTAGGTCCGAGTTTCAAGAATGTACTAAAGAATTTACTACCATCCTTTACCATGAAGTGGAATTCGTAGTCAATTTCTTCCCAAAAAGGCATTCCCTCTTCTTCATTCAAAATTTTAAGGAAATTGTAGTCAGTTATGTTGCCTTCAGTATCAACTCCACTTGCGTAGGGCCAAGTTTTAGACGGGACGAATATACCATCACAAAAATCAATTTGTACCATCTTAGCTAATCCGAGAACACTCTCCACATGGTCCTTCATTTCACCATAAGTCTTATCTAAGATTGCAGGTATTACATCAGTCATATATTATTTATTATCTATTTTATTAATTCTTCTATCGTGTCTTTCTATATTTTTCCACTCTATACTTAAAAAAATCTTTATCGCTTCTTTCATTTCTTCTGTTGTTAGAAAGCGTGTACCAAAAGAAATTATATTTGCATTATTGTGCTCGCGAGCAAGCTTCACTATCTCGTACGGATCAGTCGACATATTGCCTTCAATGTCCACAGCACCTTTCGCGAGTACCCCTCCGTAAAAGACTGCTGCACGCACACCTGGCACTCTGTTTGCACTCATAGCCTCACCTTGGCCTGAGCCGCCAAATATAACACCGAAGCTACCCTCATCGCTAGCTACTGCTTCCGCACAAGGGCGTATAAAGTCTGGATAATCATCTTCTTTATCAAAAAGAAAAGGCCCTCTATCTATTGGCTCGTATCCTAGAGATTTTATATATATCACTATTTCTTTTTTGAGTTCAAAACCTGTGTGGTCAGATGCTATATATACATTTTTCATATGAGTATTATAACCTGCTCATAATTTTTATACAATGGGAATATAATGCTTATATTTTATCTTTACTTATCCTTCTTGTAGTACCCAGTGGCGAATTCTCCGACAGGCTGAGGCCCATCGATAACATAATTGGCAACCATAGTACCTTCTGGGGTGGTAAAATCAATTCGGAATTTTTGCTTACTATTATTATTAATTAAACTAATGTTAGGATATTCGTTATACTCCCATGACCCAGATTCAACTATTTTATTTTCGTGTTGCATGGTGTAGGTTTTCTTCCCATCTTTATCCGTAAATTCGATATCTTGTCCGAGAATTTCACCATTAGTATTTTTGTCTATTGCTACCCATTTACCGAGCAGCCAATTCCCTACTAGTGCATCTGGCCTTTTTGTTGATGTGCTTACTTCACTTTTTGTGATCTGAAAAGTCTTAGCTTTTCCTCCAGCAACCTCGTATTCACTGTATTGGTACTTTTCACCAGTTTTTTTATCTACAGCATCATAATGCACCTCAGTCCCATCATACGAGTTCTCTCCATATGAAAAATTTGAAGAAATTTCAGAAGCCTTATCAATTATCAATTTATCTTTAAATTCTATGAAATCCTTTTCTGAAAGTATAAAATCATCAATTTTATAAATGTAATTAATCATTTTTGTTATATTTTTTTTAGAATTATTTGAACGCTGAAACATTATTCCAGCAATGATAATTATAATGATAATAGAAAATGCCACGATATTGTTCATAAAATGATTATATCATTAATCAAGCCCACTACCACTTTTAAACATTTTAGTAGTTGTCTTTGGAAGGTATAGTAATGGATCTAAGTATGCGTTTACTGGAGCGACTGGCATTATGAAGGTCTTACCAGAGCAACTTAGGCTTGGAAGTGTTTTTACACCAGCCCCTTGGCTTGCGTAAACGGTAACGTGTAGGTGCGGACCTGTCGAGTGGCCAGTGTTGCCAGAAAGGCCTACCACATCTCCTGTTTTTACTTTGTCCCCAGCTTTAGCTGAAATGGCTGACAAATGTCCAAAAGTACTAGACAAACCATTGTTGTAATCAATATATACCCATTTCCCAAAAGATGCGCCCTTACAATATAAATCTGTGTCCCCAACGCCAATAACTGTGCCACTCGCCATAGATTTCACTTCTGTACCCACTGGAGCTCTGAAATCCACACCACTATGACTACCTGATACATATAGCCTCTTGGATGCAGAAGTTTTACCAAATAGCTGAGTAATAAGCACATAATCAAGTGGCCAAGAAAGTACACCGCTCCCTGCAGTTGGAAGAAGCTTAGTATTTAAAATAAATTTTAATTGCGCCTCGTAATCACTAAGCTCTTTCTCGAAAGCATCTCTCTTCTTCTGCTGTTCAATCAATAATTTTTGATATTCACTTTCCTTGTTTTGTGTATCTTTCAGTAATGTATCTTTTTCTTTCTTTACAACTTCCACGCTTTTCTTGTCGAGATCCAATTTATTTTTAAGTTTCGTCAAATTCTCTTTCTCAACTTTTTTTTGACCTAAGTTCTTCTCTAGATTTGTTTTTACATTACTGAGGTCATCAGACAAGCTTCTTGTGCTTGAGTTTATAGATGCACGAGCAATAATCTCATCTGTTAGTGTGAGATTATCATTTGAAATTATGAATTCGGCAAAGGTTTTATCACCAGCCTGGTACATTCGATATATTGAAGATTTTAAAGCCTCCCTAAGTAGTACTATCTCTTTTTCTTTCTCAGTGATTGTATTGTCCAGAGATTTTATCACAGTGCCAGTGGCTTGAATTTTTTTACTCGTTTGCTCGACTTGTTTTAATAACTTACTTCTTGTAAGAGTAAGCTCAGCTATAGCGCTCTTCAGCGTTGTGCCAGTTTGATGGGTTTTATCTATCTGATCTTGGTATATCTTTATTTGAGCATTAATCTTTTCAATTTCTTTGTTTGTGTCCGCAATCTGCTGGCTTACTTCATCGGCACTTGGAAGACCGTATGCCACAGTTGGCATACAAATTGCAATTAGTATAAAGATTACTATTAAATTTAAGTATTTTTTTTGCATTAATATTAATTTGTAAGTATCTCTATAGCTTTTTGAATACGCTTAATTGTTTCCTCTTTTCCAAATATCTCTGCGAGTAAGAATGGGTCTGGAGATTTATCTTTACCAGATAGACTATATCTGAGTGGCCAAAATACATCACCACGCCCAACTTCTTCTGCATAACTAGATAATTTTTCTTTAATATTATCTTTATTAAACTCCTTATTATCTATTTGAGATAAGATTTCAACTACGTGTGTTAAATATTCACTAAGCTTTTCATACTTACAATCCTCGGCTAATTTAGATGACTTGAAGCAAAGTGCATCCTTTATATATGACGGCTGAGTAAAGAAATATGACAGATTTCCTTCTTCTTCCATTTTTATAATATCCGCGCCACAAGTTATGTGCTCCATTATTACTGGAGTAATATTGTGAATTATTTCATTTGAGTAAGTTGGAAGTGATTTAATATTCTCTGATATGAATTTCTCTATATATTCCTCTTGCTGTTCATAAGACAATCTCTTTAAGTGCTCTTTGTTTATCCAGCCGAGCTTTTTCTCATCGAATCCTGCACCAGAGCGTTGAATACGGTCAATATCGAAGGATTCTATGATCTCTTCTACGCTCATAACTTCCCTTTCGTCACCAGGATTCCAACCAAGTAGTGCAAGGAAGTTAATCATAGCTTCTGGTAAGTATCCATCCTTTCTGTAGTCTAGTATATCCTTTGCACCGTCACGCTTACCTAGTTTCTTTTTGCCACCTTCTGCCATTATGGATGGCAGAGTCACAAATTCGGGTGGTGTGGCACCAAATGCTTCGTAGACTGAGAGAAACTTCGGAGTAGAAGCTATGAATTCTTGGCCACGCATTATATGAGTGACTCCCATCTCCATGTCGTCTACGATGTGTGCGAAGTTGTATGTAGGATAACCATCACTTTTAATAAGAATGAAGTCATCAAGTGCTTCTTCACCTGCGGATAGATCGCCGTATACATGGTCAAACCAATCCCATCTTTTAATTGTAGGAACTTTAAAACGAAGTGGCTTTGTGCCATCCCAAGCCTCAGTTACTTCTGGGCGATGGTTACGATAAAGGAATGCTTCCTTCTTTTCATCAGCAAGCTTTCTGAATTCAGACACTTCCTCTTCTGTGTACGGATCAGCATATGCAAAACCTTTGTCGATAAGTACTGCTGCGTACTCGCGATACTTCGCCAAACGCTCTGATTGTAAGTACGGCGCATTAGGACCTTCTTTGTGTGGACCTTCGTCGTAGTCAGCTCCAATCCATTCTAGTGATTCAATGATATGGTCAATAGAGCCAGATACTTCACGCTCCTTGTCTGTGTCCTCAATACGAAGTATAAATGTACCCTTATTCTTTCTTGCCCATAGATATGAGAATAATGCAGTGCGAAGATTACCTACATGGATATATCCAGTAGGACTTGGTGCAAATCTTGTTACAACTTTTTTGTCTTGATTATTCATATTATGATTCGTGGTCTAGGATTATATTAATGGCTTCCTGTGCGATTGCGTGTGCTGCGTTTGGAGTGGCAAACTGTAGAGCTTTCTCGTGCATATTACTCATCTTGTCTTTGTTTTCGAGGATGTTATTTATTTCAGCGAGTAGTAGGTGTGGTGTGAGATTGGATTCCTCTATAACTTCACAAGCACCAACGCGAGCGTAGTTGAAAGCGTTCTTTCGCTGGTGATTACCATTAGAATTTGTAATTGGAATAATAATAGATGGTATGCCCCATGCTGCAATTTCAAATATTGTAGATCCAGCACGAGAAATTACTAGCTTTGAAATGCCGTAAGCCATTCTAGTCTCTAAGTTATTTAAATATGAATAAGGTCTGTATCGGTTTTTATGAGGATGCTTCTCGAGTATTAGATTTGAACGTATCGATACGTCTTCCATAAGTGTCGGACCTATCTGGTGAATTACTTGATATTTATCAAGTAATTCTGGAAGTATACGAAGTATTGTGTCATTTATCTTCTCAGCACCATGCGATCCACCCACAATGTAAATAATCGGAGTGATCGGATCAAATTTAAAAACATCATAAGCGCCGTCAGCGCCACCTTCTATAACTTCTCTTCGTACGGGCTGGCCTGTGAGAGCAACTTTATCTTTTGGGAAAAGTTCACCAGCTTCAGCATAAGATACTGCAATATGGTCTGCAAATTTAGATGCCCATAGATTCACTCTTCCTGGCGCAGAATCTGATTCGTGAATAATGAGTGGAATGTTTAAAATTCGTGCTGCGAAAACTGCAGGAAATGCAGCATAGCCACCTTTAGAAATAATTACATCTGGATAAATTGTGAAAACTTTAACTAAGCCTATAATAGCGCCAATACCCGCAGAAAACATATCAAAAAAGTTTTGAATTGAAGAGTAAGTTCGGATTTTTCCAGCTGGGACTCCGACGAATGTAATGCCATTGTTAAATAATGCCTGCTTGTCGTACGGAGCGTCTGAAACATAATACATCTTAATGTCTAGTATTTTTTCCTTTGCTGTAATAGCATTTATCTCTTCAGCTATAGCAATAAGTGGGTAAAAATGCCCACCAGAACCACCCCCTGTAAGTACTATTCTCATATAGTGCTTATTTTACACCATTTCAGCTTATTTTTCTAGTGGATTACACTTTCTTTTGGGATTGGGACACATTTAAGATTATACCCATAGCGCCGAGAGCAATCATCAGCGACGTGCCTCCTTGCGAAATAAAAACTAGAGGCACTCCCGTCAAAGGAAATACACCGATGATTGATGCAATATTCATAAATGATTGCGTAATAAAAAGAGTTATAAATCCGACAACTAAAAGTTTAGAAAAAGAATCGGGAGAGTAATATGCAATTTTGTAACCTCTAAATGCATAAGAAATATATAAGAGAATAAGTGCTATGCATCCTACGAGTCCTAGCTCTTCACCAATAACTGCGAATATAGAATCACCTTGAGGTTCTGGTAAGTAGTTGAATTTTTGTATGCTTTGCCCGAGGCCTCTACCAAATATTCCACCAGAGCCAATCGCAATGAGAGATTGCTGAAGCTGATAAGAAGATCCGCTAGGGTCGTGACTTGGGTGCAGAAATGTATTCACTCGATCTCTTAGGTACGGAGTGACAGATACAAGCATAGCAGCACCTACAAGGCAAACAGAAATCATAATAAAGATGTGCTTATAGGAAACTCCCGAGACAAATAGCATGGCAAAAGCAGAAACTGCCATAAGGATCACACTTTTTGTGTCTGGTTGTTTAAGAAGTAACCCACCGATAAGTGCGATAAAGATTACAAGTGGTAGTATTCCCCATTTCATATCTCTGACTTTAGTCTTGACCCATGATAGCCATGCAGCAAAATAAATTATAAATCCTACTTTAAGAAATTCAACAGGCTGAATCGAAACCCCAAAAATATTTATCCATCTCCTAGCACCGCCGTGAGCAAAACCGATATGTGGCACGAACACAAGTGCAGTAAGCAGGAGTGATGCTATGAATATTATGAGTGAGTATTCTCTCCAGAACTTGTACGGAATGCGTGTGGCTAAATACATTGCTATAAAACCTCCAAGAAGGCCAAAAAGTAGCTGACTCATAAGTACTCCATAGAACTTCGCTTCATTCTTTGCAAGTATGCCTAGAGATGCGGATACAAACATTACAATACCACCAAGTGTTAGTGCTAGAACTATACCTAGGAAAATTTTATCAACCTTTGTACTTTTCATATTAAAAAGATAGTGCGATTATTACACCAAGACTTGTGGTGATAATACTGACGACCCAGTAACGCATTGTTACTTTATATTTTGGCCATCCTAGAGCCTCGAAGTGATGATGCAGTGGTGCTACAAGGAAAACTTTCTTCCCATTACGAAACTTTCTTGAAAGCATTTGAATAATACTAGATAGTGATGTGATAAATAGTGGGAATGCAATTATTGGTAGTAGAAGTACTGTGTTTGTAAGGAATGCAATCACGGAAATAGTCACAGTAAGGCCAATCATTCCGGTCTCACCCATATAGAATCTCGCAGGAGGAATATTGAACCATAGGAATGCGAGTATTCCTGAAGCCACAACTGCACAGAAAGCAGATAGGTCATACTGACCATTTCCAAATGCAATCACAGCGTAACCCGCGAATATGGAAGCAAGCACTCCACCTGAGAGGCCGTCGATTCCGTCAATCACACTCGATGAGAATACAGCAAGCATAATGATTATAAAAAATGGCAAGAATAAAATGCCAAGAGTGAAAAATCCAAATCCTGGCACAAACACATAATCAATTCCTAGTTTTGAGTAGAACCACCAACCGATAATTATTCCGAGCGATACTATGATTCCAATTTTGAGCCAACGAAGGAACATTGGGTCATTTGAAAATCTTCCAGTTGCAAAAATTTGAATAAAATCATCACCGAGCCCTATAAGCGATGCAATGATGAGAGTGAAAAATGGAAGTAAGGTTTCTTTACGAGAAATAAAGTTCAAATTATTCTCAACAGAGCTTCCCCAAAAAATACCTATAATCCAAATCAATAGTAGTGAAAAAATTACTGAAATCCAAACAATCATACCACCAACTCTAGGTGTATGAAGCTCACTATTCTCATCGTGAATAGCGTGGAATGCTGGCTGAGTGCCAGTACTAGCCCTCGATACTCTACGCCAGAGCTTGTATTTATAAAAGTAGTGTGTGAATACTGGTGTAAGAGAAATGCCAGACACGAAGCACAAAATAACCGGCACTAAAATTTTTATTGCATTACTCATTGATATTATTTTCTTGATTTGTAATTGCTTTCTCGAGCTCTTCCACTACTTCTTTGTATTTAGGAAGCATGGTGATGTCGCTGACTCCCATAAATAGAAGTAAATCAATTGTAGGTGTGTATATAAATCTACGAGAGTCGGTAGCGTCTACCTTTTTATCAATTAATCCGCGTATGAGTAAGTTGCGGAGAATAAAACTAGAATTAACACCACGAATATAATCAATTTCATTTCTTGTTACTCCATTCTTATCAGGACCATTTTTATATAAAATAATTGAGAGTGTTTCAAGTGTTGCCTTCGATAATTCTTTAGTAATTTCATCTTTCCTCAATTTCTCAAGGAAAATACTTGCCTCTTTATTTGTGCCTAGAGTTACTTCGTTCTCAGTTTTAATTATTGTAAGACCCGTGCCTTCCTTCTTGGTACTAAGTGTATCAAGAGAAGCTACTACTTCTTCAATACTTACTTCCAAAATCTCTGCAATCTTTTTGATTGCAACTGGTTCACCTTTAAAGAAAAGTAATGCTTCAATTTTTGCGTCTAGTTCCATCCCGTTAGAAGCAGATCGCGATCACTCGCTTCTTACTTATTAAACTATTAATTTTAATTTTATAAATTTTCATCATGTGTGTTTACGTGATCGTGGCTTCTAATGGGATCCATACCTGTCATATTAATATCTTCAAAATTACTATTTTGAACAACATCAATTATTCCCTCTCTGACTAATTCTAGCATAGCAAGGAATGAAACAATAACATTCACTCTAACTTCCCTCTCACTACTATCAGGGCTACTCATTGAAAAGTCCTTAAACGACATATTTAATGATTTTTGAATTCTGTTTGTAAGACGGTCTATCATTTCCTCAATATTTATGACAGTTTTTACTTCTACTTCTGGCAGTGGTATAGCTTTCTTCGGTAAACTTATAAGTACATCATTTATGGCATTACTTAGCGTCTCAACCGTCAGAATTTGGTCTGGGCTAAAGATTACATTGTCCCACTTTCGCTCTGGTGCTGAGAAAATTATTTTTGTACCGAAATTACTCTTGATATCAACGCTAGCATTTTTAATGATTTGATAGAGTCTTAGTCTTGATTCAAGATCTTCAATTTTATCTTCTTCATCGTCTGTGAGTTCTAGGTTTGGAAGTAGTGATTTGGATTTGATCAGTATGAGTGTTGCGGCGATAACAATAAAGTAAGATATGTCGTGAATTTTTTTGTCGATAGAAACATCTTCGGAATTATTACTCTGAAGACTTTTAATATATGAAATATATTCACTTGTAACTTCAGCAAGAGAGATTTCGTTGACAAATAACTTCCTACTTTCGATGAGTGAGAGAAGCAGCTCAAGTGGCCCCTCGAATGAGCCAGACTTAACTTTATATGTTTGTATAGTATTCTCTTCCATTATAGATATAATTAATATCCATCCTCAGTTAGGCGCTCATCGATTCTATTCATATCTCTTGGGAACATACAAGCTTCGCGGATATTCTTCAGGCCCAAGATTTGCATTGTGAGGCGCTCTGCACCGAAAGCGAATCCTCCTTCAGGTGGCACACCATACTTAAATGCTTCTAGGAACATTTTTATTTTATTTGGGTCCATATTCCATTCCTTCACTTGCTCTTCTAGTTGATCGTATTTATTTACTCTTCTTCCGCCTGAAAGCCATTCTACTCCACGACAGATAAGGTCCACTCCCTCGTTAAATTCAGGATTTTCAGGATTTGGGTATACATAAAATGGTTTCTTCTTTGTGGGGTATCCATATACGAATACAAAGTCTGATCCAGTTTCATTCTTTACTATTTCACAAATCTCTCTTTCATCTTGTGCATTGAGATCTTTCTCACCACGCACATCACGCCCGTTCTTTTCAAAAATCATATTCTGAGCCTCAGTAAGTGAATATGTAGGAGTCTTTTCTATCATTACTGGGAGTGTGGCATCGAGCAATTTCAAATGTTCAGAATTTTTCTCTTCGATTTGTTTAAGGATATATCTTACAGTTTCCTCTGCCATATCACGCACATCACGCCATGAATCGATGAAGGCCATCTCTGCATCGAGTGACACTATTTCAGTAAGATGGCGAGTTGTAGAAGATGGCTCAGCACGGAAAACTTTGTTTACGGAGAAGCAACGCTCAAATGCGGACATAACAATTTGCTTATAAAGCTGAGGTGATTGAGATAGGTATGCTTTCTTGTCGAAATAGTCTAGCTGGAAAACTTCAGCACCACCTTCGGCAGTAGCAGGCACCATAGAAGGTGCTTGGAATTCGAAGAACATATTCTTTTTCATAAATTCACGGAATGAATCGATAATTGTCTCGCTCACTTTGAATACCGCTTGTACTTTTGGCTGGCGTAGTACTAGTGCGCGGTTATCTAGCTCTGTAGTAAGCTCTAGGTTGTATCCAGTAAGTGACATGTCGAAAGGAAGTGTCGCAGCTTCTGCTAGGACCTCAATTTCTAGTATTTCAAGCTCAAGCTCACCGTTTAGTACACCAACCTTCACATTTCTTTCTGGGCGTGGATTTACTTTACCTTTTACTTTTACAACGAATTCACTACGAAGAGTTTTACCTACTTCAAGAGTTTCTGTGTAGTTTGGAAGGATTACACCTTGCACCTTTCCTGTCATGTCACGGAAATCAAGGAAGATCATTTTACCTTGATCACGACGCACATCTACCCAGCCACCGATAATAACCTCTTTACCCATATGCTCTTTTAAATCTTTTATAAATATTCTTCCTGTCATATATTTTAGTGTAAATTCATTGTTAATAATTCGTAAGGATAAGATATGATTGTGACGATTCCGACGTATATCCAATAAAATGGTGCGAAGCAGATGTAAATTACCTTATCTTTCTTCCACATCGGCAGGTACCAAGCTTGTATTTTCATTAGGAGTGCATTTAGTGGAATATAGAGGAGTGAAAATGCAACCGCTAGGACGTATCTAATAAATCTAATTATCATATAATTGTACGCCGACAGCTTTTCTCACATCGGTAATTTTACTATTAACTAAATTGTGAATTTTACTTTTTCCCTCCTTTAGTATATCGAGCACTAATCCTGGATTCTCTTCGTACATCTTTCTCTTCTCTCTCATTGGTGTGAAATACTTTTCAATCTCATCAAATAGCATATCTTTTGATTCTTTGTATCCTAATCCACCGTCTAAATATCTTTTCCTTAGGTTATCTAATTCGTCACCATGTAAAAATAATTTGTGAAGTGCAAAAATATTACAAGTTTCTGGATCTTTCTTTTCGTCGGGAGTCTTCGAATCAGTTACGATACTCATCACAGCCTTCTTTACTACAGCGGAATCAGCAAAAAGTGGAATAGTATTGCCGTAACTCTTACTCATTTTCCTTCCGTCTACTCCGGGGACTATTGCAACTTCCGCCATTATCTTTGCAACAGGCAATTTGAAAGTCTCGCCGAAAATATTGTTGAACTTCTGTGCAGTGTCACGCGCATACTCCACATGCTGCTTTTGATCAGAGCCGACTGGTACGATGTCTGCATCTTGGATGAGAATATCCGCAGCCATAAGCATTGGGTAATCAAAGAGTCCTACAGTCACCTCCTTCACCTTTTGATTTGCATCTTTATACGATGTAGCACGTTCGAGGAATGGCATTGTGGTAATACAATTGAAGTACCATGTGAGCTCTGTGACTTCTGGTAGATCTGACTGCTTGAAAAGAACAACCTTTTTTGGGTCAAGTCCGCAAGCCAAATAATCCATAATAATGTTTAAAATTCCGCTTGATAGTTTGTCTTTATCTTGTACAGTTGTAAGTGCATGAAAATCTGCAATAAATACACGAGTGTCGTATTCGTCTTGCATATCTACAAATTGCTTGAGTGCCCCGAAATAGTTACCTATATGAAGCGCTCCTGAGGGCTGAATGCCCGAAAGTAGTATCTTTTTAGCCATTTAAATATAATACCAAAAATATGAAAGTTTTGCACATATTCTACACAGGGATATCCGAAAAATGCTTGCTTGCAAATTTGATCTCTGTGATACAATAGCCCTATGGCAAAAGATACACACACACCAATAAAGCAAAAAGTCGGAATGAGAATTCCTCCACAAAGCTTGGATTCAGAGAAAGCAGTTCTCGGATCTATTATGCTTCGCCCAGGAGCACTCCACGAAATTACAGACGTGCTAAATCATGAAGGATTTTATGCTGGTAAACACAGAGAAATATTTAAAATAATGCTAGAGCTATCTAGTAAGGGTGAACCGATTGACTTACTCTCACTATCTCAGCGTTTATCTGAGCGCGGAATGCTTGAATCTGTGGGCGGCACTGTTTATCTCACTGAGCTCGTTTCTTCTGTGCCTGCTTCAACAAACATTCGTCACTACGCAGACATAGTCGAGAAGAAAAATATTTTAAGAAATATTATTGATGCTGGCGGAGATATATCTGAACTCGGATTTAATGAAGACGTAGAAGATGTGTACGAAGTACTTGATCAAGCAGAAAAAAGAATGATGAATATTGGTAATCCTTCTCGAGGAAAGGCCTTCGTAGCACTTAAGGACACTCTTCCTGAAGCTTGGGAGCGACTAGAGAGACTACATGAGACTAAAGGTGAACTTCGCGGTGTTCCTACTGGTTTTCGAGATTTAGATCAATATCTCTCTGGTATGCAAAAGTCTGATTTAATAATTCTTGCTGCTCGTCCATCTATGGGTAAAACTACTCTTGCTCTTGATATCGCTCGCCAAGCAGCGACAAAGCACAACATACCTGTAGTTATATTCTCACTTGAAATGAGTTCACAACAGCTTGTGGATAGAATGCTTGCAGCTGAGGCACGCGTGAATGCATGGAATCTGCGTACTGGAAACTTATCAGCAGAAAGCGAGTTCTCAAAAATTCGCGATTCTCTAGATAGGCTCGCAAAGGCTCCGATATTTATTGATGACCAAGCTGGAAACTCTATTGTGAAAATGCGTTCCGTGTGCCGAAGAATCAAGGCGGAGCATGGTATAGGACTCATTATTGTGGACTACTTACAGCTTATGTCGACTTCCAAGAATTATGACTCTATGGTGAACCAAGTTACAGAAATTTCTCGTTCACTCAAAGGTCTTGCAAAGGAGTTTGATGTGCCAGTCATTGCACTATCACAGCTATCTCGTGCCGTGGAAGCTCGTGGAGGACGCCCAAGACTATCTGACCTACGTGACTCAGGATCTATCGAGCAGGATGCGGACGTAGTTATGTTTATCCACCGTGAAGATAAGGGTAAGGATGAATCAGAGAGGACAAATATTGCAGAAATACTTATTGAAAAGCACAGAAATGGACCAGTCGGAAAGGTGGATCTATTCTTCGATGAGAAGATGACAACATTCGTGACTATTGAGAAAGGAAATTCTGATGGATTCCAAGCTCTCGCGAATTCTTCTTCAGGTACAAATATTGATCAATTTTAATTATGGCTCCCGTTAGAGATGTGCTGTTCATATGTTTGTTAAATGTTAAATATAGATTATAGTGTATATATTAATTATTAGTTAATAAGAAACGGAAGTCTAAAGACTTCCTATCTCTAACGGGATGGACCCGATAAATATTCTCGCAGAAAAATTTAAGGAATTCCCAGGTATTGGTGAACGCCAAGCAAAGCGTTTCGTGTATTTTCTGCTTCATAAAAATCCTAGCTTCGTAAAAATACTCGGCGAGGCAATCATTTCTATTAAAAGCCAGATTGCCGAGTGTGAATCTTGCCACATATTCTTTCAAATAAAACCTCATCAGGATAAGCTCTGTGAGACTTGCGCAAATCCTCAAACTGATCAATCTTCCCTACTTATCGTCGAGAAGGATGCAGATATGGAGACCATAAAGCGCACGAAGACATATAAAGGATTATATTTTGTACTTGGTGGTCTTGTACCTATAGTGACTAAGGATACTCCTACTTTTGTTCGCACAAACGAACTTCAAGCTGTTGTAAAAGACCGTATTAAGAATAAAGTTCTAAAGGAAATTATATTAGGTCTTTCTATTAATCCTCACGGTGAACATACAGATTTATATCTACGTGAATTACTCCACCCACTTATAGAAAACACAAATGTTAGAATTGTATCTTTAGGTAAAGGCCTCTCCACAGGCACTGAGCTCGAATACTCCGACTCCGAAACTATCAAAAACGCTCTCAAAAACCGCGGCTAATCCCCGCCTAGGTCGGACCTAGGCACAACGCAATTATGTATATTGTAAAATAAAAAATACCCTCGAGTGAGGGTATTTTTTATTATTTGATTGCTGAAATTTTCACTTCTGCAAAAGGCTGTCTGTGGCCATTTCTTTTTAGGTAACGAGATTTTTGTTTGAATTTAACAACTTTAACTGTTTTGTTGCGGCCTGCTTTCTGGAATAATGCTTCTACCTTTGCGCCTGCGATGTATGGAGTACCGATTGTAGTGTCATTACCATTGTCTACTAGTACAACCTTATCAAATAGCACCTTGTCGCCCATTGCGAACTCGCCTGCTAATTTTTCAATCTTAAGCACTTCGCCAACCATGACTTTGTATTGCTTTCCGCCAGTTTCGATAACTGCGAATTCACCTGTCTTAGGAGCTGATACTTTCTTTGCTTTTGTTGTTGTTTTTGTAGCCATATAATTTTATCCTTAAGAATAAGCTTCTCTCGGGAATAGACATATACTACCGGAAAGTTTTGAAAAAAGCAAGTACCACGCTATAATTGGCGTATGTTACTTAAACTATACAATACATTATCTCGCGAAATTGAGGATTTTAAGCCAAATAGCGAAAAGGAGGTTACTTTATATACTTGTGGCCCAACTGTCTACAATTATGCCCATATTGGCAATTTCAGAGCCTATGTGTTTGCCGATATCCTGAAAAGAACCTTATTTTATAATGGTTTTAACGTAAAACACGTTATGAACATCACTGATATTGACGACAAGACAATAAGAGATTCTATTAAGGAAGGCAAGAATTTGAAGGAATTTACCGAGTTTTACACAAAGGCTTTCTATGAGGATAGGGATTCCTTAGAGATCATGCCTGCAGGTATCTACACAAAAGCTACGGATTTTATTCCCCAGATGGTGAAAATGATCGAAAAATTGATCTCGAATGGTTATGCATATAAGGGTGAGGATGGTTCTGTGTATTTCGATATTCGTAAGTATAAAGAATATGGAAAATTATCCAGATTTAAACTATCTGATTTAAAGGAGAATGCAGACGGCAGACTAAAAAAGGATGAATACGAAAAAGAGAATGCACAAGACTTCGCACTTTGGAAAGCATGGGATGAAAATGACGGTGAAGTATTTTGGGAAACAGCACTCGGCAAAGGACGCCCTGGCTGGCACATAGAGTGCTCTGCTATGAGTGTGGAAGAGCTTGGAGATAGCATCGATATTCATACAGGAGGTGTGGATCTTATATTCCCTCATCATGAGAATGAAATCGCGCAATCAGAATGCGCAACTGGAAAAGAATTTGTAAAATATTGGATGCACAACGAGCATTTACTTGTAGACAATAAAAAGATGTCGAAGTCACTCGGCAATTATTACTCTCTTCGTGATCTTGAGAAGATAAATGTCTCCCCGCTTGGATTCCGCTACTGGCTACTTACGGCAGATTATCGCTCTCCTATCAACTTCACTATCGAGACTCTCCAAGGTGCGGAAACTGCACTTAAACGCTTATACGAGGCGTATAATGAGCTAGAAGATGGTGGTATTGCCGACGCTACATACACACAAGAATTCAAAAACTATATCAATGATGATTTGGGCACACCAAAGGCTCTAGCTCTAATGTGGAAATTGCTTAAAGATGAGAATGTAGCGAGCGCTACAAAGAAAGCTACACTTCTTGATTTTAATAAAGTCTTTGGTCTTGGGATCGATAAAGAAAAAATAGAAATTGAAATTCCAGATGAAGTAGTTAAGCTTGCACAAGACCGTGAATACGCTCGATCTCAAAAAGATTTTGCACTGTCGGATATATTACGAGCAAAAATCGAAGCTCATGGCTATATTGTAAAAGATACAGATAAGGGGCAAAAGATTTCAAAAATATAAATAAAAAATGCAGGACAAGTCCTGCATTTTTTATTACCTATTTTGCGATATTCAATTCCACAAAGAATGTTGATCCGAGTCCGTCGCCCGGTGATTCGATCCAAATTCTTCCACCGTGAGCGGCTGTAATCTCTTTACCTAGATATAATCCAAGTCCAGATCCAGTAGTATTGTATCTTCCGCCGTTCCCTCTTGAAAACTTTTGGAAAAGAGAATTTTTAATTTCTTCTGTCATACCAATACCAGTATCCTTCACTGCAAATAGCATCTTGTCGCCCACCTGCTTTACAGAAACCCAAATATTACCTGCCTTTGTGTATTTAATGGAATTGTCTATTAGGTTGAGAACCACTTGTCTAAGTTTTTCTTTATCTCCCTTCACCATGTGATTACCTTCATCTTGAGTGTATTCCAATTTGATACCTTTCTTGTCTGCTGCCAAAGATAAATCTGTGGCAACTGATTTAGATATTTCAGCGAAATCAAAATTCACTTTCTCGTACTTCATTCCACCTGATTCAATCTTTGAAACGTTCAAGAAGTCTTCCACAACAATTGCTAGGTTCTTACTAGATTGATAAATGCGGTCTATAGCTTCCTTTGCTTGGTCTCCAATAGGACCGAAATCTCCATCTACTACCATAGATGCATAACCCTTAATTGCAGTAAGTGGGCTTCGTATTTGGTGTGTAGCAAGTGAAAGGAATTCAGTTTTAAGTTTATCGAGCTCTTTAAGCTTATCATTTGCAGCCTCGAGCTTCATATTTGTACTTTCAAGCCTAAGCTTGGAGTCGGCAAGATCCACAGAAAGCTTTTCAATATGGAGTCTCTGGTCAGTTTCCTTTTTGAAATTTCGGAAAATAATAACACTGAGACCAAGTGTTAATGCGACGGAAAGAATTGTCAGGAATCTATCTGACGCACTACTTATGAAGAATAACTGGCCACCGGACAATATAACAAGACCAACTACCAAATACTGTGTACCTAAAATATCAAAACGGAATATATCCAGCTCAAACACAGCATATATAATTGTGATCAAGAATATCGGAAGTATGAATAGACTATAAAGATTGTATTCATATACTCCTGTAATTGAAGAAATATATTCTGTTGCACCAAAAACTGTCAGGAATAATAAAATAGAACTTATAACAATAATATCAGCCTTTCGACTTGCGTAGTCTTGGAATTTAAAGAATGATCTTATTAAGTAAAATACTATTGCAGAAACTATAACGCCTTCCACGATCAATTTATATGTATCGAGCCAAGAATTGTTACCCGCCTCACACACGGATTGATTAAATCCTGTAACTGATTGGCCATTTACTGTCATAATGAATGGTATTAAAAGTATCGCTAGGAACAATAATTTTGTGTACCATTTTGCATCTCGTTCATGTACGAAAACTATAACGAAGTATAGGCCTAATATAAAGAATATGAGCTCTATATATACAAGTGTAGACCAAATAAAATAGATAAGATTGTAATTATTTGAACCCCATGTGATTAAGTCCCCTAATAGCCACAATGAGAATGAAACCGTAAATGCTAAAAATATCTTCGAGAAAAGATTAAATTTTGCTTTAAAGAATACGAAGAATGATAAAGTAAGTGAAAGTAGGACTGGTATTATATGAGAATAACCAGCAATAACTCTAGTATCTAAAGTAAGCTCATAACATGTATTCAAAATTGTATTTATTTCATTCATATTATTAATTTGGGATTATTTTTTTAATTTCTTGATGGTAGGATATCCAGTGGCTATCAGTTTCCATATCCAGAGGGCCGATGGGGACAATTAAGGGTTTTAATCCGGTCATAGCAATAGCAAAATCTATCGATGGGAGAACAATATTTTGAGTAAATAGCGCATCGTCATCATTTAGTAAAAAGTTTTCAAATAATACACCGTTGCAAATCAAGAGTAAAAAAAAGTTTTTATAATATTCCTTTGCGGTCCCACCGTTTCTGTGTAGCCATTCTGACGCATCGTAAAAAGTTATATCATCAATATTATGTTTATGAACCTTAAATAATTTTCTATGGAAATCTTGTAATGGTTCATTCCATACAGTAAGCACATCTCGCAATTTCTTGCCGTCGTGATTCGCGAAATCAACAATAGTAATTTTCTCTATAGGGTAACTATCGTTCTTATTTACTTCCCCATGAATTCGAAGTTGACCTAGTGAGTGCTTGAATTCATTGTTTGAGGTAAATTTATCATCTAGATATTCAAAAAATACAGGTTTTAAACCATTGTCTGTAGTGATAGAAAGAAAATGGCGCGCATCGTGGTTCGGTGTAGCAATTTGTCTGAATTGAATACCACAAATATTATCTTTAAGTACTTCGGGTATATCACCTTTAAGTAATTCCTCAATTTTTGCGACTATACTTGGATCGTTCCTTCTTTCCCTTATGATATTTAGAGCTTCTGAAAGTGGAGTGTAAACAATACTATTAAAAATATTACGATCCGACATTATTATATTATAGTCACCGATGGAGCTCATATTATTTTTTAGTATTTAATTTAGAACTCTTTAAAGTATCTTTAGTTGGTACTGTGACTATTGGCTCAGGTACAGGTGCTGGGATTTGTGCCAAGCATGATCCTTGATTGAAATCATCTTCTGTACATTCAGTCTTAATACAATTTATAGATTCACTCTTACATACTTCTGTACAGTCGTCGTTCTTACAAGATGCGAAATCAGAAGCGTTTATTGTGTATTCATTATATAAAGAAAGATTGTTGGGTGGACATTCACCATCAATACCACAATCCCTGTATCTACATGATTCCTGAGTGTTGTCACAGGAAGTCTCTACTACGAAATCATAATCTTTTTGAACGTAGAAAATATAATAAGAAACATATATAACTGTAATACAACTTAAAATAATTACGTATAGGAAATAATTATGTCCTTTTTGTTCTTCTTCTTCTGGCATATAATTATTTTAGCATAAATTATTTAAAAAGTATCACACTACCCAGTATCATCACTCCGATTGCAATAATCTTTGGCACTAGCACCCTTATTGAAATATTCTCCTTCACGATATTCGGGAAGAATTTGGTACAGAAGAGTGTGATGAACAAGACGAGTGCTGGCTGGAAGCTACCTACAAGGTAGACCATGGTGACTGGCGCGATGACCAATGCGAAATTCGTGAGCAAGTTCCCTATTATTGTGGCAAATTCACTAAGAGTGTTTAGTACAAAGATCCGAACACCGCCATTTTTGTTCATAGCTGTGAATTCGCGGCGATATTTAGGCACAAAAATATAGATAAACAGTCCGATTATTCCGAGTCCAAAGTATTCCCAGAATGAAGACACCCAGAAATTCTCACCGATTGTTACGTATTTAAAGATTACTCCGCTAAGTGCGATCATCAAGCAAGCGGAAAGCATGTAAAGTACGGGCTTCCACTTGAAACTTCTTTTATTCGCAGTGAAATCTATGGAAATAATTGCTACACCTAGTAATACAATGGCGGAACCAATCATTTGATTCATTGTGAGAGTTTCTCCTAGAAAAACAAACCCAAGAATATATCCAAAAATAGGAACAGTAAGGAACCATGGCACTACAGCCGAAACATCTTCGATTTCAAGAGTGAATAAATAGAGTATTATCCACGCTATGGACAGGCCTCCGGTAGAAATTAGGAGTAATTTGTCTATAAATGAAATATCAAATACTCCTACAGTGAAGAATGGAATAATAAGTGCGACAAATACACCGATAAGACTAGAAAAAAGCACAAGGCCACCAGAGCCGTGCTCACCCTTCGAATAATGCTCAACTAAGTATTGATCTGATATGTTTACGAGAGCCCAGAGGAACGGTGCACCCAGTGCGATGAAAAACCATGTCATATTGCAATATGATAGCATTTTCTGTACTATTACACCATATAATTAACATATAATTTTATGGTAGATTCAATAATTAATACAAAGAAAATTGAAGACGCAGATGTAGTGATACTCTCTGCAGCATATGAGAAGACTGCATCTTCTAGGAAAGGCACAGCGACTGGCCCAAAAGCAATTATTAAAATGCTCACCAGCAAGCTTGAGCTTTTCGATCGTAACTACAAGAAGAATGTATCAGAGTTTGTAAAAATTGCCGAGAAAGATTCTGGAAATATTAGCGTCCTAACTCCAAAGAAAGCTCTAGATAAAATTACAGCGGAATCAAGAAAGATTTTAGAGAAAAATAAATTCGTTTTCCTTCTTGGTGGCGAGCACTCAGTATCTCTCGGATTGCTAACTGCACTTAAAGAAAATTGGGATCCAAAGGATGTGACAGTGTTACAAATAGACGCGCACTGCGACCTACGCAATGACGACTCTGATTATAACGATGACCCTACAAATTTGGCCCATTCTTGCGTTCTAAGACGTGTAAACGAGCTTGGCTACCCTCTCGTACAAGTTGGAATTCGCACATACTACAAGGGAGAATATGAATACTTCTCAAATCCAAAGAATAATGTAAAAACATTTGAATGGGGCGCTGGTAAAAAGGTGCCATCGGTGGACGAAGTCTTGAAATCTATAAAGACAAAGAATGTATATATCACTATAGACGTGGACGGCTTCGACCCTGCCTATATGCCAGGCACTGGCACACCAGTGCAAGGAGGCCTAGAGTGGTGGTACGGAGTAGAACTCATCGAGAAAGTAATAAAATCAAAGAACTTAATCGGCGCAGATATCGTAGAAGTGGCTCCACAAAAAGAATCAGTCCTTACTGAATACGGCGCCGCTCAGCTTCTTTACACTATGATTGCTCACAAATTTCGAAATAAACTTAAATAGAAATAATAAAATCCCACATGTCATACATGTGGGATTTTATTATTTTATATTAAGCTGAGTATTTTTCGATTAGTTTATTTGCTTCTGCGGGATTTGCTTTCATTTCAAGTAGTGCTGTGAGCATAAGAGGCACAACGATTGTGGCATCGGACTCCACGACGAACATTGGAGTGTCTTTTGTGAGCTTGTCCCAAGTGATCTTTTCATTTGGAGTAGCACCTGAGTATGATCCGTATGAAGTAGTTGAGTCTGAAATCTGACAGAAGTATGCCCAAGGCTTAACTTCTTGCTCCATATCGTATTTAAGTGATGGCACTACGCATATTGGGAAGTCTCCAGCGATACCTCCACCGATTTGGAAGAAGCCAATTCCCTCTCCCTCAGAAAGCTTTTGGTATTGGTCATAAAATTCTCCCATGTATTCGATACCACTCTTTGCGATAGAAGCTGATGCATCTCCATGCTTTACGTGAGATGCGAAAATGTTTCCAAATGTTGAGTCTTCATATCCTGGAACTACTATTGGTATGTTGTTCTCAGCTGCAGCAAGTAGCCAGCATTCTTCTGCTTTACCTTCATGCTTATCTTTATCGATAGCTTGAATCAAGTCATAGAAGTACTCATGCCAGAATTTGCGAGTGCCATTCTTTGTAGCTTCTTCCCAAACTGGCACAATGTGTTTCTCCACAGCGCGGAAAGCTTCATCTTCAGGGATACTTGTGTCTGTAACGCGGCGCATACGATTCTCGAGTATCTTTGTGTCATCCTCTTTTGTGAAGTATCTGTAATCTGGAAAATCTTTGTATGAATCATGAGCAACGAGGCGGAAAAGTGATTCCTCAAGGTTCGCACCTGTGACAGACATACCACTGATAAGTCCTGCGCGGATAGCTGGGGCAAGCACGATACCAAGCTGTGCAGAAGACATAGCTCCAGCTACCGCCCAAAACATCTTGCCTCCTTTTTCTGCATGGCGCCAGTAAGCGATAAGCGCATCGCGAGTAGCACGAGCATTGAAGTTCTTGTAATTTTTTAATATAAATTCTAATGTGTTTAAATTATTTTGCATCCCGTGTGAAATTTATTAATTAAGTAATATTGTAATTATAGCGTAATTTAACTTTTTGTACATTCCAAATAGATTTATAGTTATTATAAATTTCTATCGGGATTACCAGCCGAAGTTCTTACCCACCTCATCTGGAGTTTCTCTCTTACGTGCTACTACGATGTGTCCATTCTCAGCCACGATCTTAAGTGGTGAAGAAAGCATACAGTGGTGTGCAGCGAGTGGGTCTTGGTATGCACCAGTATCGAGCACAGCTATATACATAGGCTCTCCATCATTCATATCGTAGTCTGGAAGTGTTACAGAGCCATGCACTCCTGTATAAATATCATCAGAATCACAAGATGACCCTGCTAGCCAAACATCCTGTAATTTATCATCGCGCTTATTATTTAGTGGAATCACAGACCATTTCTGCCCGATAGCCCAAGTATCGAGAAGGTCATTCATGAAGCTACCATCTATCACATACCACTTCTTGGCGTCAGCCTTTTTGCTTGAGATAAGTTTACTATCAATAATTTTAAAGATTGTGATTTGCGCTGGTGCTACTATGTAGCGGCCCCACTCACACACGAGGTTTGGATGTGGCATTCCGCGCTTCTCAGACTCCTTCACAATAAGTGTGAAAATCTTATCCATCAATTTATCCACTGGGTAGCTACGATTGCGAGTGTAAGGGATAGGCATTCCTCCACCAATGTCGAGAGTATCAAGAGATGGATTCTTTTCTTTCACCTTGAAGTACACATCGAGTGCGTATTTTATCGGGCCGATCACATCAGAAAGCTTCTCAATCTGAGAGCCTATGTGGTAGTGAATTATTTTCAAATTCTTAAAGCTTCCCATATCAATGATCTCCTTTGCAGAAAATCCGAAGCGGTCTATCGGCTTGTTCCAGTACGAAGCAGCCTTCACTGGCATGTCTAGGCGGATACCCACATCATACTTTGAGTGCTGAAGGAATTTGAGCTCATTTGGGCCTTCAATAAGTGGGAAGATTTTCACACCTTTGTGCTGTAGATCGTCGATGAGGTTTATGTATTTGTCTGTCTTAGGACCTGAGCAGAGTATGCGGATGTTTGGGTTGAAAGATTCTTGCTCAAGCATCTTCTTCACGAGCCAGAGGTCGTTGAAAGATGAAGTCTCGAGATGAGCACCTTCAGATACCATAGCCATAACCACTTCTTTATTTTGGTTCACCTTCATTGGGTAGTGGTAGAAGAACTTACCTTTATAACCTACTTTCTTTGAAAGTTGGAATGACAAGTCTAGGAAGTCCTCAATTCTTTCCTCAATAATGAATGGAAAAAGGATCTCAAGAGATGTGCCCATCTTCTCAGCTAAATAACGAATGTTGTAAATATTATTTCCTTCTTTTACTACAAGGTCACCGTCTTTATTAAAGTCGAAATATTGTGTATTCCAATCTTTAGATCCGAGCTTCCATAATTTTCGGGAAGCAGATACATTTTTGTGCATTATTTATCACGCTGGAGCAGTACCTAGAACTTTTTAGGGCTCTCATTCCTGTTCATACGCACTAACGATTAATAAATTAATAATAGCAGAAATCCTTGAAAAGTAAATAGATTCGGCATGAAAAAAGCCGCGTTCCTTTTGGGAAGCACGGCTTTTCTAAGTTTTCAATCAATGAAGTTGTTAAATACCCAAAATGATCTCTCATTATACGGACAAACCTTACAATTAACAGCTTGGATACTGTCACAAGTACAATCTCTTACCATGCTAGGAATAATTAAATACTCTTCCGGCATATCCTCAACCAACTTGGCTATATCCTTGTAAACAAGATCCATGAGCTTATTTTTCGTTACAGCAATAGGAAAGAAATTATTATTGCGACAAAATTCGAGTCTCATGTGAACTAATGTGGATGCGATGTTGTACTCACGAAATTCATTATCAACATAAACTCCAAACAGTTCTACTAGTTGTCGTTGCTTAAAGTTTGCAATAGCACCACTCTCAACAACATGTTTTTTAATTCCACCGGCTCCAACGATCCTGTTGTTTACTAACGCAAACACTGCGCAGATTGAATCATTCTTTAGATCATTGGTACTTCTATTTAAAAGATTCACTTCAGTTTCAGTTCTTTTTGACCACCAGTATAGAATTTCTTCCAACCTAGCGTTTTGAGTTTTGAAATTTGTGTAAATAAGATACTGAACCTTATCGACATTTTTAGTGATAAATTTGCGTGGATTAATATTCACAGAAAATTTTAGAGCAAATTCTCGATTTCTCGAATGAAGAACTGTTACCACGAAATGCGGCTTAAAGAAGGATTGCGCACTACGAGTAATGTGATTAATGAATGCGTTTGAATCATAATATCTCGGGTCAGTTATGATATCAGGATAGAGCTTGGTAATAGGTAATTTCTCTATTTCAACATCCCATTTTTTAATCAAACCACGTCCATTACTGTACTTAGGGTTCATTAACTCTTCTACAATCGATTCAGGTGTAAAATTTTTTTTCGCCTGTTCAAACGTTTCGAGCCAAATTTTTGACTCATTATTATTCTCATTTAGGTGTGAAGAAATTTCACTCAGAATAACATTTTTAGGGGCTAGTAATCTTGTTGGCATAAATATATTGGTTTTTGATTTTAGAACTATAATATACTATTCTCACCAAAACACAATATGTGGATAAAGTAAAACACCCTTTCGGGTGCCTTATCTCCGCCTAGGTCGGACCTAGGCGCTTATATTCCCTCTTTTTTAAGATCTTCGAGGAGTTCTTTTGATTTCTTTGAGAGCTTCGTTGGCATCTTTATTTGGATGCGGAGAATGATGTCGCCACGGCGAGACATACTGCCACCTTGAGGCACGCCTTTGCCTCGCACACGTAGGAGCTCACCATGATTCACACCTTCAGGGATTGTGACGTCCATATCACCATCAAGAGTCTTCAGTTTATATTCAAAACCGAGGATTGCATCTGTGAGCTTGATCGGCAAATCCATAATCAAGTTTGAACCATCGCGTCTGTAAATTGAATGCGGCTTCACATTTACTTTTATGTATAGGTCGCCAGTTTGGCCATGAGAGATTGCTTCACCTTTGCCAGTCATTCTTATCATCTCGCCATTATTTATGCCTGCTGGGATTGCGATGCTAATGTCTTCCTGCTTATTGTGCACGCCTTTGCCTTTACACTCACTGCATTTCTCATTTGGAATTTTCCCTGCGCCGTGACAATGCTCACACACACGAGCAGTTTCGAACGTGCCGAGGATTGAACGCTTCATCTCACGCACCTGGCCTTTTCCATTACAAGTTTTGCAAGTGTCCATCTTGGTGCCAGCTTTCGCTCCGCTACCACTACAAGTATCGCATGTGGACTGCTTACTAATGAGCACAGAGCGCTTCACGCCGAAAATTGACTCCTCAAAGGAAATATCTATCTCTGTAGAAATATCGCGTCCACGGGCCTGCTGGCTTCTTCCACGGCCACCCATGCCTCCACCTCCGAAAAATTCTCCGAAGATATCGCCAATGTCGCCCATATCAAACTCCACTCCGCCTCCTTGCTGGAAGCCAGAGAAATCAAATCCTCCGAAGCCTCCTGCACCTTGATTGAATCCGCCGTATCCTTGACCTCCGCCCATATTTGGGCCGGCACTTCCGAATCTATCGTACTGAGCACGCTTGCCATCGTCCGATAGGGTCTGATAAGCCTCGTTCACTTCTTTGAACTTCGAATCATCACCCTTATTTTTATCAGGATGGTATTTATGCGCGAGTTTATGATAGGCCTTTTTCATTTCGTCCTTACTCGCACCTTTATTTACACCCAATATTTCGTAGTAATCTTTTGCCATATTTTAATTATACTTATTTATACTTAAATTGACAAATTATTATTTTAATGTTAATTTTAATATAAAATTAATTTTATATTTTTATGTGGTTTAAAACAAAATCCCCGAAAAAGTCTTCTCCGGAATCCTATGATTTAGTAGAGTACGGAATGGTTAAGCTTGAAATAATAGTTACCCTTGCTTTGATATTAATTTTAGGATCTGCATTCGGAATCTATGTTCATTTCAATCCTTAAGTACAATAAAAGCGGTCTCTGTCTGAAAACAGTACCGCTTTTATTTTTACCTATTTCTGTTCTCCACTCTCTTTTGCTTCAGCATCCTTTATTTCTTCAGCTTGAGGTTCTGCAGTTGTGCCGGCTTCAGGAGTAGCGCCGGCTTTTTGCATTGCTTCGCCGATTTTAGACATTTCTGATGAAAGATCTTCCACTGCTTTCTTGATAGCATCGATATCTGTGCCACCATTTGCTACACGCACCGCTGCAATTTTCTCTTCCACACTAGCCTTCAAACTTGCATCCACTTTGTCGCCATATTCTTTGATAGATTTCTCAGCAGAGAAGATTATCATTTCTGCAGAATTCTTTTCATCTACGAATGCTTTCTTCTTTGCATCTTCATCAGCGTGAATTTCTGCATCCTGTTGCATTTTCTTGATGTCGGCATCAGTAAGTCCTGAGCCGGCTTCAATGCGGATTGTCTGCTTCTTGCCACTTGTCTTTTCCATTGCAGTCACATTTAAGATACCGTTTGCATCCACATCAAATGTAACTTCTACTTGTGGCATTCCGCGTGGTGATGGTGTAATACCATCGAGGATGAATTTACCGAGAGATTTGTTGTCGCTCGCCATTGGGCGCTCACCTTGAGTGATATGAATTTCCACACTTGTCTGATTGTCCGCAGCTGTAGAGAAAATTTGAGACTTTGAACTTGGGATAGTTGTATTTCTTTCAACTAGCTTCGTTGCCACACCTCCAAGAGTTTCAATTCCTAGTGATAGCGGAATCACATCAAGCAAGAGCACATCCTTCACATCACCTTGTAGCACACCTGCTTGCACTGCAGCTCCGAGAGCCACCACTTCATCAGGATTGATTGAGCGATTTGGCTCTTTGCCGTTGAATAATTTCTTCACAGCTTCCACTATCGCTGGCATTCTTGTCTGACCTCCTACCATTATGATTTCATTTATTTCACCGATCTTAAATGGAGATGCGTCCATAGCGCGCTTTGTGATCTCTATAGATTGATCGATAAATTCTTGTGAGAGTGATTCAAGCTGAGCACGAGTCATCTTCTGCACTAGGTGCTCTGGACCATTTGCACCGCTTGTAATGAATGGAATATTCACTTCTGTTTCTGGAGTTGTAGAAAGCTCAATCTTTGCCTTTTCAGCTGCTTCGTCTAAGCGCTGTAGTGCAAGAGGATCTTTACTGATATCAAGGCCAGTAGACTTCTTGAATTCTTCTGCAAGCCAGTTGATAATCTTCTGGTCGATATCGCGGCCTCCCATGTGTGAGTCACCATCTGTGGACTTCACTTCAATCACATCGTTTGAAACTTCAAGGACAGACACATCAAATGTACCTCCACCGAAGTCGTACACCACAATCTTTTCTTCTTTCTTACTATCAAATCCGTATGCGAGAGCGGCTGCTGTAGGCTCATTGATGATTCTCTTCACATCAAGTCCGGCTATAAGCCCTGCATCCTTTGTGGCCTTTCTTTGTGAGTCGTTGAAGTACGCAGGCACTGTGATGATAGCCTCGGTAATTTTCTCACCAAGCTTCGCTTCCACGTCTGCCTTAATCTTCGCAAGAATCATTGCAGAAATTTCTTCCGGGCGCTTGTATTCGCCACCGATAGCTACTTCCACTCCGCCATCCTTACCAGCCTGAATTTTAAATGGAGCAGTCTTCTGTGATTTCTGAATTTCTGGATCTTCGTAGCGGTGACCCATGAATCTCTTGATACCGTAGATAGTATTCTGCGGATTTGTAACTGCCTGACGCTTCGCAAGAAGGCCCACCAAGCGGTCGCCATTCTTTCCGATCGCCACAATAGAAGGTGTGGTTCTTGCACCCTCAATGTTCTCGATTATCTTTGGCTGTCCGCCTTCGATTATCGCTACTGCACTATTTGTTGTACCCAAGTCTATACCAATTATTTTACTCATATGTTTATAAAGCGTAGCAAATTATTTTATGAAAAATGTCTGGCCTGCCTGCGATTCAGCAGAATCGGCTGGACAGGAGATCCGAGGACTTTTTTCAGAATATAATTTGTGTAGCTTAATTACCTATTAATGTTTTAATAATAATGTATTTTACATGTATTTAGTGGTCACGAAATACTTGTATAATTAGAGTATATATTATAAGATATGTGTATGTCAAATAAGAGTGATAATTCTAAGAAAATCATTAAAATACTTAGCCAAAAGCCAGCTGTTGCAGTGAGTGAAATTACAAAGAGTCTGTCCCAGGAAATTGCGCAAGAACAGTTCTTGCGCCAAAGGAAGAATTCGTATGCAATAACTCGTTCAATAAAAGGCCTAGAAGAGGCAGGATTGATAGAGAATATATCATCAGGCCAAGGATTCTTCGCTCGCCTCACAAAGGAAGGCAAGAAAAAGGCTATGAGCATTAAGCTTGAGAGCGAGGATAGCCTCGTAAATACTACTTGGGACGGATACTGGCGTGTGATACTCCTAGACCTCCCAGAAAGTCGTAAGAGTGAGCGTGAATCTCTCCGCTACCTACTCAAGAAAGCCGGCTTCGTGTGCCTAAAGAATTCTGCATGGATCTCCCCTTACCCATTTGAGCACCTATTCACAAATATTAAAAAAGATCTCGGCCTTACAACCGAGCTTATGATACTAGTCACTCGCCATGTAGACGAAATGACGGAATCTTCCCTCTTTGATCTCTTTGGATTTCATAAATAATAGTTGGCTGATATTTTTAACATATGGTAAAAATATCAGCCAAAAATAAATTTACTTTCTATATTCAAAAACTACCACGCGGGCTGGGCGGATTATTTTTTCGCCGATTTTGTAGCCGGATTGAGTGACAGATGAGATGGTGTGATCTTTAGATTCATCAGAAGTTTCTGCTGTGCTGATGCTCTCATGAAGATTTGGATCGAATTTAATTCCAGTCTGGTTTATTGGAGCCACGTTATTGTCCTCTAGAACGCGGTAGAATTGCGAGCGAATATACTCTATTCCGTTTCTCCAATTCGCATCAACTTTCTCCCAAGCTTCCTTGTTGCCCATTGCCATATCGAAGCTATCTAGGACTGGAAGTAAGTCCTCTATCATTGCTGTAGTTACATGAGTACGGAGCTCCTTATATTTCTCTCCTTCACTCTTTTGAAGGTTCACATAGTCAGCCTTCGCTCTCTGCCATCCTGTGAGGTACTCTTCCTTCTCTTTGCGAGTAAGCTTTAGGTCTGCACGGAGCTTCTTCACCACATCTTTCGTAGGAAGTGCGTCACCATCTTCGTTGCTTTCTTCATACACCAAATCCTGCTCCGGAATATCTACATGGAGGGCTTCAAGAATTTCTTGGTCAACATCTTTAGTTGTATCTTCATCATTCGTATTCATACGCGCATTATAGCAAAAATTGGTTAAAGAAAAAACCCTCTTTCGAGGGCATTTCTTCGTGTAATATAATTAACGCTTACTCCACTGTGGAGCTTTGCGGGCCTTCTTCATACCGAACTTCTTACGTTCAACTTGACGAGGATCACGCTTAAGCATCTTTGCTTTCTTGAGAGTTGTGCGGAGTTCTGCGTCGTGTTCTACGAGTGCGCGAGAGATTCCGTGGCGAACTGCTTCAGCTTGAGCATGTGAGCCACCACCTTTTGTAGTAACTACTACTTCAAACTTTGGAGTACCACCTACTGCTGTGAATGCATCGTTTATGATCTTCTTTAGTTCTGCTGTTGGGAAGTATACTGCGAAGTCTTTGCCGTTTATTGTGTATGAAGTCTTACTAGCTGGAATGAGCTTCACTACAGCAGTAGCAGTCTTACGACGGCCGATTGCGCGAATGTATTCTTTTGTGTTTGCTTTCTTTTCCATAATATTATTCTGTTACTGTTAAGTTCTTCATCATACCATCGCGTAGTTTGTTTGCTGGAAGCATGTTGAATATCGCGAGCTTGTATAGCTCTACGAAGCCTTTGTGAGTGATGATTGTAGCATTACTCTTAAGCTTAAGTCCTCCTGGACGTCCAGAATACTTTTCATGCATTGTTTCAAGCTTTCTTTTCTCAGTCATCTTAGTCTTACTTGCGTTTATGATTGTAACTTTTGTCTTTGGAGCAACGTTTGGAGAATAGTCTGGTGAATCCTTACCCATAAGCATTTTAGCTACCTCGGATGAGAGACGACCTAGAACTTTATCTGTTGCATCAACTGTGATTGTTTTGTTTGTCATATAATTATACAAATTCTATTACAGCCATCTTTGCAGCGTCACCGGCGCGTCTTGGCAATTTAGTAATACGAGTGTAACCTCCTGTGCGATCCTTGTACTTTGGGGCAATGATATCGATAAGCTTTCCAGCCTCTGCGGTAAGGTTGTAAAGGCGAGCTATCACAAGACGGCGTGAGTGGATAGTACCTCCGTTTGCAGTCGTAATGAGCTTCTCAATGTGTGGGCGGAGTTCCTTTGCTTTCGCTTCAGTAGTCTCGATACGGCCGTGAGCAATAATAGCAAGCATCAAACCCTTAAGTAGAGAGTGACGTTGGTTTCTTGTTCTTCCGAATTTTCTGTTATGGTTGTGATGTCTCATAAATTAATTTCTAATGTTTTAATAATTATTCTTTAAGTGAAATTCCGTATGCAGTCAAAACTTTCTTGATTTCTTGAATGCCTTTCTCACCTATTCCTTCGATCTCAAGAAGGTCTTCTTTCTTCTTGCGAGCGATACCACCTACAGTGCGGATGTTTGCACTCATAAGTGAATTTAATGTTCTTGTTGAGAAATCAAGTGTGTCGATACGAGTTTTCAAGATGTCAGTGAATTCACCACCTTCTTCTTTACTATCTTTATCTTCCTTCTCACTATTTGTATCATCGTGAGCAACTTCCTTCGCTGTGTTTCGGCTCACGCTAAAACCAACGATTGATTCTAATTGCTGTACCATGATTGAAATAGATTGCTCAAGAGCTTCACGAGGTGTAAGAGTACCGTCTGTCTCGATAGTCATACGTAGACGGTTGTGGTTTGTCTTGTCTCCCACGCGCATGTTCTCTACTTCGTAAGCAACACGGCGGATAGGAGTGAAGATTGCGTCTACTGAGATAGATCCGATGTCAGTCTTCATTTTCTGGTGCATATCCTTTGCAACGAAACCAAGGCCTTTCACGATTGTCATTTCAATATTCAAATTTGCCTTGTCTGTTATCTCTGCAATGTACAAGTCTTTGTTTAGAACTTCTACTTGTCCAGAAACTGTAATATCACCTGCAGTAACTAGCTTTGGGCCTTTTACTGAAAGTGTCACTGTCTGAGGCTCGTCTGTAAACAAACGAAAACGAACCTGCTTAAGGTGTAGAAGCATTGTTATCACATCTTCTTTCACACCGTCTAGCACTGAGAATTCATGCTCAACACCATCAATCTTAAGTGAAGTAATAGCTGCACCTGGTAGAGATGATAGGATAATACGGCGTAGTGAATTACCTAGAGTATGTCCATACCCAGGGTAAAGTCCGTCTATTTCATAGATGCCTTTTTTTGCATCTTCAGAAACGACTGCTAATTTAGATGGTAACAAAACTTGTATATCAGACATATGATTTTGGCAGCCGAAGCTGCATATATATTTATTATTTATTAAAAATAACCATACGCTCTATTAACGACTATAGAACTCAAGCACAGTTGGAAGATCAAGATACCCTTCAGTATTCTTCATCTTACCTTGAACGACTCCTGATAAAGTAGCGACATTAAATGTTAGCCAGTTTGGAATTGTGTAGTCTTTCTGCTTCTTATCCATTTCAGCGAATAGTGGACTCTTCTTACTACCTTCGCGAACTGCGATTACATCACCAACGCGAACTCTTTGTGATGCAACTGTAGTCTTCTTACCATTTACTGTAATGTGACCGTGAGATGTCATTTGGCGAGATAGACGGCGTGTGTGTGCTAGTCCTAGGCGGTATACAACGTTATCAAGTCTTGATTCTAGAAGTTCAAATAAGTAGTCAGCTGCAATTACTCCCTTGTGAGCAACTGCTTCGTTGATGTAGTTTGAAAATTGCTTTTCTGAGATACCATAAGTAAAACGAACTTTCTGCTTCTCGATGAACTGAGCAGCATATCCAGAAAGTGCCTTTGGGCGCTTGTCTTTCTTACCTTTATCATGACGAGCTACAGATGCGACGAATTTAGGTGTTTGACATTTTTCAAACACACCTGGACCTAATCTTCTACAAATTTTATATTTTTGGACTGTTTTCATATGTTTTATACGCGACGTGGCTTCTTAGGCTTTGGACCATTGTGTGGCACTGGAGTGACATCTCTGATTGTTGAAATCTCGATGTCAAATGCCATAAATGCACGAATAGTTGGCTCTCGTCCTGAACCTACACCTTTAACTACTACATCTACTTCCTTGATTCCAAGAGCTTTTGCCTTTTCACCAAGTACATTTCCTACCTTTGATGCTGCGAATGGAGTTCCCTTCTTTGCGCCTTTAAATCCTAGGCTACCTGCTGATGATGAGAATATAGTATTGCCTTGCTTGTCGGAAACAACTGCTTTAGTGTTGTTAAAAGTAGCTTCAATATGGAGAGTTCCAGCGACCACCTTTTTCTTTGGTGACTTACCAGATGTTTTCACTACCGGTGCTGCTACTACTCCTTCTACTACCTTCTCTTCCTCTTTTTTAGTTGTAACTTTTTTTGTTGGCATAATATTATTTAAAATTATTTCTTAGCTTCCTTTCGGCGACCGGATGCCATTGTCTTTCTAACGTTTCCACGAACTGTACGAGAGTTTGTCTTTGTGCGCTGGCCATTTACTGGAAGCTTTCTCATATGTCTTACTCCGCGGTAAGCTTTGATGTCCTTCAAACGCTTAATGTTTGCAGAAATTTCACGCTTAAGGTTACCTTCAATACTAAAACCTTCTATGATCTTTCTGATAGCGTTCTCTTCATCTACAGTAAGAGTGTCGCCCTTTGTACGAGGGTCGATCTTTACTTCTTTCAAAACTTTGCGGGCACGAGATAGACCAATACCATAAAGCGCTGTGAGCGCGATATCTAAATGCTTATCATTAGGAATGTTTATACCGAGTATTCTCATAAATTATTGCTTTTGTTTATGCTTAGGGTTCTCACAAATAACAAGAACATGGCCAGCTCTCTTGACCATTTTACATTTCGCACAAATTTTTTTAACTGCTGATTTAATTTTCATTGGTAATAAAATAACGTATAAAATAACGAAAGAAAATATAGGGTTTTAACCCTGTATTTGTGATTCGGGATATATGGGACTATAATACACTATATCTTTATTTAATGCAAGCCCTTGTGTGTGGACCCATATTAAACACGCTTGATGATCCTTCCTTTTCCACCGTAAGGGTCGATAAGCACCTCAACTCTGTCTCCTACAAGCACCTTAATGCGGTGCATTCGCATCTTACCAGAAAGATAAGCGATGATTAATTTATCATCGCCTAAATCTACTCTGAAAAGAGTATTTGGGAGTGCCTCAGTTACCGTCGCCATTAAAGTATTGTTTTCGTTTTGTTGATTCATGAAATAGTTAGTACATAATACTAAACTAATGAGGAATAGTCAATATATTATTCTACTGAAATCTTTATGTGAGAGATATCCTCTGGTAATTTTGACTGCCATGGTGGGCGGAAGATGGCTCTCGCCTTTGCTATGCCTGGATCGCTTAAATAAAATGTATCTAGTGATTCCTTGTCAGTACCAATTATCTTATTTTTTAAAATATCTACATACGGCTTCCAAAGCAGTGTATCCTCTCCAGTTAAATTGAATTTAAAATTAGTAGTAGATTTATTTATCAAAGTATTTGTATCCGTATACGCAAACACAAATTCTTTCATTTTCTGTGAATATATCTCCTTCACCTCTTCATCCTTCACATCAGAATAAGTGGACCGAATGAGTGCAACATTCAATTCGTCAATTTTAAATATAGGAGCTGAAAGCGTGCCAGTGATAGTCACAGTACCTTCTGGAGTCTTCGATTCAAAAACTTCATCACTGATTTTCTTTGAGAACTGCATGCTTCCTGTGTATACGATGTATCCGGGAGGCACTTGAGCCTGAAGCTTCTTTACAAGCTTGTTGTATAGAGCTGTACCAGAATCCACTATCACCTTTCCCTTGTCTTGAGCTGAGAGCATATAATATTGCCCTGTTCTACCTAGAGAAAGCGATCCATTTGACCTCGCGTATATCTTCGTAGCTTTCGTCGTGCCCTTAAAGCCTACAATGGAGAAGTCTCTGGGCTCACCATTGTATTTTTCACCAGCAAGAGCTGCTGTCACATTTACTGCAATACTCCCAGGTATGATTTTTGTGCCACTTGTCTTGTAGCCAGGAATAGATATTTCTTTATCGGTGAGGTAAACATTCAGCTTGTCATCAATTAATTTTGTATTTATCAATAATTTTTGAGGTTTCGTACTGAATTCGTTGTAAATATAAACTTCACCCTTAGCTTTTGTAGATACATCTTTGCTTTCAGTGAATACAGCATCTTGCTTATCCTCACCATCTACTATCATTATCTCGAAATGTAGTGGCATATTTTCCGCCTTACTCGCAGTAAAACCTTCCTTGCTTAATGTGTAAGCCTGAGTTTTTGGAGTAATATCAATATATACATATGAAAAGTATTTGTTTATCAATAAAACTACACCGAGAACAAATAGGACTGCAATTACAATAATAAAGATAAGTTTTTTATTCACATTATTCCTTCTTTGAGGAACATATTTTTCTGGAGTAATAATTTCCACCTTCGGTAAGATATTTACGATAGGTTCGGGCTGAGGTTTTGAACTTAGGTCTTCTTCGTATTCAGATCCTGTGATTTTTACCGCGGGTGTCCTTAGCTCCTCAATCTTTATCTTCTCGATATTTGGAATTTTCCTGCCACCTTGTGGCACTATATCTTGAATAATACTATTTTTCATAATTTGTTCTCGAAGCAGCGATGGCTTCAATCATAATAAATGGATCACAATTCCCGTCTGTAATCTTGCATACATCGAGAAATAACTGCCCACCAAGAGTAGTAACATTGAACTTCTTCTTTTCTGTACCGCTTCCTATCTGAATACCGTTTGCCACAACTTCTCGGAACCAAAGTGCAGTATCTATATCTGTAATCAGAAATATCATAGAAGGCACTGCAATAGTCTTTGGCAGTAGTGCGATGGACTTTTCAAACATAACACTCCAAGACTTTTGCACTTGCTCTATAGTAGGGGCAATTTCATCTTTCGATTTATCATCTAGCATATTATTGGCATGAAGTGATATAAGCGACTTCGCTTGATCCACAGGCATACCAAACTCACGAAATGCGCGAACTATCCCATACTTTCCTATCGGGAATGAAATTGTGGATATAAGAACATCTCCAGATACTATGGCAATGTCTGTGAGCTCACCTCTTATGTCTATTAAGAAATATGCATCATTATCCTCGAAGCGCTCTCTCGCACCTGTATAAATAGATGTAAGGAATGTCGAAAACGATATCGGAGTATGATGGAACACCTTCATCAAGCTATCCTTGATACGAGTAAGGCAAATCTCTGGGCTGATACTCACGAACAAATGAATATCTAGGGTTTTAGCCTTTTTACCAATTGGATCATCTGTCTTGTATCCATTTAGCCTACTTTGGAAGATTTTACTCTCTATGAGAATAGATTTCCCTTCTATGTCCTCATATTTCTTTTTATATATATCTACTAGGTTTTTGAGCTCATCAGAGACTAAATCGTCAATCATACCTTTTGTAATATAAAAAGGTTCAGGCTTCTCTATATGAAGTTCTCTAGTTTCTCCGATGAACCATGGTGAAGCAAGCACGCACATTATTTCCTCTGGTGCACCAAGCTTCGCATTGTATATCTCCGTCGCAGACTGATACAATGACTTCTGCATATCGACAAAAAATGTTTCAAAATCGAGCTCATCTTGAAAAGCGATATCTACTCTTGATTGTGTAATTATAGTTGGAGACTTTTGAATGCCATCAATTTTTGGAAATATTTTTACAAGTGCACCGCCTACGCTCCCAGAACCAATATCAAATATTGCAATAATTTTTTCTTTATTTTTATTTCCACCAAAAAATCCCATATAGTTTATTATACTACAGACTAGGTTCTAGTAGCTAGTGACTAGGTTGCCTTTTTAAGAATTTTATTTTGTTTTTTCTAGAAACTAGAACCTAACTACTAGAAACTAATCCAATACTGCTTTAATACGGCGGATGCCAGCTGCTACTGCTTCTTCTTTTTGAATTTTGAAATACCCAAGTTCTTTTGTATTTGTGACGTGTGGTCCTCCGCAGAATTCTTTTGAGAATTGATTGCCACTTTCGTCTTCGACGAAGTATACAGATACAGTTTCAGGATACTTTGCTCCGAATTCCATCTGTGCACCAATCTTCTCCGCCTCAGCAAGCGGCATTTCTCGGCGAATTACATTCAGTCCTGCACTTATCTTCTCATTTACGAGGTCTTCCACCTTCTTTTTCTCTTCATCTGTAAGTTTGTGGTCGCACATGAAGTCTATACGTAGTCTCTCTTCTGTAATATTACTTCCTCTTTGCTTAATATCAGGGCTCACAACTTTCTGCAGTGCTGCTAAAAGCAAATGATGTGCGGTATGCAAACGAATTGTCTTCTCATTGTGATTTGCAAGTCCACCTTTAAACATTCCCGCAGAAGAAGTTTGTGATAGTTTCTGGTGCTCCGCCATTTTCTGATTGAAATCTTCTAAATTAATTTCAATTCCTTTTTCCTTAGCAATTTCGAGTGTAAGTTCTATTGGAAAACCGTAAGTAGTAGCTAGAACAAATGGATCTGTACCTTTTTCGAATTCTTTGAGTCCATTTGTGAGTGTTTGTCGGAATTTAGACTCTTCATTTGCAATTTCTTTCTTAATTACTTCACTATTTGAAAGTAGTTCTGGGTATACATCCTTGTACTGCTCTATAATAATGTCGACAATTTGAGAAAGCGCTTCATTTTTGAAGCCCAAAGTATCTGCAAACCTTACTGCACGGCGAAGTAATCGGCGTAGGATATATCCGCGTCCTGTGTTTCCGGGAATTGCACCGTCTGCCATTATAAATACGCTTGTACGAATATGATCAGCTACAATTCTTTTTGCTTTTGTATTATCTACTGTTGAGTGTTCGTTTATTTTAGAAATAATATTTGAAAATAGATCAGTATCAAAAATATTATTTTTACCCTGAACTGCCATAACGACACGCTCAAGTCCTGAGCCAGTGTCTACGTTCTGTTGAGATAATTTTCCGACAACTTTCCCATCCTTTTTCACATACTGCATGAAAACATCGTTCCAAATTTCTACAACTTTCTGAGACTCATCGGCTTTCATGTATTCTTCCTTTGTAAGGTCACCAAGCCCTTCTGTTGTGACATCATAAAACATCTCAGTGTCTGGTCCGCATGGGCCATTATCTCCCACACTCCACCAGTTTGACTTCGCTCCCATGAAATAAATTCTATTCTCAGGAATAAACTTTTTCCAAATCTCAAACGCTTCTGTATCCTTTGGAGAATTTTCGTCACCCTCAAACACAGTTACATAAAGTCTATTTGGATCAAGCCCAAGTCCTTCATCTTTTGAAGTTAGAAATTCATAGCTCCATGCTATGGCCTCATCCTTGAAATAATCTCCTAGAGACCAGTTACCCATCATTTCGAAAAATGTGTCATGAGTATTGTCACCTACTTCATCTATATCTTGAGTGCGGACGCATTTCTGAACGTTTACAAGCTTAGTTCCTAGTGGATGCTTCTCGCCCATTAAATACGGCACAAGAGGCTGCATACCAGCAGTGTTGAAAAGCACAGATGGATCGTTCTCTGGCACGAGTGATGCTGAAGGTATTATTTTGTGGCCGCGCTTCTCAAAAAATGTTAGGAAGCGAGAGCGGATTTCATTTGATTGCATATTTATACTATAGCAAATAATGGCCTAAATTAAAATCACCCCAAGCTGGAGTGATTATAATTATTACTGACCAATGTCTTGAGAATTCTGAGGCATTTCTTTGAAGAATCTTGATTTACGTAGTTGCTCTTCAATGAACCAAAGCACGATAAATATGAAAAGAGTAAGGATTGTCGCAATAGTAGCTAGATTGTAAAGTCCGAAGCCAGATGCCATACCAATACCTGCCGAGACCCAAAGTCCTGTCGCTGTAGTAAGACCCATAAGTTTATTCTCTTTAGTGAAAATAAGTCCCGTGCCGATGAACCCAACACCCACGATTATCTGAGATACAATCATAGTAGGATTGAGCCCTGGAAGTCCTATATACATCTTCACAATCTCCTCTGACACAAGCACAAAAAGTGCTGAACCCATAGCTACGAGCGCATATGTGCGCATACCGGCTGTCTTGTGAGCCCAAACGCGTTCTATACCGATAATCATTCCTAATATTAAAGCTACACCAAGATGAGTAAGGATATCTAAATTAATAGGGTTTAATAAATTTTGCATATTTATATAATATCAAATTTTTAAACTATTTGTAATACTAGATGTTGATAACGAAAAAGCACTACGGTCAGTAGTGCTTAACAAATGTGATTCTTAATGTGCAGAAGGTATTTCTTTAGGTAATTCTGCAAGTACTTCAGGTGTGTAATGTTCAAATCTTTTCTTTAAATATTCAATCTCACTTTTAGTTACAGATTCATTAAAGAAGTTTTCAATAACATTAACAGCTCGAAATGAATTGTATTTGTGAGATACGTTTCTTTTTTCAAGAGGTAAATTATTCAGTATCCGCTTTTCGATTATGGATACTACTTTCTGAAGGTCACCTCTATGAATAGTCATGTCGAGATGATGCTCCTCGTCGGTTCTTCTTATTGTTGATCTAATTCCTTCAAAATTTAGCGCATTTGCTACGTGAGGAAATTCAGTCTTTATATTATGTATGAATACAATAAGGTGTTGATAGGTTTTGTTCTGGTCTTCTTTAAAACTGTGATGGTGCATACGAATATTTTTTTAATTTAAAATATTGTAGAACAAAAACTCAAAAAAGTCAACTATTTTACCACACCACCACCCAAGCAAATATCTTTATCGTATAGAACCACTGATTGCCCGCTTGCAAGTGCACCATCTGGCTTTTCAAATTTAATTTTTATTTCGTTTCCATTAACTTCAAGAATTTCAACTTTAAGAATTTCGCCATGGTAGCGAACTTGTGCTAAATATTTTTGCCCAATTTTAATATTTCCACGAATAACGGCATTTGTAAGTGTGACAAATTCATTATTTTTTTTATTTAAATCTTTATCATGTGACACAATAAGGGTATTGTTATTTATATCTTTGGCCACGATGTAGTAAGGTGTATCGTTTGGTGTGGTCTTTATGATAGTAAATCCATGTCTTTCACCAAGTGTGTATAAGAGGACTCCATCGTGAGTGCCTATCTCTTCCCCATCCTCTGTTACCACATTTCCACTGCGCACATTTATGTAATGCTTAAGGAAGTCCTTCATATCAAGTGGGCCGAGGAAGCACACACCTTGCGAATCTTTCTTTGTAGCTGTCGGTAGATTATATTTTTCTGCCAATTTCCGTACTTCACTTTTTTTCATATGACCAATAGGAAAAAGTGTATGGGAAAGATCTTCTTCTGTAAGTGTCCAGAGAAAATATGATTGATCTTTTGTAGTATCTTGTGAGCGGAAAAGAAAATAGTTTTTCGATGCCTCCGCAGGCGCGTAGCTTGGTGTCGTCAAGAGTACTTCTCTTGACGACGAAGCGCCGAGGACTAAGCGAGGACTCCGCAGGAGCGGCTGAGCGGGCTGAGAAGAATTATTTTCTTTTCCGCTCACAACAGCATAGTGCCCAGTGGCAATAAAATCTGCACCATGCTCTTTTGCAAATTTCCAAAAGACACCAAATTTCACTTCGCGATTACACATTACATCAGGATTTGGAGTGCGTCCTTCTTTATATTCTCTTATCATATAATCCGCCACGCCACGCTTGTATGCATCTTCTGCATCACACTCAAGGAATGGCACATCTAGTGCTGCACACACCCTCATAGCATCACGCCTTTCATCTTTCCAAGTGCATTCTATAAAGTCTGGAGTCCAAGTACGAATAAACACACCGACTACATTGTAGCCAGCTTCTTTAAGAATCGCTAAAGAGACAGAGCTATCAACCCCACCCGAGACTCCTACAAATACAGTTTTATTTATCACTTTTCTCTTCACTCTCTAAAAATACATTAATTATGCTAATATGTCTATATGGGACGAGCTAATATACTATTTTCCATATTCCTATTCATTATCTTAATAATTGGCGCAAGAACAGTTCTTGCGCAAACTTATGATTCAAAATCATTTACAGGCACCTGGATACGAGTATCTACCACTGGTTCCAAATTATATTTAATGAAAGATCAAAAAGTTGTTAGAACTTATCCTATTTCAATTTCTAAACACGGCATAGGTAACATTTCTGGCAGTAATAAAACTCCACTTGGGTTACACGAGATTAAAAAGAAAATTGGTAGCAAATTACCAATCAATTCTATAATCAAGGGTGGTGTCTCAACTGGTAAGACTGCTAAAATTATAAGTGAACCGATATCAGTAAACACCGACTTAGTCACTACCAGAGTTATGTGGCTCTCAGGGCTTGAACCTGGAAAAAATAAAGGTGGAAAGGTAGATAGCTACAATCGCTTCATATACATTCACGGCACACCAGAAGAAGGCCTCATAGGCCAGCCAGCATCCCACGGTTGTATCCGAATGTACAACAAGGATGTAATTGAACTCTTCAACCTCGTCTCTATAAATACAAAAGTTTTAATTGAAAAATAATTATTTTTTCTGCCACCTAGCGAAAATACCACAAGGAAGAATTCTGTTTGTTTCTGATTCTTCGATCCCTAGCTCGCCTATTTCTATAGAGCCTTTATGAGAGCCCATTACGTCTATTAAGCAGTTTTCGTAAGCAATTGGTGAGTATCCAGCTGTGTAGCCGTTTATGAGTACAAACAGTGGGTCGTCAGACAGGACTTCCTTACACAAATCCATTAGCTCTATGAAGTGCTCTTCAATTTTCCAAAGCTCATCCTTTGGTCCATGGCCGAATGCTGGAGGATCCATAAGTATTGCATCATATTTATTACCACGCTTCACTTCCCTTTTTAAGAATACAATTACATCATCGATGATCCAGCGGATTGGTTTATCTGCAAGGCCTGATAGCTCAGCATTTTCTTTCGCCCAGGCGACAGCACTCTTAGAGCCGTCCACGTGACACACTTCCGCTCCTGCATCAGCACAAGCAAGTGATGCTCCACCAGTGTAGCCAAATAAATTTAGAACTTTAATTGTCTCAGGGTAATCTTTTTTATTTTTATTTATTACTTCTTTCATCCAGTCCCAGTTTGCGAGTTGCTCTGGGAAAAGTCCTACATGCTTAAAAGAAGTTGGCTTAATTGCAAATGTATATCCCCCGAAATCAATATTCCATTTCGCGGGCACAGAATTCTTGAGCTTCCATTCTGTGCGAGTGCCTTGTCGGATGAATACTGCATCGGCTTTGTCCCACACGCTACTCGGCAGATTTCTCTTCCAAAGTGCCTCGGGATCAGGGCGAGAAAATACTACATTGGCATAGCGTTCAAGCTTGAGCCCGTCACCAGCATCGAGGAGTTCGTAGTCTTTAGTTTTCTTTGTTGTTAATATCATATTATTTTAAATAAATTAATTTCTTAAAGAGCTCAAATAGTGCTTTTGCATCAGAGAGCGCTGTGTGTGCATTCTTGTTCTCAATCTCAAAGTACTCGCATAAAGTACGTAGTGAGTACTTATCTATATCATCTTTATCCCTATTATGCAATTTCGCAAATGCCATTGTTATAGTATCAATTCTTAGATAATGCATTTCATTTTTCACACCGGATGCTTTAAATGCTCTGTCTATGAACCCAGCATCAAAACAAATATTGTGAGCTACCATTATGGAATCCTTGGCTTTGAGTGACAGGAGTTGCATCCCTTGCTTGAGAGTAAGAGCATTTTCCCATTCTTCCTTATCATATTTATTAATCTTAAGTGAGATTGGATCTGCAGTCTCTATATGATTTGGCTTCATCTTATACTCTATCTCTTCTATCACAGTAAACACTGGCAGAGCACCAGACCAATCTTGATCCACAAGCACAATGCCCATTTCTATGAGCTCATGAGTATCAGGATCGAAGCCTGTAGTCTCTGTATCGATGAATGCTAATCTGTGGTTTCTCATTATTTTAAGTATTTTTTAATATTAAGCTTATGTTCTTCAAAAGTTTTCGCATAGTGTATAGTGCCGTCCTTATCGTGAAGGTAAAATAAATATGGAGATGATACAGGATTTACTGATGCTTGCACTGCTACCACACCAGGATTTGCTATAGGTACAGTAGGTAGACCTTTTACCTTATAGGTAATCGGTGCTGCATCCACCTGAAGAAGCATTCCTTTCTCAAGTCTCCTAAAAAGTATTCCAGCAATATTACCAGCATCTACTTTTCCGAGTGCTTCCTTTTGCACAATAGCTGCCATACTTAAGATTTCATTTTCTGAATATTTTAGATAAGTTTTAGGAAGTAGTGGAGCAATCTTTTTAGTATATGCAGTTGATAATGAATTTATTACTTCCTCTGAGGTAGAAAGCTGCCAGAAAAAGTATGTATCGGGAAGTAATTTACCTTGCATTCCTGAGGTTTTACTTAAAAATAATTCTTTATCAAAGTTTGCTATTTTACTTCCTAAAACATTCGCCATTTCTAGATTTGTAGCACCTTCTGGAAAAGTAATCTTGGTTGGCTTTACATTATGATAACTTCGAGCGAGCATATATGCTACTTTATATGATGGAATATCTTTAGTAAAAAGATAGTCTCCGACGTCAGTCCCCTTATCAGTGTTTATGAATCCTACCATTCTCTCAATTAATGCTGGGGAGTTAATTATTTTCTTTTCAAAAAGTTCATTTGTAATTGTACTTAAAGTCTCTCCTTTTGATATATGGATGAGTATATCTTGATCTCTATTTGGTGACTTTATAAAAATATTGATCACAAATGATAGTCCAAGCAAGCATAGTGCAACAAAAACAAATCTCTTCGGCAGAGATTTGTTTTTGTTTATGTTCTGTTCTACGTTTTCGATTTCCATAATTATGAAGGCAGGTTTGAAGGAGGTTTTGCAATCTTTGATTCCACACGCTTGAAGCTTGGTGTCTCAGACACAAGACCTGGGAAGTGGTAAATTGTCGCAAGTTCTTCGAGTGATAATACAAATATTTCAGGTCTCTTCGCAGGGAAAAATGTATCCAAAATTGGCGGATATTTCACACTATACTGTAGTGGTGGGTGAAAGAAAATACGCAAACGATAAAAGTCGAGCATTCTCTTCTTCACTTTAGTAAGTGCGAGCCCTGTAGGGTCTGAGAACGGTGAATCAAACTGCGTTCCATTTATACGCACTAGTTCATTTGAAGCCGGTGCAGCGTACTGACGGAATAGAAGACGCGAATTTCTACGCAAATTATTAAACGCATCTTCAGTATTCAATCTCTTGTCTGCTAGCGTCACAATTCTAATTCCACAATCAAAGTGTAATTGCTCCAAATTTCGAACAGTATTTTTAACCAAAGGATCGTAATATGCAGGTGCTCTGATTTCTTTTGCATCTCCACCGTCTACACCAGCACCAGGTTTAAACTGAGTAAAAGGTCTAAGTAGTGTATCCATCCATTCTTGTGCAGCGTCATAGAACCCTACATGCTTATGTGGACCATGTGAATGATATTGCTTGATAGTCTGGCGGACAAGTATTTGCATCCAGAGTTGTTGGCCTTTCGGTAATGACCCCAAATATTCAATAGTGGGGGTTATAGGGTCAACCTTATATTCCTCTTTAGTTCCTGAATCCATTTCTTCCATCTCTCTGTAAGTTTTAATTGGACGAAAATCTTCCCTAGATTTTATAAACTCTGCTCCCCATGTATACCAATTACCATTTTTAGTATATTGCTCTATGTGCATAGCATAATCATCTACTTCTATTACCTTCGCTTGAGGGTACTGTGCATAAATCTGTGTCTCTACAAGGTCTCTAATTCTAGATGGGGTGCGCACATAAAAATGCACCTTTCCATCAATGGAGGCAATTTCTAGTGAGAACCAGAGCCATGGCGCACCGATGATAAACATTTCCCAAAAGCCCTTCATACTCTGGTGGAAGAAAGCATTTGAAAATATAAGCTCCATCGCAGCCGGAGACTTATTTACTTCACGAGGCACTTGAATTTCAAGTAGTGTCCACTTAATACCAGCGATGAATCTCTCTGTGCGGTAATGATGCCAAAAGCTATATGCAATCCACGCAAGAGGAAAAGGCATAAGGTAACCAATAGCAGAAATAATTATTCCTATTGGATGAATATTATGTGCCGATAAAAACTGCGCGATCTGTTCAATCATGTTTATATTATATCATACACAAAAAGAAATACGCCTCACATTTTGTGAGGCGTATTGTGGAGAACTATGCTATTTGGTATAAACCAGCTTTATTCTTTTTGAAATATTTTGTGTTCTGAAGATTTACTAAAATTGTGTTCTTTTTAAGATATCTTTCTTTCATAACTTGCTCAATGATATCTTCTTTTGACATTGGACCATTCTTTTTAATTAATTCTTTAATCACATCTCTCACTACTCCTGCTGTATATCCCCATTCCTTTAGAGCATAAATACCGCGGCCAACTAATACGAAACGGTCATCTTTGATAAGCTCATTGTGGCAAGTTGCAGTGTGAGTCTTCTTTGCGAAAGTATCACTTATTGCCTTTGCAACTTCACGGAAGTGCATAGGAGAACCATGCTTTCTCATCATAAGAAAAGCATAATCCTTGATTCCACGAGTTTTAATATTTGAAGATGTAGCCTTTCCCCATTCTCCGAGTGGATTCTTACTCATTTTCTTTGAGATATTTAACCAACGACGAGCAATTTCTTCACTCTTGTATTGTTCATTTAATCCTTTTAATTGATCTAGGAAACGGTTTACAAGCTCACTCTCAGAAATTAATTCATCATCATCTAAACTTGAGTAAAGAGAATGAAGCGCTTCATGGACTTGTCCTGAAACTTCATCATTCACACTCCATCTTGATTTAAAATGTTCATCTTCTTTCTCTTTAGAAAAATCATCACCGAGTGTAAGGTAAAGGTGTATGTGGTTCTGAACTTGCTCATCTTTTGAAATATGATTTAGAAATTCCTCTTCAGAAACTATAGCACCCAATTCATGCATGATAGTTTTTAATTCATCAAATACAGATTTTTCATTCTTGTATGAATCAGATTTACGAATCATTGTGAGTGCAGCGTTTTCAATCTGACGCACACGCTCACGAGTTATGCCGTATTTACCACCAATAGCCTCAAGCGTCTTGCGCTCTGGAACATCATCAAGACCAAAACGACTTACGATCACTTCGTATGCACGCTCAGGTAATGGTGAGAGTATTCTTTTCGTGACTTGCTTTGGCTTAAATGTAACAGAATTTGGCA
>CALRFQ010000002.1 GCA_943356675.1 Candidatus Nomurabacteria bacterium
CAGAACTTACCTCACTTCAACACTCAGCAATTCGAGGGCAGAATAGAAAAGCCAATTCCAAAGAAGTCTGTATTTTTTCTTAGCTTGTTTTTCATTTTAATGGGAGTTGTTTTTTTGAGCCAGCTCGGAGTGCTGCAAGTTTCTCGTGGTGAAGCGTATTTCAAAAAGAGTGAGAACAATGTGCTAGTAAAACTTCCAATATTTTCAGACCGCGGAATCATCTACGACAGAAAGGGTGTGAAGCTTGCTTGGAATACTTGGGGCGAGAATACAAATCGTTTTGATCCACCAGTGCGCACTTATATCGACAAGGGTGGCTTCGGGCATATCTTAGGATATGTGGGCTATCCTGCAAAGGACTCTCAAGGTAACTACTGGCAAGATTACTTCATAGGTAAAGACGGTGTGGAGAAAATGTATGATGCGAAAATCAAAGGCACAAACGGCGTGCGCATATCTGAGAAAGATGTGAAAGGAAATATCATTTCCGAAAACACAGTGTCTGAGCCTGTGCACGGTGCAGACCTCAATCTATCTATAGATGCTGGTGTAGAAGCTGCACTTTATAAATCCATCGTCTCTATGGCAGGCAGTGCATCATTCTCTGGTGGTGCAGGAGTGATTATGGATGTGAATAATGGTGAAGTGCTCGCACTCTCTAGCTATCCTGAATACAATCCTGGAATTCTTTCAAAAGGTTCTGATAAGAAGATTGTGAATGGTTACATAAATGATAGTCGCAAGGTTTTCCTCAATCGTGCCACTCAAGGCCTCTACACTCCAGGATCTATTGTGAAGCCTTTCATAGGTTACGCAGCGCTTGCTGAGAATGTGATAACTCCTTTCAAGCAAATTTTTGCAAACGGAAAAATTGAAATTCAAAACCCATATTTCAAAGATAAGAAGACGGTCTTCAACGACCACGGAGTTTTCGGCTATGTGGATATGAGAGAAGCTATAGCTGTATCTTCCGACGTTTACTTTTATGAAATCGGTGGAGGCTATCAGGACCAGAAAGGGCTTGGTATAGCAAACCTAGATACTTATCTTCAGAAATTTGGAATAAGTCAGAAGACTGGGATTGATCTAGGTGGCGAGAAAGCAGGGCTCATCCCGACACCAGAATGGAAACTGAAAACTTTTAAAGGTGATCCATGGCGCGTGGGAGATACATACAACACTGCCATCGGTCAGTATGGTGTGCAGGTGACTCCTATTCAGATGGTGCGTGCGGCTGGAGCAATAGCCACATTTGGCACACTACAGACTCCTCATGTGCTTTATCGTGATGACAGTATGGAGGCGAAGAAGACTGTAATAGATATAAATAAAGAAATGATGCAAGTCATACATGAAGGTATGAGGCAAGTGGTCACAAATGGTACGGGTACTGCACTCAATGTGAAAGGAGTGGAAGTCGCTGCGAAGTCTGGAACTGCTCAGGTGGGCTATGGTAACACAAATACAAACTCTTGGATTATAGGCTTCTTCCCATACAAGAATCCTCGCTACGCGTTCGCTGTGCTTATGGAGCGCGGTCCGAAAGCTGCCTCTGGTAACGCCACACGCGTAATGGCCGAAACACTCGACTACATGAGCGTCTACGCTCCGGAATATATAAAATAAGGGATTTTTATCTATTGACAAAATAGGCTTATTTATGCTATAATATAATTAATAAGTTTTTTTGATATTGGATTTTATTTTGTGTGTTGCTCTCTGGATGTCAGTTTACTGGTTTCTATAGAGCAATAATGCAAAATAAATAATTAAAATTATATGTGGCTAGACAAATTAATCCCAGACCTGGACACTTGCTTTAGTGTCCAACACCAATTTGACGAATTTGGAGAATATTCTTCAGGTTCAAGTGTAAATTTTTATCTTGAAGATGGAAGTTATCTCGAAATGAGAGTTAAGTTTTCACCCGAAGATAAATCTATTGCACCTAATCTCGACCTAACCGATTGTAGTAACGAAATAGAAGAGTTGGCATCAAGAAATCAACTTGAAAAAATTATTCGTTGCACAACCGACGGCTTTACACATTGGGTTAATAATAACCCCGATCCTGTAATTGGAGGATTTCTAAACAGCGGCAGAAAAGCTATCGTAGCTGTAAAGAACGGCGGAGGTGGATTAATTTATGTTGCCAATAATGTTCATTATTTTATACAACCATAAGCAATTTAAATTACCCACCTTGGAAAGTCCATCTTTCTTGGGTGGGTTTTTCATTATTTAGGGGTTTACTTATCCTCCTATTCCGTATATAATACGTGCTACTGACGGATACGAAATGGCAGTTTTACACATTAATTTAAACATAAAATGGACTATATAACAGAAGAAAAAAAGAAGGCATTGATCGAAGAACTCGCGCACCTAAAAGGTCCTCGTAGAAAGGAGATTTTGGAGACTTTGGAATACGCCAAGAGTCTTGGCGATTTGTCTGAGAATGCAGAATACCACCAGGCTCGTGAAGATCAGGGTAAACTTGAGGACAGAATAAATCAGATCGAATACATGCTCCAGTCTGCGACTGTGGTAAAGAAAAAGGCTCACTCTACAAAAGTGGAAATCGGTGCGACTGTAGTTGTGAAGAAGGACATTTCAAAGACTCCAATGACATTTCACATAGTAGGTGCAGAAGAAGCAGACATGGCTACTGGCAAGATTTCAAATCGCTCACCACTTGGGCAATCCCTTTTCGGTAAAGAGAAAGGAGCTGTTATTTCTATCTCCACACCAAAGGGAGTTGTGAAATACACTATACTTGAGATACAATAGTTATATGGCCTCACTTGAAGAACTAAGAAGCGTAAGACTTGAAAAATTAAATATTTTGAAAGAGTTTGGAATGAACCCGTATCCGGCAAATGTCGTGCGGGATTTTACTCTGCTTGAAGTCACAAATGATTTCAAGAAATTAGAAGCGGAAGGGAAGTCTATCTCTATTGTCGGACGCATTATGTCTATCCGCGGGCAGGGAGCTATAGTCTTCGTGTCACTCTTTGACGGCAGTGCGAAGTTCCAAGCTGTTTTCAAAAAGGATGAAATAGAAGAAAAGCTTTTTAAACTTTTCGCAGATGCAGTAGATATCGGTGACTTCATAGAAGTCACGGGCACACTCTTCGTCACAAAGGCAGAGCAGAATTCACTCCTTGTGAAGAGCTGGACAATGCTTACGAAAGCGCTACTTCCACTTCCAGATAAATGGCACGGTCTTCAGGATGTAGAAGAATCTTACCGCAAGCGATACCTCGATATCCTCATGGATGAAGAAGTGCGCAATCGTTTTATTACTCGCGCAAAGATTGTGAGTTATATTCGTAAATATTTAGATAATAAAAATTTCCTAGAAGTGGAAACTCCAATGCTTCAGAATCAAGCTGGTGGTGCTATGGCGAAAGTTTTCGACACGCATCACAATGATTATGATTTGGATATGGTCCTACGCATTTCCATTGAGCTTGAGCACAAGATCCTCACAGTGGGTGGATATCCACGCATATACGAGATAGGCAAGAACTTCCGCAACGAAGGCTCCGACCCTACTCACATCCAAGAGTTCACAATGCTTGAGTGGTACGCAGCGTATGAATCTCTCGAATCAAATATGGCTTGGACTGAAGAAATGCTAAGAGGAATAGCGAAAGATGTAATCGGCTCTGATACTTTCACAGTTTATGACAAGGAAGGAAATTCTACGGAAGTAGATTTCTCAAAAGATTGGCCACGCGTGAAATTTGGTGATTTGATAAAAGAAAATGCAGGCCTCGATATGGCGACAGCAACTATAGATGAAATAAAAAGTAAATGTGTAGAGCTAGGCATGGATAAGGGAGAGATGGAGAAGACTGGCCGCGGAAACTTACTCGACTTTATTTTCAAAAAGTCTTCAAGAGTAAAAATTATAAATCCTACATACGTGCTCGATTACCCAGGAGATCTTAAGCCTCTAGCACAGCAGAACGAGGACGGCACAGCGAAGGTAGCTCAGCTCATCATAGCCGGTGCAGAATTGACGAATCAATACGCAGAGCTTGTGAACCCGATAGTTCAGCGTGAACTTCTTGAAGCACAAAGCAAAGCAAAAGATGGAGGTGACGAAGAAGCGATGGAAGTGGATGAAAGGTTCCTCACAGCCATGGAGCACGGCATGCCACCTATGACTGGTTTCGGTCTTGGTATCGACCGCTTAGTTGCCATAATGACAAATCAAAAGAATCTTCGTGATGTTATCTTCTTTCCGATAATGAGACCAAAAGAATAAAATAGATAAAAATTTACCCCGTACTAAAAATTAGTCCGGGGTTATTTTTTTTTGAAGAGGTTTACATTTCCCACAGTACCATTCCGCGCATAGGATCTTTAAGAAATAATGCCTTTTTAAAAGCATATACTTTTTCACGATCTACACCAGAAAAATTAACAGCACCTGGAAAGCATTTATCCCTTCGTAGACCAAATACATTAAGTACTTTTTCTACCTTTTCATTTTTAGGTATTTTTACTTTCATTGGGAGAACTGGGTTTATAGTTCAAGGATAATAGTACAACAAATATTCTTAAATGTAAATGTTAATAAAAAAACTGTAAGTTATCCACAGAATAGGGTGGGATTTGGTGATTGTATTGTGGGATAAAGTGGCGTATAATATAGGGAAGTGGGATGAAGTGGGAAAAGAAAAATAATCTTCATTTTACTTAATAAATACAATGCTTATTGGCGAATACATACACACCCTAGATGATAAGAATCGGTTGTCACTACCGATGAAATTCCGTAAAGAAATAGGGAAGCGTGTAATCGTTGCTCCGTACCTCGATTCTTGTCTTGCACTTTTCACAGAAAAGGAATGGGAGAATATTTCTGGAAAGCTTTCTGAGAGCTCAATGCTCCAGAGCGACAATCGCTCATTCTCTCGTTTTATGTTCGGACAGGCTGTCGACACTGATGTAGATGCAAACGGAAGAATTTTAATTCCTCCACACCTACGCCAGCGTTCAGGACTTGGTGAGAAGGTGGCTGTGATCGGAGTGCAGAACCGTGTTGAAATTTGGAATGAATCTGCTTGGGCGAAATACAAACAAGTTGTAGAAACGCAGGCGGATACATTAGCAGAGAAGCTAGGTCAAGTAGGAGTACTTTAATATGGCTAAATTTATTTTGCATATTCCGGTACTTCTCAAAGAAACAGTTGATGGACTTAACATCAAGAGTGGCGCAGTTCTTTTAGACGGCACACTAGGTGGTGGAGGTCATACAGCTGAGATAGTGAAGAGGCATGGAGATAGTGTGAAGATAGTGGGTCTTGATCTTGATTCTGGTGCGTTTCCGAGAGCAGAGGAAAAGCTTAAGGATATAAAGCACGACACAGTGTTCAAGGAAAGTGCATTCCAAAACGGAGATAAAGTTCTCGATGAACTTGGAATCGAGAAATTGGATGGAGTGATGCTAGACCTTGGAATAAGTTCTTTTCAACTTGAGGAAGAAGGTCGCGGATTTTCTTTCATGCGTGATGAGCCACTGCTCATGACTATGAAAAAGAATCCGGGAGAAATGGATGTAACAGCATACGACGTGGTGAATACTTGGGGTGAGGAAAGTCTTGCAGATATCATTTATGGTTTTGGTGAAGAGAGGTATTCAAGAAGGATAGCGAAAGCAATAGTAGAAGCAAGGGAGAAGAAGGAGATAAAGACGACGGGTGAATTATCAGAAATTGTGAACGCTGTGGTAGGGAGGGAATACAAGAGACTAAAAATAAATCCCGCTACAAAAACTTTCCAAGCTATCCGCATCGCAGTAAACAGTGAGCTTACAGCAGTAGAGCAAAGTATACCGAAGTATTTCGAACGATTGAGTATCGGAGGAAGAATGGTGATCATATCATTCCACTCGCTCGAGGACAGGATTGTGAAGAATGAATTTAGAAAGTTAGCGGATGAAGGAAAAGGAAAATTGATAACGAAGAAGCCGATAGTACCAAGTGATGAAGAAATAAAAATTAATCCAAGGAGTAGAAGTGCAAAGCTAAGAATAATAGAAAAAATATGAAAACATTAGCATTTACAAAACAAATAGTTGACGACAATCAAACACGAAAGCAGATCTTTCGAGTGCTAATGTCTATTACAATTATTTTGAGTATTTGCTACGTCTATTTTATAGGCTCAATAACATTTAGTATTGTAGCTAGGAAGACTCTAGAGTCCACAATGCGCGAGACATCAAGCCGTGTTAGCTCACTTGAGGTGGAATATCTTACATTGTCGAATAAGGTTGATGTGCCTACTGGAATCGCTCGTGGATTCGTCGATCCGCACAATACGATATTTGCAACTCGTACGACAGAGAGTCGAGTGGCTATGCGCTAATGAATAATACTACACCTTTCCATTCTCGAATTCGCATCGTAGCAGGTGCTTTTTTTGTATTTGCTTGCATACTCGCTGCCAAGCTTTTCCTTGTGCAAGTAGTTCACTCTAGCTCATATGCAGACCGCGCAGACAAGCAGTATGCTACACCTATCGGTGATATGTTTGAGAGAGGAAGTATCTTCTTTGCAAATCGTGACGGCACACTAGTGGCAGCTGGCACTGTGATGACTGGATTTAAAATTGCAATAAATTCTAAAAATGTTGTCGATGCAGAATCGCTTTACACTTATCTTTCCTCATATACGAAGCTCACTCACGATGAGTTCATAGCTAAGGTTACAAAGAAAAATGATCCATACGAAGAAGTAGCAACTCATCTGAGTAAGGAGGTTGCGGATTCAATCACGCTTCTTAAAATTCCAGGAGTTTCCATTTATAAAGAGAAGTGGAGATTTTATCCCGGAGATTCACTTGCTTCACACACACTAGGCTTCGTGGCTTATAAAGGTGATGATAGAATTGGCCAGTACGGTCTTGAGAAATCTTATAATAATATTTTATCTAAGCCTGCAAATGAGGCATATATAAATTTCTTTGCGGAAGTTTTCTCCAACATCGGCAAAAGCTTTTCAGGTGAAAAGAATGGAGATATAGTGACGACCATAGATCCAGCAGTTCAGCATATGCTTGAAGAAGAAATGCGCAAAACTTTCACAGAGTGGAATGCAGACCAGATGGGCGCTATAATAATGGACCCAAAGACTGGTGAGATATATGCCATGGCAGATATGCCAGATTTCAATCTAAATGATTTTCAAAATGTGAAGAATCCATACCTATATAGTAATCCGCTTGTTGAGAACGTCTTCGAATTTGGATCTGTTATCAAACCACTTGTGATGGAGTCTGCGCTCGATGCTGGTGTGATCACTCCGGAGACCACATACTTCGACGGAGGTAAGGTAATTGTAGACGGCAAGCCTATAAACAACTTCGACCTAAAAGGTCGCGGTAATGTAAACATGCAAACAGTGCTTGATCAATCGCTTAACACTGGAATGGTTTTCGTTGAAAATAAACTTGGTCACGATAAATTCAGAGAGTATATGAAAGCTTTTGAAATCGGCAAGAAAACTGGCATAGATGTGCCAAACGAAACTGTGGGTTTGATCAAGAACTTGGAAAGTCCTAGGAATCTAGAATACGCGAACGCGGCCTTCGGCCAAGGTATAGCCCTCACTCCTTTTGAAGCGATAAAGGCATTCTCAAGCCTAGGGAATGGTGGAATACTTGTGACACCTCATTTAGTAAAGGAAATAAAGTACGATGACGGCACGAGTAAGACACTAGAGTGGCCTACAGGGAAAAATGGTATTACAAAGCCAGAAGTTTCAGGAGATACTATCACTCGCATGCTTGTGAATGTCTTCGACAAGGCTTACGGCGAAGGTAAGTACAAATTCGACCACTATAGCGTCGCCACGAAGACTGGTACTGCGCAAGTGGCAAAAGAGAATGGAAAAGGGTATTATGAAGACCGTCACATGCACTCATTTTTTGGATACTTCCCAGCATATGACCCGAAGTTTATTGTATTTATGTATTTGAAAAATCCTAAACAAATCAAATACGCTTCGCAGACACTCATACCACCATTTGTAAATATCACAAAGTTTCTCATAAATTATTACAACTTACCACCAGATCGCTAATATGAAAAATACATTCAAAAAAATAATAGTGAAAATTCTGACTTGGGAGTCCAAGTTAATTCTGGCACGCTACCATCCGAAGATAATTGCCATCACAGGCTCCGTGGGCAAGACTTCTACGAAGGATGCGATTTATTCTGTTATTTCAGAATTTTATACTGTAAGAAAAAGTGAGAAGAGTTTCAATAGTGAGATCGGATTACCGCTCACAATTCTCGGAGTAAAAAATGGTTGGAGTAATCCTGGTATCTGGATTGAGAATATTTTGCGTGGATTATTTTTAATATTATGGAAGAATAAATATCCAGAGTGGCTAGTGCTTGAGATAGGTGCAGGTAAACCTGGTGATATAAAAGGAGTGGCTCCATGGCTAAAGCCCGATGTAGTAGTGCTCACTCGTTTTCCTGATGTGCCGGTGCATGTAGAATTCTTTGGTACGACAGAGAAGATCATCGAGGAGAAGATGGCTCTTGCCCATGCTCTTAGAAAAAATGGAGTTCTCATTGTGAATCACGACGACCAGCGTGTATTTAATTCTCATCAGATTGTGGATAGGCGCACAGTGTCCTATGGAGTGAACGATCATGCTACATATAAGGCTTCATATCCTATTATAAATATCGAGCCAATTGGCAATGATAATCCTTCAGGTCTTACTTTTAAGCTTGCGCATAATGGAAATACTTTTCCAGTTCACATGCCTCATATCATTGGGCAGACACATATGTACTGCGGTCTCGCTGCTATCGCAGTTGCTAGTGAAATTGGCTGTGACATATTGAAATCTATAGAAGCACTAAAGAATTATAAAACTCCGAAGAGTCGTCTTACAATGATAGAAGGTGTAAACAAAAGTATCATAATCGACGATACTTACAATGCCTCACCGGTAGCTATGGAGGCTGCACTCTTTGTGCTTGAGACTACTCCAGCAAAGAGAAAGATCGCAGTCCTTGGTGATATGCTAGAGCTAGGGAAAAGGACAGAAGAAGCGCACAATGAAATAGGCTTGCAGGCATCAAGGGTGGCAGACATCATAGTGCTCGTTGGCCCCCGTGCGAAATTCATTGGTGACGGAGCGAAAGCAAATAAATTTAAAGAAAAAAATATTTACTATTTTGATAGCTCCATTACTTGTGGCAAATTCCTTGCAGGAATAGTGGAAGAGGGAGATGTGATCTTACTCAAAGGCTCTCAAGGTGTGAGGCTTGAACGCGCAGTAGAAGCTATAATGGCAAATCCTAGTGAGGCAAAGAGCCTTCTGTGTCGACAAGAGAAAGAGTGGAAGAGCAGATAATTTAATAATAATTACTGTGTTATAATGGACAATATGAGTAATGATAAATTAGAACAAAAAATAGCTATTATCGGTGCAGGTGCTGTTGGTTCTACTATTGCATATTCAGCTATGGTCAAGAACTTGGCTGCTGAAATAATTCTGGTAGATTTAAATAAAGATAAAGAAAGAGGAGAAGTTCTTGATATGTGTGATGCATTGTCTTTCTGCGAGACGAATATTGTAAGAGTTGGTGGATATAAAGATGTAGCAGATTCAGATATTATTATCCTTACCGCTGGTGTCGCTCAGAAGCCTGGAGAGAGCCGCCTCGATCTAGTAACGAAAAACAAATCCATAGTTAGTTCAATATTTAAAGAAATTGGAAATATTAAATCTACAGCCATAATTGTTGTCGTAAGTAATCCAGTTGATGTAATTACATACTTAGTTCAAGAAATTTCAGGACTGCCTAAAAATCAAGTTTTTGGAACTGGTACCTGCCTTGATTCTGCTAGACTTCGTTCAAATTTAGCAAAACGATTAAGTGTGGATGGTAAGCAGATTGACGGATTCGTGCTCGGAGAGCATGGAGATGGAGAATTTGTCGCTTGGAGTACTGTAAGTGTTGCCGGTAAGCCTATTGCAGAAATACTTAGCCCTGAAGAAATGAATAATGTGTATGAGGAAGTGAAGAATGAAGTCTACGAGATAATTAAACTTAAAGGTGCCACATATTACGGTATAGCCATGGCAGTTGTGGACATACTCGAGGCACTGATTTTAAATCAAAATAAAATACTTCCTGTTTCTTATAGACTAGAAAATTATAATGGAGTAAGCGATATATGCCTTGGAGCTACTGCTGTGGTGGGATCAAATGGAATAATAAAGTCATGGCCAATAGAACTAAATGAGATCGAGCAAAATAAATTCCAAGACTCAGCTAAAAAGATTAAAGAGTATATATAGTATATGCAAAAACAATGGTTTAAAAATTATGATGAATTAGCTACAAGTCCAAATCGTAAAATCGCTTTTGATATAGCAAACGCCGGATACAATGCCATTGATACAGAGCTCGTTGTCGCCAATCTTGTGCAGTTAGAGAATAATATTTTAACAATTGCTGATAAAAGCTTCGATTTAAATAATTTTAATAAAATAAAAGTAATAGGTTTCGGTAAAGCTTCCACTCTTGCTGCACTAGCACTCGAGAAAGTACTTGAGAATAGAATAAGTGAAGGTGCAGTCATCGGTCTACACAAGACACCTTGCAATTACATCGAGACTTTCGCCGGTACTCATCCGAAGCCGACTAGTGTAAATATCTTGCCAGGTCAGAAAATATTTGATATTGCTGATAAGTCCGACGAGAACGATCTAATAATCGTAATAGTGTCTGGTGGTGGCTCTGCACTACTTTGTTATCCAGAAAGTGAATGTGATCAAAACAGCAGACTTTATGATGAATTTATAAAGTGCGGCAAAACTACAATAGAGATGAATACAGTACGAAAGCACCTGTCACTACTTAAGGGTGGAGGCTTGGCAAAGGTGGCATACCCAGCGACTGTTATTGGTTTGATATTCTCTGATGTACCTGGAGACAACTTCGAAGATGTGGCATCAGGTCCTACATATAAGGATATGTCTACAGTAGACGATGTGAAAATGATTATAAAGAGTGACAACCTAGATGATTTTGATTTGATAGAAACAACGAAAGATGATAAGTATTTTGAAAAAGTTTTCAACTTCGTACTAGTTTCCAATAAAACTGCAGTTGAGGCTATGCAAAAAAAGTCAGAAGAGTTAGGTTTGCGTGCGAAAATTATTTCTACGGAATTGTACAACGAGACTCATCTAGCATTAAAAGAAATATTTGATGCGCAGAAAGATTTCGCGGGTGAAGTTATTCTCGCTGCAGGCGAGCCAGATCTTAAAGTGACAAAGAAAGGCGGTAGTGGCGGGCGCAACCTTTATATGGGTGCGCTTGCTGTGAAGATGGGAGTTATAGATGATAATTCTATTTTCTTACCTTTAGCATCTGATGGTATGGATAATTCTGATGCTGCAGGTGCGGTAGTAGATAGATCTACTATAGATAAAATAGTGGAATCAGGAATCGACCTCGATGAATATCTTGCGAACTTTGATGCATATCCTATCTTTAACAATACTAGTGAAATGATTATAACTGGTCCTACTGGCGCCAATGTTTCTGATTTAATGATTTTATTTAAAAAGTAAAATGGAAAACATAATCACAAAAGTATTTGCAGAAGAAATAAAGGACTCAAGAGGAAATCCTACACTTAAGGTTACCGTTTACTGTGGCGACACGGATGCTAGCTTTTCTGTGCCGTCTGGCGCGAGTACTGGTATGCACGAAGCACACGAGCTTCGTGACGAAGATGGTAAAGGTGTAGAGAATGCCATCATGAAAATTAATGAAGACATTTCAAATTTACTTGTAGGTGAGAGTGTACTTGATCAAAATAATATAGATCATAAAATGATAAATTTTGATGGTACACCAAACAAGGTTAATTTAGGTGGAAATTCTATGATAGGAGTGAGTATCGCTTGCGCGAAAGTTGCTGCCAAGATTTCAGATTTGGAACTATATGAATATTTGCGTACTATTGCCGAGATTAAGCCTTCAAGAAAGGTGCCACACTTATATATGAATCTTATAAATGGTGGTAAGCACGCAAAGAACAATCTGGCTTTTCAGGAGTATCATATTGTCACTGACACAGATAATATAAAAGATGCTGTAGAGATAGGAATAAATATTCAGAAAACTTTAAACGAGATTATTGAAGAAGATTTAGGTGATGATTCCTTAACTCTTGGTGATGAAGGTGGTTATGCGCCACAAATATCAGATATAAGGCAGCCCTTAATGTATCTACAAGAATCTATAATTAGGAACAATCTGGAAGGTAAAGTGAGATTAGCTCTAGATGTGGCATCTTCATCCTTTTATAAGGATGGTAAGTATGAAGTTGATGGACAGCTAATTTCCAAGGAGGACTTGATGAATATTTACGATTCACTTATATTGGAATTTAACTTACTTTCAATAGAGGATCCTTTTGATGAAGAAGATTTTGAAAGCTTTAGAAATCTTAAAAATGCTCATACAGAAATTATCGTAATGGGGGACGATCTAACTGTTACAAATAAGACTTTACTTACTAAAGCCATAGAGAACAATTCCATAAATGCGATGATAATAAAGCCAAATCAAATTGGCACACTCACTGAGACACTCGATACAATGAAGCTAGCGAGAGAAAATAACATTGAGCTTATAGTAAGTCATAGAAGCGGGGAGACAGATGATGATTTCATTGCAGATTTGTGTTATGCATTTTCTTGCTTTGGGCTCAAATCTGGCTCACCCATTAAATCTGAAAGAATGGTAAAATACGAAAGACTTATTAAAATATCAGAAATTATATGAATTCAAAAGCACAAATAGTAGCGACAATAGGACCTGCCACAAAAGATAAAGAAATTTTAAAAGAAATGATTCTTCATGGTATGGATGTGGCCCGGCTCAATTTCTCTTGGGGCACTTATGAAGAACATTCAAATTATATTAAAAATATTAAGGAGGTGTCGTTGGAATGCGGCAAAAATATTCCAATAATCCAGGATTTGTCAGGACCTCGAATTCAAGAAACGAATGGCCATGAATTCAACAATGAAGTAAGTCAAATTCTTACCGAAAAAGATTTAAATGATTTGAAATTCGGAATCGAAAGTGGTGTGGATTATATAGCTATGTCATTCGTAGGTAGTGCTAGTGATGTGGTGCTCCTTAAGGATACAATGAATACGATTGGGAAAGTTTTGCCAATTATTTCAAAAATTGAAAGAAAAATTGCTTTGAAAAATTTGGATGAAATCATAGCAGTAAGCGATGGAGTAATGATTGCTCGTGGAGACTTAGGGCATGAAGTTCCTATCGAAGAGATTCCATTTATTGAGAAGGATATTATTTCTAAATGTAAAGTTGCCAAGAAGCCAGTCATCGTAGCTACTGAAATGATGCTCTCAATGGTGAAGAAATCTACACCTACGCGCGCTGAGATTACAGATATAGCATATGCAATTATAAACGGGGCAGATGCTGTCATGCTTTCGGAAGAGAGTGCACAGGGCGAGTACCCACTCGAAGCTGTGAAGATAATGGAGCTAGCTATAATAGAGGCTGAGAAGCACTTACCAAATTTCGATATTGTTAACTCATTGTAATTTATGCTCCAAGTACCATTTTATGACCCAGAGAAGAGTTATGAAGAAAATCTTAGCGATGGTCCGTTTGGAGCTTTTGCAGATGGAGAAATTTTAGATCAAAAAGGAGAACCAAATTTTAATTTTTTCGGACACAAAGTGTACTCACCGTTTGGAATTCCTGCGGGCCCGCTTATAAATGGGAATTTCGTGCAAGCTGCGCTCGATAAAGGATTTGATATTGTGACATACAAGACCGTCCGCACTGAGGCTCACGTGTGCCATCCTTGGCCGAACATCCTAGGTGTGAAGATTGATGGCGACCTTACACTTGAGAAAGCAAAAGAGAATTTAATAGGTATTACAAAATATGAAGAGCCACTTTCAATAACCAATTCATTTGGCGTGCCTTCACTTAGTCCAGAAATTTGGAAAGAAGATATAAAAAATTTAATTAAGAATAAAAGAGAAGGTCAAGTGATCGTGGGAGCATTCCAAGGAACGAAAAAAGGTGATGGGGATGTTGATTCTTATATCAATGACTTCTGCAATGCTGCTAGAATGCTAAAGGAAGTGGGAGTGGAAATAATGGAGGTGAATCTGAGCTGCCCGAACGAAGGCACAGATAATTTGCTTTGCTATGATGTGGAGCGAAGTGTGAAAGTAGCGGAGGCGATAAAAAATGAAATTGGAGAAATCCCGCTAATAATTAAAATTGCATACTATAAGGACGAGGAAATGTTTAAAAATTTTGTGAAAGAAATAGGTAGTATTGTGGATGGAATTTCTGCTATCAATACCATCGCTGCACCGATAGTAAATGAGAATGGAGAGCAAGCGCTACCAGGCGAAGGCAGAATGAAGAGTGGTGTGTGTGGGCACTCTATAAAATGGGCAGGGATAGAAATGGTGAAAAGATTAAAGAGCCTTCGGGAAGAATTTGGATATAAATACACTATTGTGGGTGTTGGTGGGGTTACAGCACCAGAAGATTTCTTCGATTACAGAAATGCTGGTGCAGACATAGTAATGAGCGCCACTGGCGCAATGTGGAACCCGTATTTGGCGAAGGAAATTAAAGAACTACTCTAATAATAATATTGTATTACAACACATTTTATCAAAAATGTGCTTTTTTGACATAGCCTGATTAATGTTATAAACTTACAAAAAATCTCACTTTAACAAATATTAATATGACTGACACAAATGAAGTAACTAGAAAATTGTTCGTACTAGATACGAATGTAATTTTGCATGACTCTCAATGCATTTACAAATTCAATGAACATGATATTGTGATTCCAATCCAATGTATTGAAGAACTTGATACATTTAAAAAAGGATTGGAAACTATAAATTTCCATGCGCGTGATTTTTGTAGAATTCTTGATGAGTTGTCTTCTGACCACATTTTTAATGGTGGTATTAGTCTTGGTAATGGATTGGGTAATTTGAGAATTGCCTTGGCCAAGAACTGGGATGAAAAAGTTAAAAGTAATTTACGTAATCAGACTGTAGATGCGGAAATCATTAACTTAGCTTATTTGCTTAAAATTGAACATCCTGATACTCAGGTTGTTATTGTTTCCAAAGATGTAAACCTAAGAATGAAAGCAAAAGCATTAGGTGTACTTGCACAGGATTTTCTTTATGAGACAGTAATTAATACTGATATTCTCACTAGGAAAGTTGAAATCATTGAGGATGTGGAGCCTGAAACCATAAATTCATTGTACTCAAATAAAAACAAAAAGGTTGAGTACCTAATACCTAACGCAATGCCGAATCAGAATTACATTTTGATGGGTGCAAATAAAACTGCTATGGTGGTCTACAAGGATAATTCAGTGAGAGTGATTTCTAAGGATAAGCAAAATGCATTCTCTGTTCACGCAAAAAATTCTGAGCAAGCTTTTGGTATTGACGCATTGTTTGATCCTGAAATCAGCTTAGTGACCATAGAAGGTAAGGCCGGAACTGGAAAAACTATTGTTTCTATTGCTTCTGCTTTACAGCAGTTGTATGAAAATACATACGATAAGATATTCTTTTCTAGGCAGACAATATCCGTAGGTAATCGTGAAATAGGATTTTTACCAGGCGACGCGAAAGATAAAATTTCACCTTTTATGAACGGTATGTATGACAATCTCGACTATATTAAATCACTAAGCAAAAATAATGATGAGAGGATTAAATCTTATGTTGAAAACGAGAAGCTATTGATTGAGCCACTAGCATTTATTAGAGGCCGAAGTTTGAATAAGGTATTCTTTATTTTGGATGAGGCTCAAAATCTTACCCCACATGAAGTGAAAACAATTGTGACTCGTGCCGGTGAAGGTACTAAGATTGTTCTCATTGGTGATACAAGGCAAATTGATCACCCATATCTTGACCAAAGATCAAATGGCTTTAGTTATTTGATACAAAAGTTTCAAGGTCAATACTGTTACAGTCATATTCATCTTATTAAAAGTGAAAGATCTCCATTGGCCGGATTGGCTGGTGAATTGCTTTAATTAGCAACAAGTTTATAAAAAGCCCTTCTGTTACTCAGGAGGGCTTTTTTTTGATATTATTTATGTTTTGTGGTAAATTGAAGAAAAAATAAATACCACTGCCATGGAAACTAAAATTACCATCGTAAATCAAGGAAAAAAGAAGCTCTTTCTTTTTGGAGAGCAAGAATTTTTTGAATCAATCGATATTGAGGATTTTGTCCCTCATGGGGCGGAAGACTTAATTTTAACTTTTTGTATTATTAGAGGTGAAATTATAATCGATAAAGGAAGTTTTGTGACCAATTATCTTGGTCATCGGTACTTCAACTCAGAGAATATTTTTGCTTCAGCCTGGGGTGATGTTGCCGGTGATACAGTCAATTGCTCGCTCTGCTTTCAACCAAGAATGTTTGAAGTAGGAGACACTATTGTCTTTAAGCACAACACTTCTTTTCATGAATTACTGAACTGTAATAATATGAAAGTTTTCGATGAGTACACATATAATGTTTTGCATTCTAATGCATACCATTTGAGAAGATCTATGCTATTACGGCGCAGAAAGGGTACAATGTAATCCAACTAAAACAAAACAGCCAGCTTCTATCGAAGCTGGTATTTTTGTATGTTGCTCAAACAACCTTTTTGTGTTATTTTATATATGCATTTAATGATGTGTATGGCCCTATCGTCTAACGGTTAGGACATCGCCTTCTCAAGGCGGTAATCAGGGTTCGATTCCCTGTAGGGTCACAAATTTTTGCGGAGCACAAAATTTGTGATTTTTAAGCATAATCGGAATTATGTTTAAAAAGAATCGAAAGCCGGAGTGCGACGGCACGAGGCGGGGTCGCGAGCTTTTCTACGAAGAAAAGACTTGTGACCGAAAGCGTACTCGCGGTTCCCACAATCAGAAAAGTACCCGCGGCCGTAGGGCGAGATACTCCCTGTAGGGTCACAAATTTTTGCATTTGACTCCTTAAGATATCCTTGGTAGCATTTAAGTAAATTAATAATTTCTATTGTATGGGTGATACTGAATTCGACAGTCACGCCTTGGATAGGGTGCCTACTGTCAACACTCCAAATGATGCAACCGATGATGAAGATGAATTAGATGATTTACCGGTAAATCAAATTAGAGAAGAAGATGTGCCTCATAATGATATTACAAGGCACGATGATGATGACGATTAGGAGTAGTATAAAGACTACTCGTACTACATTAAATTTCCTGGGATTTACACTCCCGGGAATATTTATTTTAGGTGATTTTAATAAAAGTGCTATAATTATTTTACTTATAAATTAATCCAAATTATATGGCCACAATAAAAGAAAAGGGTAAGGGGAGAAACAATGATCATAAGATACATTCGAAAGGTCGCGTGAATCAGCATCCTATAGCAATGTTTGCCTACGGAGAGGACAATGATTTTGCAGAAGCTATAGCCAAGAATTTGAAGATAAATATTACTCCTCGTTCGTTTAAAAGATTTCCTTGTGGGGAAGTGCTTTCTCATCAAGCCGAGACTGTGCGTGATACAGATGTGTTCATAGTGTGCCAGCCTCGCATGGGTGAGAAGCTGATGAATGATCTCTTTGCTTGCGGACTTTTCGTAAATGCTGTGCGCCAAGGTTCACCATACAGAATCACAGTGATGATGCCATACCTTCCATTCTCTCGGCAAGATAAATCCACGAATCATCGTGAGCCTATCCTTGCGCGCTTTGTGCCTGAGCAGCTCCGTGCTGCAGGAGCTGATGCTGTAGTAGTATTCAAGCTTCACAATCCTGCAAGTATTTCCACATTCCCAGGAATTCATATGGACAATGTGGACACAAATGACATTGTCTTAAATTATATTCGTACGAATCCTAAAACTTTTATTTTGAAGAAATCACAAATCGGTGCGCCAGACCTTGGCTCCACAAAGTCTTGCAAGAAGTATGCAGACCAGCTTGGCATCGGCCTCGTAATCATAAATAAGTCTCGCGACCACAAAGCTATCAGCGTTTCAAACACACTCGACGTGCATGGAGACCTTGCGGGTAGCGACATAATCTTCATCGACGACATGGCAGACACTTGTGGTACTGCCAAGGGTGCAGCCATAGCTGCCAAAGAGCGCGGTGCACACAAGATCTTCTTCTTCGCTACACATCCTGTGCTTTCAGGTAATGCAATTGCAAATATAAATGAAGCAGGCTTCGATGGAGTATTCTTCACAGACACTATTCCGCTTACAGATGAGCAAAAGAAGGGGATTAAGAATATAAAAATAATTTCTGTTAGCAAGCTCGCAGCTCAAGTGATAGACAACATTCACAATGGGCACTCAGTATCCGGTCTCTGGAACGGTGACAGATACTAATTGACAAATATTCCTAAAGTAGTAGAATCCAAAATATGAAAAGATATATTATAGCTACAAGTATATTCGTACTCGTTTTAGGGATTGGCTTATTTGGCACTCCTAAAATTTCAAATGCATCATGGAGTATTAATCTAGGGTTTGGCGTAGGAGGTGGATCTTATGGTGGCTCATACAGTAATTACAACAATCCTTACTCATATGGTTCATATGGAAATAGTTATTATGATCCATATTCTTACGGCAGTAGTTACTATGGTGGATCTGGATATTATGGAAGTAATTCAAATTCATATTACGGAAATAATTATGGAACTAGTTATGGTAATTATGGTAACTCTTATGGTGGTTATACTAATTCAAATAATTACGGAAATAATTACGGCACAAATTATGGTAACTCATATGGCAATTACTCAAATGCAAATAATTACAATCCTTACGGAGCCTATTCAAACTATTACGGATATTCATGCAGCGGTTGCAATGGTTCATACTACGGGCATCCTACAACAAACTATTAATAAAAAATCCCCACAATATTGTGGGGATTTTATATTATTCTAATTCGTGAGGCTTCTCTATTGTAAATGTTTCAAGCCCTGCGGATTCTCCTGTGATGCGGAGCACGTCTTTATCGAGCTTTTTAAATTCCTTTCCTGAGGCAGTGTAGTGGTTCACTACAGTCGCAAGTGATGTGCCGAGCTTTGAGTGGTATTCTTCATAGCTCTTTAGGTGCTTGCCGAGTTCTTCCACACGCTTGATTATGTCCTTTGCTGTGTCTTCGATGGCGAGCGCACGGAGACCTTGGAGCACAGTCTGTAGGTATGCGAGGAATGAAGTAGGCGAGACGATGATCACTTTGTATTTCGATGCTGCACGTTGAATCAGATTCTCATCATCTTCACTTATGGCACCGACTTTGTTTATGAGTAGGTCGTAGTATATAGCTTCGTGGGGGATGAACATGAAGGCGAAGTCCATAGTGCCTTCTTCTGGCTTTATGTATTTCGCAGTCTCAGTAATTCTATTCTTCAAATCGCCGACGAAAACTTTCTCAAGTCTGTCTTTTTCTGTCTTATCAGTAGCTTCAATCATACGATTGTAATTTTCGAGAGAGAATTTGGAATCGATAGGAATCACTTTATCTTTCACGAAAACGGCTGCGTCCACTATGTCGCCATTTTTGAATGCATACTGCATTTGGTAGCTACCATTTGGCATAATATTTTTTAAGAGCGTCTCAAGGTAGTACTCACCGAGAATTCCGCGCTGTTTTGGATTCTTCAGAATATCTTGCAAGCTTTGGAGCTGATCTGTGAAAGAAACTACTTGCTTGTTTGTCTCTTCAAGGCGAGTGATCTTTTCTGTGATGTCTGCCACAATTCTCGTCGTCTCTGTGGATTGGTATCGCATAGATTCATTCATGCTCTTGTTAGTATCTGTGAGCTTGCTGTCCACAGTGCGTGCGAGTTCATTGATCTGCGTGAGTAGCATCTGTAGTGAACCATCATCTTTCTTTTCTTCCGGCTTCACTAGGAACATCTTCGCCGCAATTATGAGCACGATAACCCCAATAATGATTATAAGTATTGTTTCCATAGATATATTTTAGCATAAAAGTATAAATCTTATTTGTTTATATATGTGAATACATAAGTATGTACTAATTGACTTTAAGTCATAATTATGATATAATATCAAAAAATTAACATATATTATAGTCATGTCAGAAATTCAAAAAAAGGAAAATGATAACAGTGAGTTGTCATCCCAAAATCAAGCAGAAATCATTACTGTTCAGAAATTACAATCACCAACTTTTTTAAAAAAAATGTTGCATGAGTTAATTGAGATCATTAACAAAAGAAAAGTTACCGTAAGCGACATTGTCGTTTACACTAGAATTAAGCATCAAGAAGTAATAGATGCAGTATCTATTGCAATCTCCGAAGCTGATGCTGAGACTGCCGCTTCTTTATTTAACTACTTGGATCACATGTTTAAAAGTGAGGTTCTTGTAAAGGATGGAACAGATTTAAATGTATCCGTCTTTAATAAAGTCGAGGAATTGTACCCGAGCGAACTACCGAAGTATTTTATGTACCACTACAAAAAAGTAGTACAAAGTTTGTACACTTTTAAGTTTACTGAAATTTCTGGTGAATTTATTGAAAATTTCGTAAATTTTGTTAACCAGATGCCTGTACTTATCCGAAAGGATATCTTTAAGGAAATGAATATTAAAATGATCTATCTAATTGCAGTTTTTGAAATTAGCTGGGTCAACGGTGGAAACAAATCTGAAGAACAAGAATTATACAATTTAATTCGTGGTCATCATATTATTCCAATCGATTTTAATTTTTTATTCCTGTTGCAGGAGATTGCTCCTGATAGATATGATGAACTTTGCCGAGAGCTCTTAAACAGCGATTGGGAATTTTTACGCAATATCTTCTATGAGGGACATGGTTTCGAAGAGTATAACGAAGCTATGGGTTCATTCGACAAAGATTCAAGTTCTGGTTCAATGGGTGAAATATTTACTAAATAAGCCGAACATGGAAGAGTTAAAAGAAAATACCGATAACTTTGCCTTAGAGAAGTATGTGTCTCAGGGTGTAGTTAATGTTGACGCTTATATATTGCATGCAAATTTATTATATAAGCGATTCTACTCTATCTTTGAAAAGAACACTCCAGGTGCACATTTAAGCAGATTGGTAGCTGATCGAGACAAGGATATTCAAAAAAATCTCCGTTCGTTTATACTATTAGTACTTCAGTGTTCGATTGAGAATAAAATTGAGTTTACTAGTATTACAGATATAAAGGAATGCCGAGGTATGCTTCGTAAATATAGTGGACTTGAAGATTTGCAAAAATATCTTCAGGAAGTTAAATCTAATTTGCAAAGAGAAAAATTGATACTGCTATCAAAGGTAAAATATTCCGTAAAAAGATTATGGGAATACCCAGAGAGCTATGATCGAATAGAGTATAAAGATAATCATTTTTCGAACATGAAGGAAATCGTAAACGATATTACCATGTGGGTAAAAATTGTACGACATCTTTGTGAGTTTGGAAATGAAATCCTTATGAAGAAATTCATGCAAGAAAAAGTTGAATTTTCAAAAAGACATCTAAAAAAGGATAAGGTATTGTCTGCATTTATTATCAGTTCTATTATAGGAGAAGTTAAAGAGGTCCTTGATATTGATGATATTAAATTAATCTTGAATAAGGTTAGGGATAATCCCAAATGGAGTGATGATATTGAAAACCAGATCCATAATCTTTTAGGAAATTCATTTTCTGAGATTAATTTTTCAAGCATGATATCTTTCAAAGAATTAATACACTATTTAAACACAACCTATATACCTTCTTTCCTTCTAGGTAGGACTGATATATCAAAAGCTATTCATACCCAAATTAAGAATTTGGTAAATGCGTATAATTTAGCATTCCAAGTTTCAGTGAGATCCAAGGTTGGTTCGACAGATACTATGTCCTACATAAAGATTTCAGAGGATATGAATGTACTAGTTGAACGTCAATCGTGTGAAATATTCTTGAGGATGTATAATACAGATCCAATGCTGTTGCTGCATTTGAATGAAACTCAAATCTATCGCTTGCTCTCATTTATTAGATTACATAACGTACTGGATGAAAATGAAGTAAAAAGCATTTTTATTAAAAGTCATAGAAAAGCCGATTTTGAAAAGGTTTTTGCAACTCTTAATGAGATAAAAGATTATTCTAGTTTTGTAGGTTTCCTATCAATGCAAAGAAATTTATCTATCCTTAAGGATGTTAACAATTTCAAAAATGACAAAGTTGAAATTCAGGCTGGTATAAATGGTAATGTTTTTATTCACAGTGACCAAGTTACTGGAATTTTAAAACAGCTAACAACATTGATGGCTATGGGTATGAAGGAAAAAGATTATTACAATCTTATCTTAAATATCTATTCTGAGTATAATTCTCTTCTGGAACCTGATGATGAATTAATGTACTTTTTATTCTTCTATAATAAACTCAAAAAAAAGAAGAATCTACCTAAAAAAGTATTAGATTTTGTTAAAAAACAAATCTGGTACGAATTATTTATGGATGATATAAATCTTATCCTTAGATAAAATCTTCAAAAAAGGCTGTCGTTTTATCGACAGCCTTTTTTTATTGCAATTTTCCTAAATGATATTTGAGTGTGTAAATCCAGTCTTCGTCGCCGGGTTCGTTGGTTTCCTTCGTATTTAGGAACCATTCGAGGTATCCGCGGTCAGCTTGGGCTACTTCCGACACAGTCTTCCCAGAATGCTTGCCGAAAGAGAATTTGTACATAAGTGATGGGCGAGAGGAGATGTCGAGCATGTGTTTAATGGCTTCACTATCATCGAAATTATTTTCTTCTTTAATTTTATTCATTAATCTTTCGAAAAGCTTTTCGAGTACGAGCACATCACCAAGTGCGTCGTGAGCTTGCGCCTCTATTTCAATATCTAAAAAGTAGCGTAGAAATTGGAGTTTGTGCTGGGGGAGTTTGTTCTCTTTATCAAGAGCTCTTGCTACACGTAGTGTACATATCACATTCTTCGGCTTTATTCCTTCACGCTCAATCATTCCCACATCAAACTTCGCATTGTGCGCAATCATTATGCTCTCCATATCTTCAAGCATTTCTTTAAGAAGAGGGTAGTCCTTACTCTCTTTAAATGCTGGTTTTCCTTCCACTATTTTATTTGATATATGAGTCACCGCGCTTGCTTCTGCTGGAATCCTGATTGGTGGCTTGTAAAGTTCGCAGAATATTTCATCGCCAGATTTGTATGCCAATTGGCAAAGGAAGTCAGTATCATTTACACCTGTCGTTTCAGTATCTAAAAATATAAGTTTCTTCTCTTTATTCATATGGATATTTTAGCATATATTTGTTATAATAAAACCATGTCATTACATGAAGATATAAAAAATGGAATAAAGGATGCTATGAAGGCCAAGGACGCTGTCCGCCTTGAGGTTATGCGTGGATTATCAACTGCATTTATGAATGAGCTTGTGGCTACTGGTCACACACCTCAAGAAATGCTGTCCGATGAGGACTGCCTCAAAGTCATTACTCGCACTGCGAAACAAAGAAAGGATGCCATTGAGCAATTCTTAGCTGGTGGCCGCCAAGATTTGGCAGATGAAGACACTGCTCAGCTCAAAGTTCTCGAAGTATATTTACCTAAACTTATGGAGAAGGATGAAGTGGTAAAAGTCGTGAAGGAAATATTGGCCAAATCTGGTGCTATAGATCCTACGAAGAAGGGAATGTTTATGAAAGAGGTTATGATGGAGCTTAAAGGCAAAGCCGATGGTGCTATGGTGAAAATAGTAGTCGATGAAGTTTTTGTTTAATTTATTAATTAATTTTAATTAAGATGAAAATAATTTTACATTGGATAATTCTTTCAGTTGCGATTTGGGGAACTACACGTCTCGTAGGTGGTATCACTGTGGACCCTGTATGGGTAGCACTCATAGTGGGAGCATGTCTCACACTATTTAATATGTTCCTAAAGCCTATTATCAATATCCTCACAATGCCGCTCAATATAATCACTCTCGGATTGTTCTCACTCATTGTAAATGGTGCAGTGCTTTGGTACTTGGGTAACGGAGTGATAAATGGATTCTCTGTAAAGACATTCACAGCTGCAGTAGTAGGAGCACTCATCGTGTCACTTCTAAACTGGCTCATCACAAAAGTATTTCGTTTCGATCTGTAGTCTATGAATATCACAATTAATCTTCTTAAACATTTTGTCGAAATGTATGCAATTGGTGCATACGTTTTGATTTTCCTCGGCGTAATTATTGAAGGGGAAGTTGTTGTGATTCTAGCAGGAATATTTGCGCATCTTGGTTCCATAAACATTTTCTTTGCATTCATTGCCACAATCCTCGGTGGATTCACGAAGTCCACTCTTGGTTATACTGCCGGATACTACCTCGAGAAGCATCATTCGAAGCGCACATTCATCCAGCGCACAGAAAGTAAGATCGCGTATTTCCTACCGAAGTTCAAAGAGAAGCCATTTTGGTCCATATTTATATCTCGCTTTTTTATTCTTGGGCTCAATTGGTTCACACTTATATATTCTGGTTACAAGAAAATAAACTTAAGGACTTATATAAATGCTGAAGCATGCTCACTATTCCTCTGGTCTATAATTATGCTCGCCTTAGGATACATTTTCAGCTACACAGCACTCTCTGTCGGCCGTGATGTGAGGAAGTTCCTAGGGTTACTCGTGCTTTTCTTCATTGCATTCTTTATTCTAGAGAGAATAGTATCTTTTATTTTAGAAATTTTAACAGGAGTCGGCGAAGAAAGTAATATAGAGCAAAAATAATTATGAATATTTTCAAAAAGAAAAAGTTATTGGTCACTCACAACGGCACATTCCATGCTGATGATATTTTCGCGACGGCTGCTCTCTCACTTCTGCTTGATGGCAATATGAAGGTAGTCCGCACGCGCGATGAGAAAATGTTTGCAAAAGGAGATTTCGTCTACGATGTCGGTGGTGTTTATGACGAGGCGAATAATCGCTTCGATCATCATCAGGAAGGTGGTGCAGGAAAGCGTGCAAATGTTGTGCCTTACGCGGCCTTTGGTCTTGTTTGGAAAACATATGGAAAAACAATTTGCGGAGGTAGCTCTGAAGTAGCAGATGCTATTGAGAATAAATTAGTTGTGCCGATAGATGCAGATGACAATGGCATGAGTCTTTTCAAGCTTACGACAGACTCACCGATCTATCTTATTCAGACAATGCTATACACTTTCCGTCCGACATGGAAGGAAGTGCAGGATTACGACACTCCATTTTTCAAATGTGTAGATCTTGCGAAGGAAATACTGAAAAGAGAGATAATTCGTGCTAGGGATTACTTTTCTGCCCAATCTATAGTAGTATCGATGTATGAGAAGGCTTCTGACAAAAGAGCCATATATATGGATGGCCAATACCCTTGGAAAGACACGATAGATGGGTACAATGAGCCAATTTATGTAATCTCACCGAAAGATGGCAAATGGCGAGGTGAATGTGTCCGCAAGGAGAAATATTCATATGAGAATCGCAAGTCATTCCCAGAATCATGGGCAGGCAAGAGAGATGGAGCACTCGAAGAAGTGACTGGTGTGAAAGGTGCATCATTTTGCCACAACGGGAGATTCCTAGTAGTCGCGAATAGTAAAGAAGCAATCGATAAATTAATAGAACTAGCGCTAAAGAATTAAAAAATGTTTATAGATGAAATAAAATTAAATGGTAAAGCAGGTCGCGGTGGCGATGGTGTAGTGCGTTGGCGCCGTGAGAAGTTTATCGACAAAGGTGGACCAAATGGTGGCGACGGAGGTCGCGGTGGTAGTATGTTTGCAGTTGCTGTTCAAGACATAAACCTACTTTCAAAATATAAAAATAAAAAAGAATTTGAAGCAGGCGATGGTGAGCCGGGTGCAGGAGGAAGCCGTCATGGAAAAGATGGAAAGGATTTGATATTGGAATTACCAGTCGGTTCAATTATTACAAACAGAGAAAATGGTGCATCGGTCGAGCTTACGAAAATCGGCCAGAAAGAATTACTCCTTAAGGGTGGAGTAGGTGGCTATGGCAACGAGCAATTCAAGAGTTCTATAAACACTACTCCAACTACAGCTACAAAAGGAAAATTCGGCGAACAAGGAAATTTTAAAATTGAACTTCATCTTTTTGCAGATATTGGTCTTGTGGGTCTTCCTAATGCTGGCAAAAGTTCACTATTAAATGAAATAACCCATGCTCGAGCAAAAATCGGTAGCTATCAATTCACCACACTCGATCCAAACCTTGGAGATTTTTATAAATTCATCATTGCCGACATTCCAGGACTTATTGAAGGCGCAAGTGAAGGTAAAGGGCTTGGAACTAAATTCCTCCGCCACATTACTCGCACGAAAATGCTTGCGCACTTAGTGTCATTTGAGAATGGAAAAGATGGAGAAGATATGATGAAGGTTTACAAAGAAATTCGTAATGAATTAAAATCATATGGCGACGGCCTCGATGATAAAGACGAGATTATCGTACTTACAAAGACTGATGTTATTGAAGATAAAAAGATTATCGAGAAAAGATTGAAAGAATTTACGAAGCTTAAGAAACCTGTATTTGTTATATCTATATTAGATGATGCTTCGGTAAAAGATTTTATGGATGAGCTTGTGAAGCTTTTGCGTATACAAGATAAATAAGATACATTATATATATGGAGAAGAAGTACTACACTACAATAGGATTGGAAATTCACGCGGAGCTCAACACTCTAAGTAAAATGTTTTGTGGTTGCAAGAACGATCCTGAAGAAGAGAGACCAAACTACAATATCTGCCCAGTGTGCATGGCGCACCCTGGCACACTTCCTGTACCTAATAAAAAGGCGATGGAGAGTGTGGTCCGCGTGGGTATGGCTCTCGGTGGCGAAGTTGCAGACTTTACAGAATTCGACAGAAAGAATTATTTCTATCCAGATATTCCGAAAGCTTATCAGATCTCTCAGCTCAAATATCCAATAGTGAAAGGTGGCAAACTTGCCGGTGTCGATGTGACTCGCGTGCACCTCGAGGAGGATACTGCCACATCATCTCACAAAGCTGGTGCTTCACTTGTGAACTTCAATCGTGCTGGTGTGCCACTCATGGAGCTTGTGACTGAGCCAGTCATTCACGACACAGATACACTTGTGAAATTCGCGAAGGAACTTCAGCTCGTGCTCCGCTACCTCGGAGTGTCTGATGCCAATATGGAGAAAGGTCAGATGCGCGTGGAAGTGAATATTTCAGTGTCTCCCGATAAAGATAAACTCGGTGTGCCAGTAGAGGTGAAGAACATTGCATCATTCCGCTCAGCCGAGAAAGCAGCCCTTTTTGAAGAGAAGAGAATGATTGCACTTTGGGAAGAAGGCAAAGAAAGTGAAATTGTGAAGGAAACTCGCGGATGGGATGATGACAAGAACAAGACTTTCTCTCAGCGTACAAAAGAAACTGCCGAGGATTATCGCTACTTACCAGATCCAGATCTTTCTAAGTTTTATCTTTCAAAAGTATTTGATATGGATGCTTTAAAGAATACTATCCCAGAACTTCCAGAGGATAAGCGAGTGCGTTATGCAAATGATTATGGAATAAAAGCTGAAGATATCGAAAGCTACGTGACCGACATTGAGCTTGGTGGTTACTTCGAAAATGTTGCGAAGATTTTAAATAATAAGGATGCTATTAAGACGGCATCAAACTACATCACTTCAGATTACCTAGGTCTCAAGAAAGCAAATGTTAATATAAAGTTGCCAAGTGCAGAGAATTTCGCCGAGCTTATAAGCATGGCAGTAGAAGGCAATATTAACTCTCGCTCTGCGAAAGACATCCTTGCTATGATTGTAACTCTAGACGCAAGCCCAATGAAAATTGCGACAGAGAAAGATATGCTCCAGAAGAACGATGAAGGCGCGCTCAAGGCAATGGTAGAGATGGTGATTGATCGGAATCCTGAAGTTGTGGCAACTTTCAAAGGTGGTAAAGACAATGCTCTTATGTCACTCGTGGGTCAGATTATGAAAGAATCTAAAGGCTCTGCAAACCCAGCCATGGTGCAGAAATTGCTTCGAGAGCTCCTCGCTTAAATATAGATATTATATTTTTGGCGCAAGAACAGTTCTTGCGCCAATTACTTGTGCACAGGTCACCCTGTGTATTTTCCTTTTTAAGCGTATAATGTATATATATGGAAACTAAAATAAAAGCAGGTCAAATTTATAAGCATTACAAAGGGGATAGTTATAAAATTATTTCATTAGCAAAAAGTAGTGAGACAGAAGAATGGATGGTGGTATATGAGCGCATTACAGACATCACTCATAATGGATGGAAGGTTTGGGCACGGCCGCTCGCAATGTTTTTAGATCATATAGATAAGTCAGATTATAAAGGCCCAAGATTTGAGTATATTAGTGAGTAGATGATATAATAAAAATATGAAATTATTTAAATCCAAAGAAGAACAAAAAAAGGTTCGGGTTGCTATTAACGGTTTCGGTCGTATTGGCAGAGCATTTCTCAAGATTGCTTGGGATCGCCCTGAGATAGAGATAGTCGCAGTGAACGACCTCGGCTCACTAGAATCACTTGCATACTTACTCAAATATGACACAGTGTACCGCACATGGGGCCATGATGTATCCGTTGTAGAAGGCGGGATGACTATAGACGGCAAGCGGGTGTTGTTCATCGGCGAGAAAGATACCACCAAGCTACCTTGGAAAGATTTGAATATCGATGTAGTCGTGGAGTCCACTGGTCTTTTCACTGCATATGAGAAAGCTAAATTCCATATTGATCAAGGTGCTCGCAAAGTTGTGATCTCAGCACCAAGTAAAGGTGACGGCTCCGTTCCAGGTGAGATGATCCTTCTCGGTGTGAATGAAGAGAAATTCGGCACATGCGACATAACTTCAAACGCTTCTTGTACTACAAATGCAACGAGCCCACTCATCGGAATACTCGATGAAGCTATAGGAATCGAGAAAGCACTTCTAAATACTACTCATGCATACACAGGCACTCAGGCACTAGTGGATGGCCCTTCAAAGAAGGATCTCCGTGAAGGTCGCGCTGCAGCTCAGAACATCGTGCCATCTTCCACTGGTGCAGCTATCGCCGTGGGTAAAGTGTATCCAAAGCTAGATGGGCTCTTCGATGGAATTTCTATCCGTGTGCCAGTGCCAGCAGGATCTATCGTAGATATCACATTTATCGCGAAGCGAAGTACTACAGCCGAGGAAGTGAACGCTATTCTTACGAAAGCCGCAAGTGAAGATCGTTGGAAAGGAGTCTTTGCGGTTACAAATGTGCCTCTAGTGTCTTCAGATATTCTCGGTGAAAGTCATGCATCTCTCGCAGACCTCGCTATGACTCGCGTCGTCGGTGGCAATCTCGTGAAGGTTCTCGCTTGGTATGACAACGAAATGGGCTACACCCACACTCTTGTAGAACACGTGATCAAAACTGGAAATAAATAAAATCTTGCAAAGTTTTACTAAAAAAGAAATAGCACTGTTTAAGAAATTAAATACGCCATCGAAGGTGCAGGATTTTCTTAATGGTTTAAATAATAATTTCGAGCACAATGGTAAGGACACTGTGAAGAGCCCGATAAGAGTAATAAGGGAGGGGAATGCGCACTGCATCGAAGGTGCGATTCTCGGAGCATACATACTCTCGCTCCATGGGCACAAGCCACTACTAATGCACCTCAAGACCACGAAGGCAGACCTCGAGCATATCATCATGCCATTTAAGGTGGATGGTTTCTGGGGTGCACTTTCAAAGACCAATCACGCAGTACTGCGGTATCGCGATCCTATCTACAAGAGTATTCGTGAGCTCGCACTTTCATATTTCCATGAATATTATTTGGACTCAGGCGTGAAGACTCTTCGCTCGTATTCAGTGCCACTAAATTTAAATATTTTTAAAGACGACTGGGCAACTTCAGAAGATAACCTTTTCGGTATAGACGAAGAGCTAGACAGGATCAAGCATTACGACCTCTTTCCGAAGAAGGTTTTGAAGAATCTGCGCAAAGCTGAGAAGATAGAAATAGAAGCAGGCAAACTAATACAATACAAAAAATAAACTATTCTCTAATTCGCTCGAATAGGCGAATAGTTCTTTACTTTACATATTTGAGTAGGCGTGTATAATAAGAGTACAACTAAATAGTTTTATAAAGAGTGGTGGTAGAGAATTGGCTCCATGACCCCACAGCAACCCCGTTTACGGAAGGTGCTAATTCCAACCTTTATTAACTTAAAGGAAAGATAATGTCATTATTTTTCCTTATTATTAGGAAATTTTTTTTGTTTAAATATATGAAAATCAAAACAGCAGAATTCGTGAGTCCAAAGCATCCAGACAAGATTTGTGATTTTATCGCAGATTCTATTCTTGATGCATATTTATCAGGGGACAAGCGTAGTCGCGTAGCTATTGAAGTCATGGGCGGCCACAATCTTATTACTATCAATGGCGAGGTTACTTCGCTTTCAGAGCCAGATATTGAAAAAGTAGTGAAGGATATTGTCGGCATAGATTACAGAGTGATTATAAATATCGTAAAGCAAAGCCCTGAGATCGCTCAAGGTGTAGACACTGGCGGTGCCGGCGACCAAGGTATAATGCTCGGCTACGCTACAAGTGAGACTGAAGAACTCCTACCTCTTGAATACAAGCTTGCAAGGAATTTGTGCGAGAAAGTTTACGAGAAGTATCCATACGATGGCAAGACTCAAGTGACTGTGAATGATGGCAAGGTGACGACAGTCGTCGCAAGTTTCCAAAATTCTAAAAATGCAGATTTACTTCCTCTTGTGCAAAGTATCATCGAAGCAGATGAATACCTTATCAATCCTGCAGGTGAATGGGTGCAAGGCGGATTCGATGCCGACACTGGTCTCTCCGGCCGCAAGCTCATAGTGGACAACTACGGTCCAGAAATTTCAATTGGAGGTGGTTCATATTCAGGCAAGGATTATACAAAGGTGGATCGCTCAGGTGCATACATGGCTCGCAAAATTTCAGTTGATATTTTGAAAAAGCGAGGTGCCAAGGAAGTCCGCACCAAGCTCGCATATGCTATAGGCAAAGCAGAGCCTGTAATGGCTATCTCAATAGTGGATGGAGTGGAAGAAGAGATTGCAGGCTACGACCTCACGCCAAAGGGTATTCGTGAATTCTTAAAGCTCGATGAAGTAATATATAAAGACACATGCACATGGGGCCACTATGGTCACAACTTCAATTGGGATAAATAGCAATTATAACATTCTCACATTCTCAAGAATGTGAGAATGTTATAATAAGGTACACATGAAAAATAAAATTGTAAAAGTAAATGACAAAATGCAAAAGGGGTATACATATGAACTCTCTGCAAGAATAGGCAAGGATTTCGCCCCAGACTTCAAGCCGGACCTCACTCCCAAGCAAATGCTTGCGATGGGGATCTTCGGCGGAGTATATATGCGCGATTGTAAAAAAGAATTTCCGAAAGATTGGTTTACAAAAGCTAAATTTGCGAAAGGTGATGCTCACGATCCAGAATTAAATTATTTCAAAGTGAGTGCTAGTCAGTCACTTTCCGAGTGGAGAAAGAAAGGATGGGTGAGTGAAGTGGATCCTCGTGGATGGTTCCAGTGGTATTGCCGTTACTATATGGGTCGCAGGCTTCTAAAGGAGGATGCTCGCCAGATAAAGCGCTGGAATGCTATCCGCCGCCACATCGGCCAGATCGTGGCAAACTGCCGCCCTGGCGACACTCTCTGCCGTCCTCGCCAACGCCAAGCACTCCTTCACTGGGCTTACAATACAAAAAATATTTAATCGTTATGTTATAATCAAAAAATGGATCCCGTTAGAAATCGCGGTCACAATTTATTTCTAGTAGGATTTATTTATTAATTTAATTTTAGTAGGTATATACGCGGGTATCTTTATTTTATGATCGCGACCTATTTCTAATCGGGATGGATATTTTAGCACACACATTATGGGCCAATTATGGTTCACGTAAGGCGAACCGCATGATAGATAAGAGGAATGAGAAGAAGCCGGAGGCGAAGCCGGTAAAGAAATTAAACGTAGTAGCTACATCAATCTTTGGAGTTGCTCCAGACTTTTTTGCATTTACTTCGCCGTTTATTTTAATGCTTTGGAATTTGCTGTCTGGTAAAGCCACACTCTCTTCATTCTCTCACCACGGTCCACCCACCGAAGGTCTCGACCTTGCATCATATTTATACCAATTCAGTCATAGTCTTGTGATTTTTGCTATTGTGTTCATTCTCGTATGGGTCCTTTACAAGCGCCCACGATTCGAGCTCCTCGGCTGGGCTCTGCACATACTTATCGACATTCCTTCACACGCAATTTCATTTTTCCCGACACCATTTCTTTTCCCAATATCAGAATACCGATTCCCATATGGAGTGTCTTGGGGTAATAAGTGGTATATGATTGTGAATTATTCATTGCTACTCATCTGCGCGGCATATATGATGCTTTCGCAAAAGAAATTAGACAAAAAATAATATGATATACATAGACGTGCGTACGAAAGGTGAATACGATAGTGGTCACAAGGAAGATGCCACAAACCACGACATTATGGATATGATGTCTGGCAAGTTTCCAGACTTTCCTAAAGATACTGAAATCACTTTATATTGTGAGTCCGGCAACCGCTCAATGATGGCAAAGGCTATGATGGAGCAAGCAGGATTTACAAAAGTCACCGATGGTGGCGGAGTGGATAACTTTATCTAGACAAGTTTAATAAAATGGTATAATGGATGCATATGAAAAAATATAAAACATATGCATTTTTGTTTGTCTTAAGTTTATTAGTAACAACAAGTGTGGTATTAGCAGAAGATAATGGTGTTGAAGGAGATAGTAATCTTCCTCCTAGGCCAGAACTTCGTGGTGGTGAATTAAAAGATGCTAGAGAAGCTCTTAAGAATGATCGTGAAGCATTAAGAGAAGCTGATAAAGCAAAGGCTGAAGCAATGCGTGAACAGCTTAAGAATGATCGCGAGAAAGCAAAGGAAGAGATAAAGAAATCTCGTGATGAATTCAAAGCAGGTATTAAAGAGGATAAAGAGAACGCAAAGGATCTTATCAAGGCTAAGCGTGAGGACCTTATAAATGCAACAGTAGAGAACCGTGAAGCATTCAAGAAAGAGATTGAAGACAAGAAGGAAGAAATGAAGCAATCTCGTGAAGAAATGAAGGCTAAATTCAAGGATGAACTTGGCAAGATTAAGGATGAAGCCAAGAAGGTAAAAGCTGAGAACATCGCAAACAACATCGCGACAGTAAATGAAAATTTGATTGCGAAGAATACAAAGCTCGTAGCAGACATCGAGACAGTACTCGTAGCTATCGAATCTCGTGCAGATAAGGCAGCAGCAAATGGTGCAGATGTAGCAGCAGTGCGTAGTGCTATTACAAGTGCGGAGCAAGCTATAGCCGATGCTCGTGCTGCAATAGCAGTGCAATCAGGCAAGACTTACACAACTACAATCAGTAGTGATGCTACAGTAAAGACTGATCTTCAAGCAGTTCGTGATTTGTTCCGTGCAGATGTAAAGGTGATGAATGCGGCTGTAAAGGCAGCTCATAAGGCTACAAGAGGTGCTGCAGAATTATTAAAAGAAATTCCAAAGGTTGATGAAGCTGAAGTAGAAGACTCTGCATCTGCTACAAGTACACCAGCAGCGACAGACACTACAGCAACTACAACTACTACAACAACTAACTAATAAATTATATGAATAAAAATACAACACTTACAATTTTTGCAGTTATCGTTATCGTTTTACTTGGCTTGGTTGTTTGGAAATATTCTGCAAAGAAGGAAGTTCCACTTACTCCAGCACAAGAGCTAAATAGTGCAACACAGTCAGACACAACTACTTCTATCGATGAAAGTCTTAATTCTATAAATACAGATAGTACTATAGACGCAGACTTAAATTCTGTAGACGCAGATTTGAAAACTCTTTAATTTTTATTAGGACATATGGGTTTATTAGTATATACTCCTCCAGTCGGTTTAGTATAACTAATTTCTTAAATACATATGTCAGACGAAATAATAAAAGAAGACGAAGTAGTAGTAGAAGTTCCTGTGGAAGCTCCAGAGGAAACACCTACAGAGGAAACTCCTTCTGAAGAGACTCCTGCATAATAATAAATGCTTTAAAATGCCCCGCGGACTACCGCGGGGCATTTTAATTGACAAAAATCCATTAATATCCTATTATTTCTTGATACAGTTCTTTAAATTTTGAGTAGTTTAGTTTGTGGCTCTTTGGATATCAGTCTCTGGTATCTAGTGAGCCACAAGGCTAAACATTATATGACACAGTTAACAAACGCAAAAAAAGAAGAAGAGGTAAAAGTAAAATTACCCGACGGAAGAATTTTAAGATTCTATCCTGTAGAATCAGATGAAGGTGTAGAGCAGAAGTATTCATTCGATATCGAAGGCGATGCCGAAATGACTACAAAGCTGCTTAATGCGACAAAAAAACATCGTATTAAGTACAGCTACATCAAAACCTATGCCGATAAGTTATCGAACCTGATTACTGAAGACAAGTTGACCGCCATCGTAACGGGTGAACAGATTTCAAACTATTATGAAGCATTCCGTAAGAAATTCGGTTGCCAGCCAGAATTTGAATTTTCTGAGGACAATTCAAAACCCGTAACTTCTTTTACTGCGAAATTAATTAACTCACAAATTGTTGATCAGAGCATTACCGGTTCCGGCCGAAGGAAGGCATGCGCAAAGGTAAACGCTATTAAAATCGCCCTCGGCGAAGAAAATGCCGATGAAAATGTTCAGCATGAAAACACTCAAACCGACCACTAGTATTAGTGGTACGCTAAAATAAAAAGCGAAGACCTTTATGGCCTTCGTTTTTTTGTATTCATATTAATCCAAATTAAGCGTATAATGTACTCATGCAAATACTTTCACTTTTTATTTTAGTCGCTGGGTTCATCATCGGCCTCGGTGCTGTGACCGTGATCGACCTACACGGCTTCCTCGGCCGCAAGAGTGAGTATTGGACCCTCGCCACGACTCGCACGCACAAGGTCACCAAGCCTCTCATCTGGATCGGCATGTTCCTAGTCGCGCTTGGAGTCACACTACTTTACCGCATTCACTTCCTCTCATATTTCGAAATGAACATCATGATGGACATCGTAGGTATGCTCGTGGTGAATGGCTTCTTTTTATCATTCGTTATCAGTCCGTATTTATTAGCTAAGGAGAAAGAAGGCAAGTCGAGCGAACTACTTCCCCAAGTAATGCAGAATAAAATTATTTTTAGTTTTATTGTGTCATTCCTCGGCTGGTGGTCATTAGTATTATTATTCGTTAATTCTATAAATTAAAATGAACAACTTCACAAACTACGCAGAACTTATCAAGCCCACTTGGGCGCCACCATCATGGGTATTTGGCCCAGTGTGGACAGTTTTATATATCATTATCTTTTTCACTTTTGGCAAGGTTTTCTTAATGGCATATCAGAAAGTTATTCCTCTCGTTGTCGCTCTGCCATTCTTCCTTAATCTTGTATTTAATTTTGCTTTTACTCCGCTCCAGTTTGGCCTCAAGAACAACATCCTCGCCGCCGCAGACATCCTCCTCGTCCTCATCACACTAGTCTGGGCACTCATCGCCATTTATCCATACATGAAGTCCATCACGTATTGGAACATCCCTTACACACTTTGGGTATCATTTGCCACAGTTGTCCAGCTCACAATTACATATTTGAATTTTAAATAATTATGAATAAATCCATAAAGATAATTTTAGGTATAGCCGTAGGGTTAGTATTGCTTGTTGCTATAGCAGGCTTTGTTCGTTTTAATTTCACAAATGGGGGAGATGTCGTAATAAAGGAAGAGACTCCTGCTGTAACAATACTTACAGCAAAATATATTCACTCGGAGACACCATGGCCACCGAAGGTAACATATTCAAAAGAAGCATTTATATGCAATGATCCCGAATGGAAATCGTCTGATGAAGTTGCGAAGATGACTAATATTGGATGGACGATAATGATTAGTGGTAAGAAGTATTGTGTAAATGAAGAAGCAGAAGGAGGAGCTGGGAGTACATACATTACATATGAATACAGTACTTTAGTAAATACACAACTCGCAAAAGTCACTTTTACACTTAGACATATATCCTGTATGAATTATGATGAACCAGAGAGGTCAGAATGTGTCGCGGAGCAGAACTTGTATAATGCCGATTCAATTGCAAATGATTTGATTTTAGCCGATAATAAAAATTAATATATGAAAAACGAAATCATCACAAACCACCCCGAGACTACCGTCGGACACATTCACCTCACAGTGTCGGACCTCGACCGCGCACTCACTTTCTACCGCGACCTTCTTGGCTTCACCGTTTCCGCTCGCTATGGCGACTCTGCCGTATTCCTCTCCGCTGGTGGCTACCATCATCACATAGGGCTCAACACTTGGGCGGGGAAAGGCGCTACACCTGCGCCCCAAGGCCACACCGGCATGTATCATGTGGCATTCCTTTACCCATCGAGGAAGGAGCTTGCTCGCGTGCTCAAGCACATCCTAGACTCCGGCTATCCACTTGAAGGTGCATCGGACCATATGGTGTCGGAAGCTATTTACCTCCGCGATCCAGACGGCAATGGCGTCGAGATATATGTGGATCGCCCACGTAAGGATTGGAAAGTTTCAAACGACGGCCTAGTCGAAATGGACACCCTCCCTCTCGATATGGAGGATTTACTTAAACAAGCAAATTAATATATGCAAACCATCATCACCATACTCATCATTGTCATACTGTGGTCCCTCTGGGGCTACTTCACTTCACGCGTCGAGCAAGCCGATTACAAAGTCCTGTCGAAGAATGCCGATTACGAAGTGAGAGAGTACTCCGAGCATATCGTGGCAGAGACCGCGGTGTCTTCTTCATCATTTCGTGGTTCTATGAATTCTGGTTTCTCTATCGTCGCTGGATACATTTTCGGCGCCAATACGAAAAGTGCAAAGATCGCCATGACGGCACCCGTCGTCGAGCAGGCGAGATCCTCCGAGAAGATCGCCATGACTGCGCCTGTCACAGTAAATACGAAAGGTGACTCTAGGGTCATAGCTTTCGGCATGCCTCGCTCATACACCATGGACACTCTTCCTACTCCCACAGACCCTCGTGTGAAGCTCCGCTTAGTACCCAAGGCCAAGGTGGCTGTGCTCCGTTTCTCTTGGTCCCGCTCCGAATCCCGCGTGGAGAAGATGAAGGCCAAGCTCGCAGAGTACTTAAAGCGTGATGGCGTGGAGACCGTCGGCATTCCTAGCTACGCCGGCTACAATGCTCCTTGGACCCCACCTTGGATGAACAGGAATGAAATTTTAGTAGAAATAAAATAATTTTATGAATAAGAAAATGTACATTGCGGGTGGGTGCTTCTGGGGGCTTGAAGACCTTATGCGAAGGGAGATCGGCGTGAAGGATATCACCGCCGGCTACGCCGGCGGCACCACCCCGAGCCCTACCTATGAGCACCACGGCGACTACGCCGAAGCCATCGAGATAGCCTACGATCCCTCGCAGACTTCCTTCTGGAACCTCCTCGACTTTTTCTTCCAAATTCACAACCCCACCACACTCAATCAGCAGGGGAACGACATCGGCATCTCATACCGTAGCGCCATTTTCTACCAGGACGAAGACGAGCACAAGCAAGCCGAGGACTTTATTAAAATAGTGAATGATTCCCATCGCTGGCCGAACCCCGTCGTCACCACCCTCGAGCCCTTTACCAATTTCTTCCGCGCCGAGGAATACCACCAAGACTTCCTAGAGAAGAACCCCGGCGGCTACACCTGCCATGCCATCTATTTCGATTCATATTTAAAATAGACTAATCAAACTTCGCTCTTCGGAGCGCGTCTACTGTAGCTTGTCCGTAGTCTTTTTATCTCTTATATTCTCTTTTTCTGCATGTTCTAGCATTTCTTTCCAATGCTGACCAACATCAAATCCATATTTGGCTGAAATTTCTTTTTGTTTTAATAGACTCTTTTTAATTCTTTCCATTTTTTCATCTGTGCTCATTTGATTGATTTGTTTTTTACTTAATTTCATATTTGTATTATTTTTAAAATTTAATAATACTCTTTGGGCTCAAATCTGCTGACTGGGCAAAGAAAAAAGCGACTAAGAGTTTTGATCAAGATTCGACAATCTTAATGAAATCTCCCAATCGCCTTTGGCAATCAGTCATGATAAGGTATTTGGATCCTCGCAGATTTCCCAATTCACCTACCCATTCAAGGGAACCTCACATGGTCTACAGTCTGGCAGACTCAGTGTTACCTTTAAGGGCAACAATTATATTATATAACATATATCATTTACTGACAAGTTTTTTGTCGCCATATGAGTTTCTCATATTAATGATATACTTATGAAAGTTACCTACATACAAGATTATGGAATTTTCAAAAAGTGATTATCTTTTAAAAATAAAAGGAATTATAATAAACGATTTAGGAATCAATGCAAATGAATATATTTCATGTTTTTTTGATGAAAATGAACCATATATTGAAATTAAAACTAGTTATGTTAAATATAAAATTATAATTGATAGGAGTGATTGTGGTTCTAGATATACAACAGAAAATACTAAAATAATAGTTATAGGGTCTAGTTTTTTAGAGCAAGAAGATAAGGTTAAGTTTTTCCTAAGAAGGCAGTTTATAGCAGATGAAGAGCTTTTTAACTTATATCTTAAAAGAGGTAAAGAAATTAATCCGCATGAGGCACAACATGTTGCCCTTTTAAATTTAGAAAACACTAGAAAAAGTGGGAACAATAAGGCATTAGCAGTACTTGCAACAGGTCTAGGTAAAACGATTTTATCAGCTTTGGATGTAAAAAATACAAAATCAGATAAAGTATTATTCATTGTTCATATCGATGAAATTTTAAAACAAACAAAGGAATCGTTTGAAATGGTTATGCCAGAAAGAAAAAATGATATGGGTTTTTTTACTGGAAAACAAAAGGATCGTGATAAAAAAATATTATTTGCCTCGATCCAGACTATTGGTAGGCAGAAACACATTGAATCATTTTCTCCGAATCATTTTGATTATATAATTATAGATGAAACCCATCACACTGCAGCACCCACATATAAAAAAATTTTTGACTATTTTCACCCTAATTTCTTTCTTGGTTTAACAGCAACACCTGATAGAATGGATAAAAAAGATATATTGAATTTCTATGATCATAATGTTGTATTTGAAATGAATCAAGAAGATGCAATAGAGCAAGGATATTTAACCCCATTTCAGTATTTGGGATTTAAGGATAATATTAACTATTCAAATATATTTTTTAACGGTTTCAAGTATGATATTAAGGATTTAAACAAGCATCTACTTATAGATGCACGTGATAATGAAATTATAAAAAAATATAAAGAATCAGCTGGTAATAGAAAAACTATAGGTTTTTGTGCCTCAATAGAACATGCAGAGAGGTGTGCTAAGAAGTTCAACGAGGCAGGGATAGATGCAATCTCAATTCATTCTAAAAGTGTTGGTCTAGATGGTTTTAATGAAAAAGGAGTAAAGACTTTAATAAATCATTTCAGGCAAAATAAATGCCAGATTGTTTTTGTTGTAGATATGTTTAATGAAGGAATTGATATTCCTGATGTTTCTTGTTTGTTATTTTTACGACCAACAGAGTCAAAGACAGTTTTTGTTCAACATATGGGTCGTGGTTTAAGAATATCTCCAGGCAAGGAAAATGTTTTAATTTTAGATTTTATTGGAAACTATCGTACTGCTAATTTAATTATTGAAGGATTGAATTTAAAAAATAATATTAGAGATTTAAAGAAATCAAAAAGGGAAGGCAAGGATGTATTTGCTTATAGTATTAATAATTGTGAAATAATTTTTGAATCTGAAGTGATAGATATTTTTAAAAATAATGAAGCTGCATATTCAGAAGAAATAAAAAATGAATTTATCTCAAAAGAGTGGATCGAATATTCTACTTATTTAAATAAATGGACAAAAGATAATTTATATTGGAAAAGGGGACAGCAAAATCAATACTTTGAAGTTAACCTTGAGGCTATTAGGGTAATAAAAGATAATCCTAAAATAACAGAAAAAGATTTTATCGAAAAAATACAAGAAATTGTAAAAGAGAAATACCCCGGCAAAAATATGACTGCTGGATTTCGTGGATTAATGCTTTCAAAAATTAGTGGCTTTATTTCTGCTAATACACCGCTTAAACCAATGGAACCATTTATGAAAATTTGTGAAAAAACAAAAGATTTTAAAAACATTGAATTATACCGAGATGTTCTTACTTCACAGTTAGAAAAGATATTATATTGGAATCCAATTTATGGCTCATATAATAAATACGTTGATTTATCTCATAGGGTGTCTTTTAATGACTTTAAAGTATATCCATTCTTCTTCATCTATGATGTATTGATTAGTCTTATTGATGACTATGGAGAAACAGAGCCATTTGTTAGTAGATTTGAATTTAATACTTTTATGGCTATCACTAAAGAGCATTCAGAGTCTAAAGATGTGCTAGAAAGGATCCTTCGTTTTAGGAAAGATGAGGAAATTCATCAAACCAAAAAATTATTAGACAAAAATAACAACATCGACCCGCGTTTTTATGGGATTGTGCATTATAATAAATATATTGAAAAAACAAAAATAGGTATAAAAATCAAGGACAAATACGTGGACGAGGTAAGAGAAAAAGTAAAAAAATTTAAAGAGCTTTACAATTCAGGTAAACTTATTTTCTATAAGGAAAATGACCAAGAATTATATGAAAATATGCTATACTCTAATCAAGATTTAATAAATTATTGCACAGAGAAATAGATAATTTATATATCTTAAATTTATTTTCATGAAAAAAATCATTAAAAACATATCAGCTGAATCGCATCCTTCTCATTATATGATGCATAAATATTGGGGACGAAAGCCACACAATGTTGTGAGTGATTATATTTTAAATTACACAAAACCAGGGGATGTGGTCCTTGACCCATTTATGGGTAGTGGTGTTGTTGTGATTGAATCCCTAAAGCATAATCGTAAAGCAATCGGGATAGACCTAAACCCGATGGCTTGTTTTATTACGGAAAACACAATCAATAAAGTTGATCTTGAAGACTTTGAAAAAACTTTTTTTCAGATCTACGAGCATAATTACAAAAAATTTATCGATTTATATGATACGAAATGTCCAAAGTGTGAACATCATGTACCATTTGAAAACTCAATCTGGGACCTCGACGAATTTGTAAAAGTTAGAGCAATTTGTCCTATACACGGTAAATTTATAAAAAAAACAGATTCATACGATCAAAAAGTTTTAAAAAAATCCTTAGAAACTTTCCATAAACTCGACAAAGAAAATAAAATATTCTATCCAAAAGATGAGATTCTAAAATTCGTAAAAAGAAATGGTAAGAGTAGGCTCGATGAGTTTTTTTCAGAGAGAGCGCTTTCTGTGCTTGGCTCAATAATAAAAGATATAGATACTGTTGAAAATCCTGAGACAAAGAGTCTTCTTCTTTTATGTTTTACTTCTATGTTGCCAAACGTATCAAAAATGATTCCTGGCAATACTGAGTCTGTGAACGGTAAATCAGGATGGGTAATAAGCAAACTATGGGCTCCAAAAGTGCACACTGAAAAGAATGTTTTTAATAGTTTCAAACACAGATTTACAAAAGTTAAAAAAGGAAAACAAGAATTAGTTGGAGTTTTTGAGTCAAAGAACGCTAAAATATTAAATATTGACGCAACAAATCTTAGCGCAGTTAAATCTGAATCAGTAGATTATATTTTTACTGACCCTCCTTATGGAGACAGTATTGCTTATTTTGGACTCAGTATGTTTTGGAATGGATGGCTTAAAAACAAAGTCAATTATGAAAGCGAGATTATATATGACCCATATCGTAATAAAAAATACGAGGATTATTCTTCACGAATGAAAAAAGTATACTCCGAATTATTCAGGGTTTTGAAGGATGAAAAATATCTTTCTTTCACTTTCCATAATAGAAACTTAAATATCTGGAAAGCAGTAATGGATGCTGTTACTGGTGGTGGGTTTCATCTTGTGAATTTGGTCTATCAAGAGCAGGCTGTTGCGTCAGGGACACAAGGCTTAAACCGAAATAACACCCTGCGTGGAGACTTTGTATACAACTTCACTAAGAATACAAAAATAAAAACTATCGATAAGATATATGACCATATGGATAGTAAAAAAGAGATCGTAAAAAAAGTTCAGTTGTGGATACAAAAAAATGATGGTTTTATAACCTCGGATTCTTTATACGAGAAACTTATTCCATTTATTGTTGAAAAAAATTTGTACAGCGACGAAGATGGACAGGTCATGAACATTGAAGGCTTACTCAAGCAGAGTTTTAATTATAAGCAACTCCACACAGAAGAATATGGCTGGCAAGAAAAATAAACTAAAAATTATAGACCTATTCGCGGGGGTGGGAGGCATCTCATCTGGCTTTAAAAAGGCTGGTTTTAATGTTGTGTCAGCGAACGAGTATAAATTTGAGATTGCGAACACTTATATTAAAAATCATCCAGGTACAAAGATGATTGTCGAGGATATAACGAAAGTGAAGTCAAAGGATTTGCTTAACGGAGAGCATAATATTGATGTGATTGTTGGTGGTCCACCATGCCAAGGGTTCAGTATGGCTGGTAGGCGTATACGAGGAGGAGGGGGTGCATTCCTAAAGGACCCTCGCAATGAACTCTTTAAAGAATTTATACGGATAGTAAAGGAGATTAAGCCAAAGGTATTTGTAATGGAAAATGTAGCAGCAATGCTTAATATACACGGTGGTGCTGTTCGAAATGAGATAATCAAGAAATTTAAGGAAATAGGATATGAGACAAAAGTTCATGTTCTTCTTGCAGCAGAATACGGAGTACCTCAGATGAGAAAGCGTGCCGTATTCATTGGAAACAGAATAGGAGTAGACCCTGAAGAATTCTTCCCAGAAAAAACTCACGGTCCCAAGAATGCAAAACCATATGTAACCGTGGCCGAAACCATTCTTGACTTACCGAAAGTGCTATCAGGAGAAGGAGAGTTTGAATCAGAATACGGTCCGGTTAAAGCACTTTCTGAGTATCAACAGGAAAGACGTGGAAAGAGCGAAAAATTATACAACCATCAAGCTACTCACCACGATCCACGCATTGTCGAATTACTCAAAAATATCAAGGAAGGAGAGGGTAGAACAAGCTTACCGAAGGAGCTACAGACGAAATCGGTGCATAGTGGCGCGTTTGGTAGAATGAATAGAAACAAGCCCGCATATACGATCACAACGCGTTTTGACACCCCTTCCGTTGGTCGTGTAACTCATCCATCACAGCACCGGGCTTTAACTCCACGAGAGGCTGCGCGAATCCAGTCCTTCGATGATGATTTTGTATTTTATGGTAGCAAGAGTTCCGTTGGGATACAGATAGGAAATTCTGTACCTCCATTATTAGCCTATGCGATTGCTCAAAAAATTTTAAAAGTTTTAAATAAAAATCATGATTAATGACTATAAAAAATATTTAGAAGGGAAAGGCACTAAAAACTTTTGGAAAAAAGCAAAGCAAAAGGAATACACTAGAGATGTTGTAAATAAGATTTACAAGGAATTGACGTCTGGTTTTAGTAAATTAACAACTCGTAGCAGCATTACTTTACGATACTTAGGTTTAATAATTAATCTAGGCGGAGACAAGCTTCAAATCTCAAATGCGGGAGATACTTTTCTAAAATCATTATACAAACAAAAAATTCTTGACGAGCAGGTCATGAAAGTTTATCTAGATTGCCCTGAATTAAATGAAAATCTTTCAATAAAGATTGCGCCAATGGAGGTTCTTTTGAAGATTCTTTATTCGGTAGACTATGTTTCATTTGAGGAGTATCAATTATTTGTATGTTGGACGAATGATAAGAGCGAAATATCTCTTGTTATTGATTTAATTGAGGAATATAGAAATAGTGATTCAAAAGAGTCTTATTTAGAAATTTTAAAAGATAAAAGTCAAGAATTAAGTATCGTAGACTTCGCCGATGCTGTAAAAAGATTTTTTAATACACTGATTATTTCTTCATATATTCAAAAAGAAAGTGACAAGATCATCCCAAAACTTTCAAAGAAAGATATTGAATTAATATTAGAAAGTTTTTCTTTGAGAGATTTTAGCGAGGAGGGATACTTTGATTATTTAAATACGAATGATGGATGGCAAATTTACACAAGTAATCCTAATTATTTAAGAGTTATAGAGAGTTTAGAGCAAAAAACAACGGAAGAACAAGAAGAAATTGTAAATAAAATAACTGGAGGATTAAGTTTTCCAGATCTTTCTAAAGTTAAACCACAGATATTAGAAATGCAGATTGATGAAAGCATTGAACCAACAATAAAAACAAAAAGGGTAAAAAGTGGTACAGCAAAAAAAATCGATTTTGAATTAAGAGATAGTAATAATCGGGCAGCAGGTGATTTTGCAGAGAAGATAGTTATCAAACATGAAATCGAAGAATTAAAAGAAACAAACCCTGAGCTTATTAATCGTATTAAACAAGTGTCCTTAGAAGATGATACATTAGGATACGATATCTTATCTTTAACGTCAGATTCATATGAAAAACACATTGAAGTGAAAGCTGTAAGATATAGACCAGCAATAAAATTTAGATTTTTTATTTCCGAAAATGAAGTATCGATTGCAAAAGAAGATCCTAATTATTATCTATATATTGTTTTTGATTATTTGTCGGAATCACCTTTTATTTATATGATGCCTAATCCTTTCATGAATAAAATTCCTGGAGTACAGATCGACCCAATAAAATATCTTGTGACAGTAAAAATTAAAAAATAAATTTTATGGAAAATATAAGTAAAAAAATAACATTATTTTTAAATGATGGATTACCAAAAGGTATTCGTGAAGTATCTATTGATCAATGGAGTGGTGGGGCAATTTGTGGACCAAGAAATAAAATTGAGGAAATTTTAAAATTTGAACAGTTGAATGGTCCTTGCGTTTATTTTTTAATTGGTGAATCTGATGAAAGTGACTTATTGAATGTATATGTGGGTGAAGCTGACTCATTTAGTCAAAGAGTTAAAGATCATTTAAGAAAAAAAGATTGGTGGCAGAACGTGGTGGTCTTTTTTGGTTATAATAATAACCCAAGTAAGACTGGTATTGAATATCTCGAGTCTTTTATCTACTCAGATTTAATAAATGCAGCTAGGTGTATTTTGGAGAATGGAAATAAGCCCGCTCTGCCCAATATATCTAAACATGACATACCTGGACTGCATATATTTTATGAAAATATTAAATTAATTATGCCAGTTATGGGTTTTGATATTTTTGCAGTAGATATAAAAGAAGATAAAATAAATGAAAGCCAACATATTTTTTGTGAAGGTAAAGGTTCAAAATCTGAAGCTATTCTTTTGGATGATGGGAAGGTTCTTGTTTTAAAAGGTTCAACTGCAATAAAAGAAAATGCTCCAAGTTTTGAAAAACATAATTATAAAAAAATCAAAGATAATTTATTAAAAATTGATAGACTTGTTGAGGTTGGTGATTATCTATCTTTTTCAGAAGATTATCTTTTTGATAGTTTAAGCGCCGCCGCTGCGGTAATATTAGCAAGGTCTGCACAAGGGCCAAAAGAGTGGAAATTTAAGACTGGTAAGTCTGTTAAAGATTTTATCGAGAATTAAATGAAACTTCTAACCAAAACAGATTTTATACTATATCGTGAATGTCCGAATAATGTTTGGGTTAAAATTCATATGCCCGAGGAGTATTCTAAATTCCCAGTATCAGATTTTGAAAAGTCTTTAGGGGTAATGGGTAACGAGGTTGAAGAGCTTGCTCGGGGTATGTTCCCAGGTGGAGTCATGGTAGCGGGTCGCGGAGACGAGGCTCGTGAATATACAAAGAAGTTGATTGCCGAGAAAGCTCCTGTGATTTTCCAAGCTGTGTGTGCTACGGATAAATACTTGGCTGCGGGTGATGTCTTGGTCTGGAATACTGATGCCTGCATGTATGACTTGTATGAAATAAAAATGTCTTCAACTAAGGAAGAGAATGACGATGAAGAAGAGGAAGGCAAACCAAAAAAGGTAAATAAGAAAAAGGAATTGCAATACGAATACGATATTGCTTTCCAAACCAATGTATTTTCTATGTGTGGTGTACCATTGAATAATAAATATCTTGTCCGACTAAATAAAGAATATATTAAAATAGGTAATTTGGATTTTTCAGAAAATAAACTTTTTATCATAGAAGACAAAACTGAGTCAATAAATGAGATGATAGAAAATGTAAAATTTGAAATGGGTCAAGCTTTTGAGTATCTTTCTCACGATGCAATTCCAAGTGGTCATTGTCCTTGCTATTACAAAGGGCGTAGCTCTCATTGCACAACTTTTACTTTTACGAACCCTGATGTGCCAGCATATAGCGTGCATGATTTGAATAGAATTGGTAATAGTAAAGCTTATTTGAAAGAACTTCTTGATGCAAATATTTTAACAATAGATAATGTAATTGAGTCTGAAATACCAAAACCTTCAAAAACAAAAGACGGAAGACCTGGTAAACCAAGAAAGTTGAACCAAGTAGTAATTCACAAGTCTAAAGAGCCCATTATTGATCTTGATGCGATAAAAGCTGAATTAAATTCTTTAACATTTCCGCTTTATTTCCTGGATTACGAGACGTATCCAACGGCTATACCAGTTTTTGATGGATATCATCCTTATCAGCACATCGTATTTCAATATTCTATTCATGTACTCAAAGATAAGGATGCCGAATTAGAACATTATGAAATGCTTGTTTTAGAAGGGGATCCAGCGGAGAAAATTGTCGCCGGTTTGAGGGAAGTCATAGGTGACACAGGTAGTGTAATATCTTGGTACAAAGCATTTGAAAATGCGAGAAATAGAGAACTGTCCCGTTTGGTTCCACTTCAATTTGAATTCTTGCAAAGTGTGATAAGTAGAACTTATGATCTGATGGATATTGTAGAACAACAGTATTATGTCCATCACGGTTTTAAGGGTAGCTCGTCGATCAAAAAGGTGCAACCTATTTTAGCCCCAGAATTTTCATACAAGGATTTGGATGTTCAGAGTGGAACTGATGCAATAGAATCGTATCGGCAAATAGCACAAGGGGAATTGGATGGTAAAGATTTGGAGGAAAAGAAAAGGCAAATGCTGAAATACTGTGGTTATGATACTGAGATAATGTATATCTTGTGGAAATTTTTTACAGACTTAGTTAAATAACCTATGAATATTCAGTAAAGATGCTATAATAGAAACGTGCGACAATTTAATAGTTTATATTAAGAGTGGTGGTAGAGAATTGGCTCAATGACCCCACAGCAACCTGCATTTGTAAGGTGCTAAATCCAACCAGACGCGAAAGCGTCAGGAAAGATAAGTCTTGCGTCTAGTCCACGCTTGAAAATCTTTCCTCATTATTTGAGGAATTTTTTATTTATGGAAATAATTAAAAAGGAGATAAAGTTGTGCGTAGTTTGTAATAATTTTAGGGGATTGGTTGAAGAGAGGTATAATGGAGAGGTTCCAGTACATTGTGCTTGTGATCTAGAGAAAGAAAGGATGAATTATGGTAAATGGCGTAGTCCTTGCATGATAAGTCCTAATGGGGATAAGCTTTGGTGGACGCCTATTTCAGATCATAAAAAGGCCGATGGTAGATGGTATCATGTCGCATACTTCGCCAGACCCGCATTAAATTAATATCGAATATAAATATTGATTTAGATAAATTACGTAAAAAAATTGAAGAGGAAGAAAAAAATACTAAAAGTAATATAGAAATTTTTAGGGATAATGTTCACAAAAAGGAGATTAAAGAAATTTCAGAGAATAAGGAGGTATTTGAAAATGAATTTATAAAGGAGCTTGAGATTGAAATATATTCAAAAGAGCCAACAAGAAAAGATAAATTTATTTTAAAATTTGCTGAATTAATTAAAAAACTAGGATTATTTAATTTTCTAATTGAATTTGCGTACCTTCACGAAAAAATTGTAAGCGAAATTCAACATAAATTAAATTTGTCTAAAACTGATTTAAAGGAAAATTTTAAAATTAGGACTATAATATTGCTATGTTTTCAGTTTGTAGTAGCATTAGTTCTAGTTTTATTAACTAAAATCATTAAAATTATTTTAATTCATTTATTTAAATAAGTTTTTGTGATTATCAAGGACCGTCCTTGCTAAAGTTGATGACAAATCTCATGATAGGGAAGACAGGATAGAACGCGATGGTATAGTAGAAGGGATTTTGAAAGACGCTGGGATGCCACTTTTACGATTTGAAAACCATGGATCATTTAGCAAAGATGAAATAGAAAAAACATTCTGGTATTCTGCAGAATACCAGAATGTTTTTTATTTATCTATCTATCTATTACTATTCTCTAATTCGCTCGAATAGGCGAATAGTTCCCGAATATTTTCCAAATAGCCCCACGCCACCAACCCTCACCAAGCACAATACCAAAAATAACATTCTCACATTCTCAAGAATGTGAGAATGTTATTTTGTTGTAATATTTTCTCAACGTACCCGTCTTTTAATATGTAAGTACTTTGTTATTTTTTATAGGAAATGGCAGAAAAATATCCTCGGACAAGGATGTAATGCATACCCACATAGCGAAAGGGCTGTAAGGGTAGTTAGGAGGCCTTATTACAAAGGTATTGTTCAAAAGCGGGTGTAGATAAACTGAACCACCCCCTATTTATTAAACATATATAAAATAAACTGCAGTGCGTTTTGTATATGAAATAGGTCAGACAAGTAGCGTATGTTGGTCGCTAGTCTCTCAAATATCAAGTGGGCTTGATCTTTGTGCAAAAATAAAAGCTGAAGCAACACCTCTTTTGCGAGTAAAACCTATTCTCGTTTTCCTATAAAAGGTAATAAAATGTTATAATATTATTATGAAGAAGAAGGTAATTAAAACTAAAGACAAAAATCAAGGCATGGTTATATATCAGGCTAAATCCGGAGCAATCGAACTTCGCGGGGATTTTAAGCATGAGACAGTATGGGCAACACAGGATCAAATTGCTGAACTTTTCATGACTACAAAGCAAAACATTAGTCAGCACTTGAAAAGTATTTTTGAAACAAAAGAATTAAATCAGAATTCAGTTGTAAAGGATTTCTTTACAACTGCTAAAGATGGTAAGCAATATAAGGTTAAATTTTATAATTTAGATGTTCTACTTTCTGTCGGGTATAGAGTTAATTCCAGAAATGCAACCCAGTTTCGTATTTGGGCCACAAAGACACTGAAAGAGCATTTAGTGAAAGGCTACACTATAAACAAGAAAGTCATACTTAAAAATTATGATTCTTTTATTGAGACAGTAAATAGCATTCAGGCACTCCTTCCAGAGCACGTAGTCCTTGATCCGAAAGCAATTCTTGATTTGGTGAAGGAATATTCGGTCACATGGGCTAAGCTTGATGCTTATGATAAAGACCAATTGTTTACCAAAGGCCAAACAAAGAAAAAAGTAAAACTTGCCGGACAAGAACTATTGGACGCTATTTCAGAATTGAAAAATGAATTAATGAAGAAAGACGAAGCTACAGATATGTTTGCAATGGAGAGGTTTGCTGGTGGCGTGGAAGGTATAGTGGGTAACGTGATGCAAGCATTTGGCGGGCAAGATGTGTATCTTACTGTCGAAGAAAAGGCAGCTCACTTACTATATTTTATGGTAAAGAATCATCCGTTCACAGATGGTAATAAACGTTCGGGTGCTTTTGCGTTTATTTGGTTCCTGCGGAAAGTGGGTGTGCTTGGTGCTAAAAACATAAATCCTTCAGGCCTAACAGCTATCACACTCCTTATTGCTGAAAGCGATCCAAAGCATAAAGACAAAATGGTTGCCCTAGTTGTTGAGCTTTTGCAAGTAAATAAAAAATAAACTTAATTAAGATAATGTTTAGTAAGGACCGTAGTTGCTAAACAGAACGCGATGGTATAGTAGAAGGGATTTTTTAAAGACGCTGGGATGCCACTTTTACGATTTGAAAACCATGGATCATTTAGCAAAGACGAAATCCAAAAAATAATTTTATCAAAATTATCCTAAACATCTCCCACCACCACCTCTCCTCAAAATAAACATTCTGGTATTCTGCAGAATACCAGAATGTTTTTTATTTATCTATCCATACATTACTATTCTCTAATTCGCTCGAATAGGCGAATAGTTATATAAAAAAGGGCAGAACAAATTTGTTCCACCCTTTTTAAGCCGCAATGGTTATTTGAGATCGAATTGACCGGATTTTACTCCTTTAATAAATGCATCCCACTCATCGTGTTTAAAGTATTGTGTTGCCTTAGTTTCATCTTTCGAATCACGTATAGCTACACCTTCCTCCTTTATTGCAATCATTACACAGGTTTGCGGATTGTTTTTTGACCATTCCGACTTTTTAAAATCCTGCTCTTCAACATCAAAACCAAAAGGCTTTTTCTTTTTTTTATCTAACACTTCGCTATTCTCCTTTCTGAAATTTGTGTTATTCAAGAACTATTCTTGAAATCATTTTCAATTATTATAATACCATAATATACACAAATTGCAACCCTAAAATAACATTCTCACATTCTTGAGAATGTGAGAATGTCGTTTTGGACTATTTTGTTTCTAAGCACTATGCCTTTTTGATAAATTCAGTGCGGAGGACAATGCCTTTCATACCGTCGATATTGCACTCCACTAGCTCTTCATCATCTGTCAGGCGGATATTCTTGGCCTTGGTGCCTTTCTTGATCACTATTGAGCTACCTTTTATTTTTAAATCTTTTATAAGGGTGATACTGTCGCCATGGGCTAGTATCGTGCCGTTCGCATCGCGAACTATTACTTCATCTTCTGTTTCCATATAACTCAAAGTATACACAATTTTAAAATTTCTGCACCTATCAATTTTATTTAATAACATTCTGGTATTCTGCAGAATACCAGAATGTTATTTTGCATTATTTCATATGATATAATAACTCTATGAACTACTGGCTAATAAAATCCGAGGCGTCGTGCTACGGCATCGACGATTTGAAGAAAGATAAGAAGACGAGTTGGGAAGGCGTGAGGAACTACCAAGCGCGGAATTTCATGACGCAGGGGATGAAGGTGGGGGACAAGATACTTTTCTATCATTCAATAGGGTCAGACAAAACACCTGCGGGTGTGTACGGCGTCGCGCGCGTGGCGAGGGGAGCCCATGCCGACGAAACTCAGTTTGATAGGAAAGACGAACATTACGATCCCAAGGCTATTAAGCCCAAAGCTAGCAATACTGGCAAAGTCATATGGCAATGCGTAGACGTGGCATTTGTATCGAAGTGGAAGCATCCCGTCACCCTCGCAGAAATCCGCCTCGACCCCGCCCTCTCCGGCATGCCCCTCCTCGCCCCCGGCCAGCGCCTCTCCATAATGCCCGTGTCCGAAAAGCATTTCAATCATATTCTTAATTTATCCCAATCCTAATTTCCTTCCTCTCGCATCCCGTATCTATTCTCTAATTCGCTCGAATAGGCGAATAGTTGTGCACTATATTATATTTGCGAAATATCATTTTTATGGTATAAGTAATATGAATAGTGTGTTTAGCATTATTTATTATAATAACCTACATAATAAAGTAGGAAAATAAAAAAATTTTAAACTATGAGTTCTTTAAACAGAAACCAGAGAAGCTTGTCCAGAGCGAAAGCTTTTCTAAAACCGTTCCTTTCATCGAAAAAGGATCGTAAAGTAATTACAGCAGTCTACAAGGCTTGCTCAAAAATTTACAATCTTGAATTATCTAATTCAGGATTCAGTAAAAAATTTTGTGACTTAGGTATTAGTCAACAGCAATTAAATCAAATCATTGATGACATTCAGTTTAGTACTGGCAAAATTTACAACTATAAACAACGCGATCTTCGTGAAAATGCGTTCGACCTTATGGTAATGGTAATGCTTTAAAACAAAAATTAATGGGACCCGCACTTTGTGTGGGCCTTTTAATTTGCATGTTAGTTCATATTCTCTAATTCGCACGAATAGGCGAATAGTTGCGTTGCGTTAGGGTTGTATCGGCATACTATATACATAGAAATATTTTATGATATAATTTATTTATGAAAATCGGAGAATATGAAAAAGTATTCAAAGCACTAGCAAACAAGAGGAGACTTGAGATAATTAAATTTTTATCTGAAAAGTCTGAAGCCACAGTCGGCGAAATAGCAAAAAAGATTAAGCTTTCGATCAAAGCAACATCCAAACATTTGATAATACTCGCGAACGCTGAGGTATTAGAAAAGGACCAAAGGAATCTACTCGTGTTTTATCAGAAATCAAAAGCAATGCCCAAGAAATTACAATCTCTTATTAATCTATTCTCTAATTCGCTCGAATAGGCGAATAGTTTAATTCATAATCTATGATTATTAAAATAATTGAAAATTATATTTTGGGGTTTGCACTAGGAGTTATGCTTGAATGCGCGTATCGATCCATCAATGCGCGGAGGTTTGTACTGCCGGATTTTTTTAGCACTCAAATATATGCATTTAGTACTATGTTCTTGTATTTGTTAAGTTTTCTTTATTTACCCATAGCTTATTTGGTAATTGTAATTGCTGTAATTACTTCAGGTCTAGAATTTATAATTGGATATGCGTATTTAAAATTTAAGAATGTGATGCTCTGGGATTATTCGAAAGAGTTTATGAATTTCAAGGGATTGATTTGTTTGAAGTTTTCTATTCTCTGGGTAATACTTTCACTAATCTATTATTATCTAATCATTCCATTTATTTAAATGTTTAAGAAAAAATTTATAATTAACGCAAAAGTTTGGCGGTGGCCGGGGGATGGAGGCTGGCATTTCGTGACGTTCGAGAAGAAGCTATCAGAGAGCATAAGAAAGGTATATACGAAAGGCTTTGTGAAGATTGAAGCGAAGGTGGGTAAGAGCACTTGGAAGACTTCGCTTTTCCCGCATAAGGAATCTGGCTATTTGCTTTGTATAAGTAAGAAGATTCGCAAAGCTGAAGACATAGTGGAAGGTGACGAAATTAAAATCTCAATTGTGATACAATAAATTTATGAAATTAAATGAGCTTACAGAAGAAGAGAAGAGAGTGATACTTGAGAAAGGCACAGAGGCGCCGTTTGTGGGTGAGTATACGAATACTAAAGAGACTGGTGTGTATGTGTGCAAGCAATGCGAGGCACCACTATATAATTCGAAAGATAAATTTGAAAGTACTTGCGGGTGGCCAAGCTTCGACCAAGAGATTGAAGGAGCAATCAAAAGAGATTCATATATTGATCCATACTTCGGCCAAGAGATCACTTGTGCGAATTGCGGTGGGCACCTCGGCCACATATTTAAAGGTGAGCACCTTACAGAGAAAGACACTCGCCACTGCGTGAATTCTATCTCGCTCAAGTTTGTGCCTGGAATTGAAAAATAACATTCTCACATTCTCAAGAATGTGAGAATTTTAAAAATTTGTGGAATATATAATTAAGAAAAATAAAAGATCGAAGAATTTGCGAATCATTGTGCATCAAGATGGCAGAGTGGTAGTGACGGCGCCTATACGTGCGCCACTTTACCTTGTGAAGAAATTCGTCGAGAGCAGGGAGGAATGGATAGAAGAGAGAGTGGAAAATTTCCTAAAGAAAAAGATAGAGGTGGAAAAAGAGAATGAAAAACTTGGAATACCGAAGAAGATGACGAAGGCTGAGCAAATGAAGGATTATAAAAAGTATAAGGAGAGTGCGAGAGAATTTGTTGAGAGTAGAATCATAGATTTAAATAAATTTTATAATTTTGAATATGGAAAAATCGCAATTAGGAATCAAAGCACAAGGTGGGGGAGCTGTTCAAGAAAGAAAAATTTAAATTTTAATTATAAAATTGTAAAACTTCCAAGTCATATGGCTGACTATATCATAGTGCATGAGCTGTGCCACCTCGCACATTTTAACCACTCAAAAAACTTTTGGGATTTAGTGGAGAGGATTGTACCAGACCATATAGAGATACGGCGTCAACTACACAAAATGGGACTTTCGTTTGATTAAGTGTTTTCCCCTAGGGAAAAACTTGGTTCTCTAGGGAGAAAGGTGGTATAATATTCATATCGTTTTATTAATAATTAATCCTGACTTAAAAGGAATAAAATAAATTTATATGGCAGCAAAAAAAGCAGTAGCAAAAAAGGTGGTCGCAAAGAAAGTTGTAGCTAAGAAAGCAGCTCCAGCAAAGAAGGCAGCAGGGAAAGCAAATTCAGCTTTCATGAAGCCAATGACAATCAGTGCAGACTTAATGGCAGTAGTAGGAAAGAGTTCAATGCCTCGTTCTGAGGTTGTGAAGGCTCTATGGGTATATATTAAGAAATTTAATCTTCAAGATCCTAAGAACAAGCGAAATATCGTTGCCGATGCTAACCTTAAGAAGGTTTTCGGTGGTAAGGCTGTGGTAAACATGTTTGAAATGACAAAGCTTGTTTCAAAGCACCTTTCCTAAATTTTAACTTTCTCTATCTACAAAATGCGCCCAAATGGGTGCATTTTGTATTGATATTTGCTTTTTTAGTAAATTAGTGTTATTATATAAAGATAATAGCAAAATGCTTTCGAAAGCAATAATTTAACTATAACAAATATAATTTATGGGAAATTTCCAAGGTGGTAGAGGAGGAGGTGGAGGATTTAGAGGTGGTTCATCTGGTGGCCGCCCAAGCTTCGGTGGACGCAAGAGTTTCGGTGGCGACCGCGGTGGACGCAGTGATGGTCCAGCTGAAATGTTTAAGACAGTATGTAGTGAGTGTGGTAATTCTTGTGAAGTACCATTTCGTCCATCTGGTGACAAGCCAGTGTACTGTAACAACTGTTTCAGTAGTAAGCGTGAAGGTGTAGACCGAAAGCCAAGAAATGATTTCGGAGATCGTGCACCACGCCGTGAGTTTAACGACCGCCCAGCATTTACTCCAAAGCCATCATTTGATGCTAAGCCAGCCGGAAATTCTGGAATGGAAAAGCAACTTACAGAAATGAATATCAAGCTTGATCGTTTGATCCGCTCTATTGAAGTGCTTTCACTTCCTAAGCAAGCTCCAAAAGAAATTGCAAAAGAAGTAGTAAAGGCTCCTGTAGCAGCTCCAAAGGTAGTAGCGAAAGCTCCTGCAAAGCCAGTAGCAAAAGTAGCGAAAGTAGCTACAAAGGCTCCAGCCAAGAAAGCAGCTCCAGCAAAGAAAAAGAAATAATATTTTATTCTTCACAAAAGCCCTCATTTGAGGGCTTTTGTTTTATTTGTTATAATAACGGAATGAATCCCGATAGAAATTTAACAGATCACAAATGTGATAAGTTATTTTATGGGATATTCGGTGCACTAAGTAATCACATTATAAATTAATAAATTTCACACGGGATGAATAAGACATATACATTTTTAATTATTGCAATTGTTATGCTTGCTGGTGGGTATTTTGTATTTAAGAGTAATAGTACAGAGAACACACCTAAGTCGATAGAAGAAGCAAAAAATGAGCAAGATAAATTATTGAATTTAGTAGCGGGAGAGAAGGGTGAGTCACAAATTATTAATAAAGAAGTAACTAAGAAAAATATTATGAAAGCAACACTACACACAACAAAAGGAGATATCACTATAGAATTCGGTAGCACTACACCAAACACAGTGGCAAACTTCGTAAAATTGGCAGGAGAAGGATTCTATGATGGTGTGAAGTTCCACCGCGTGATAAAAGGATTTATGATTCAAGGTGGAGATCCACTTACCAAGGATGATAGTAAGATGGCTATGTGGGGCACTGGCGGACCAGGATACAAATTTGAAGACGAACTAACAGCTACAAATAAAAACGACGTAGGCACTATCTCAATGGCAAACTCAGGACCAAATACAAATGGTAGCCAATTCTTCATCAACGTAAATGCGAATAACTTCCTAGATGGAAAGCACGTAGTCTTCGGAAAGGTAGTAAAAGGCATGGATGTAATCACAGCTATCGAGAATACTCCGACCGCTCCTGGGGATAGACCTCTTGAAGCAATGGTTATAAAGAGCGTTACCCTAGAATAGTCTAGATATAAAACAGTAGCTAATTTAAAAAATTTGTGGTATAATTATCACATATGAATATCACTTCCGCTACGTTTGTGAAAGGTGTCGTCGGGATTGATAAAGCCCTTGAACTTGGTATTCCTCAGGTAGCGTTTATCGGCCGCTCAAATGTGGGCAAGTCTAGCACTATAAATGCGATTTGTAATAATAAAAATTTAGTAAAATCAAGCTCTCATCCTGGTAAAACTCAAGAAATAAATGTTTTCCTCGTAAATAAAAATCTTCACCTTATGGATCTCCCTGGCTACGGCTATGCGAAGGCCTCTTTCACTGGGCGTGAAGCACTGGAGAAATTGATTTATGGATACTTACTTGATTCTCATTATAGTCAGAGGAAAGTTATCCTAATTATCGATGCATTCGTAGGTCCGACGAAAGATGACCTCGCCATGCTACGTGCACTCGGTGAACACAGCAAGAACATTGTGATAGTTGCAAACAAGATTGACCAAGTAAAAAAATCTGAATTAGCTATTCAAATAGAAAAGATTCAAAAAAAAGTAGGTCATCACACACTCATACCTTTCTCTGCTACAAAAAAAATAGGAGTAGTTGAGCTTGTGAATGAAGTACTAAGCGAGTAAATCTATACTCCAAAATTTGTTTGCATGTTATAATAGACATATGTCGCCTAGAGCAAAAAGGGAATTTTATTACATGATGAATACCATGCTTATTGTCATACTTTTTGCTATGGGTAAATTCATGCTTTATGATCCTTATATTAAAGGTCATGATGATGTAAATACAAATACTCTTACTGCACAAGCAAGCGATGTGGTAAGTGAAATGCCTACTGTCGTGCAAAGTAAAAAAATTACTCTGATCGCAGTCGGCGATGTGATGATGCACCAGAGTGAGCTCTCGGCTGGGTACGACAAGAAAACTGACACTTACAATTTCGATAATTTATTTACAAATATTAAATCGTATTTGGAAGGGGACATCGTCTATGCGAATTTGGAAACTCCAGTGGCAGGTAAAGAGCTTAAGTATTCTGGCTATCCGAATTTCAATGCACCAGCTGAATTACTAACTGCACTTAAGAATAATAACTTCACACATTTATCTCTTGCCAACAATCACACACTCGACAGAGGTGCGAGAGGTCTTACAAACACTGTGAAGAATGTGACAGATATGGGATTCACAGCATTAGGCACAAGGAGTGATAGTAAAAAGGTGAATTTTGAAATTACAGAGAAGAATGGACTTCGTGTCGGATTCCTATCTTACACATACGGCACCAACGGCCTGAAGCTAAGTGATAAAAATTCATTTATGCTTTCTTATATAAATAAAGATCAGATAAAGAAAGATATTCTAGACTTGAAGAAAGAGAATATCGATGCAGTTATTGTGACACTACATTTCGGAGAGGAATATAAACTCACACAAAATAAATTTCAAGAAGACATAGCGAAGCTAGCGTGTGATAACGGTGCAGACATTGTGCTTGGTTCACATCCGCATGTACTTCAGCCGATAAAGTATCTAAATAATGGAAAGTGCTTGGTGGCGTACTCACTTGGGAACTTCATCTCTGGTATGAGCGCAACTTATACTGACCTCGGTGGAATTTTGAAAGTAGAAATTTCTATAGAAAATGATCTTCTTAAGACTACTCCGGATTTTATAGGTACATGGGTGAAGAGAAGTACAGATAGTAGTGGATTAAAGAATTTCACCATCGTGCCACTTGATGTAGATAAAATCCCAGAAAGTATAAAAATCACAAAAGTAGAGGAGGCTCGCCTTAAGAATTACCGGAATTTCATCGATACTAGGATTAAAACCTACACTTTAAAGCCCTAGAAATAGGACTTTTTTGTGCTATAATTCATTTATGACAAATAAAAATATTCAACTTTATTTCTTCCTCGGGTTACTTATATTAATATCCGTTTTTAATTTATTTATATTCTTACCATTCATAAAGCTTTTTGCTGTTGTGGGAATATTTGCAGTCGTGTTCTTCCCAATGTTTGAAAGGATTAAAAAGTATGTAGCGTCCAATGGCTCTATAGCTGCAGTGCTTACTATCCTTGCGGTAGGAATAGTGGTTCTTATACCGGTTACATTCTTTACATTTCAGGTGTTTGGTGAAGCGAAAGTATTATATATGAATGTTGGAAATTTCCACGACACATTAAATGTACTTTCTGCGAATTTGAATAATAGACTTGCAGACTTCGTGCCAGCTGGCTCCATCGATCTTTCCTCATACATGTCTTCAATGTTTAATAAACTACTAAATAATCTTGGAGGAATATTTTCTGGCATAGCTTCATCTATACCGATAATTTTCCTAAGTACGATTTCTTTATTCTTCTTCTTGCGCGATGGTAGGGGGTTTGTCGAGAGAATGATAAAAATTAGCCCACTCGATGATACTCATGATGTTCAGATACTTACTAAATTAAAGAAAGCGATCAATTCTATAGTTAAAGGTACACTTATGATGTCTGGCATACAAGGGCTTATGGCTTGGTTCGGATTTATGATGTTTGGCGTGCCATCTGCTGCACTCTGGGGTGCTCTTACAATATTTGCTGCGCTTATCCCAGGTGTGGGTACTGCGCTCGTTGTTGTGCCTGCTATCGTTTACCTTATCTTTACTGGAGGAAGTTTGTTCTCAATCATTGGTCTTGCAGTATGGGGCATATTTATCGTTGGCCTCGTGGACAACTTCGTCCGTCCAATACTCGTCGGTAAAGATGTCGACATACATCCATTCCTTATTATGATGTCTGTGTTTGGAGGACTTATTGTATTTGGTGCACTAGGTTTTCTTCTTGGTCCACTAATACTCTCACTATTTTCAGCACTCATTGAGATATACCCGATAGTGACAAAGAAAGTTCTACAATAATTTCATGAATAAGAATACTATTAAATTCATAAAGTTACTTCATCTGAAGAAGTTCCGTAAAGAAGAGGGGATGTTCCTCGTGGAAGGAGAGAAAAGTATAATTGAACTATCGAAGTCGGACTTCGATATTGTAAATATTTATATTACACGAGAAATATTTGAAAAGTATCGGGAAGAATTTCGGAAATTTGATGCTATATCTGAGATAGTTACAGAAGAAGATTTGACGAAAGCTAGCACTCTTGAATTCAACGATACTGGGATTGCTATCGTGAGAGAAAAAGAAAATATAGAATTTGAAATCGGAAATGAGTTAGTGGTAATGCTTGATGAAATCCGTGACCCAGGAAATCTTGGTACAATTATCCGCACTTCTGATTGGTATGGAGTAAAGAAAATTATTTGCAGTGAGACGACTGCGGAATTTTATAATCCGAAAGTGATTGCCGCATCTATGGGCTCGTTCACAAGGGTTAATATTTTCTATACAGATTTAAAAGACTATTTAGAGAAAAATAATAATGTGAAAGTCTTGGGAGCGCTACTCGATGGCAGTGATGCACACACTTTCTCATACCCTGATTCTGGAATACTACTCATGGGCAATGAATCAAATGGTATTCATGCTGACCTTACGCCATATATCACAGATAAGATTACAATCCCTCGCTACGGCAAAGCAGAATCGCTAAACGTATCCATGGCAACCGGCATCCTCCTCGACAACTGGAAAAGATAATAAAAAATAGAGCCATATGGCTCTATTTTTTTTATCTTCTTTCCCTGCGGCGTTCATAACGACTATCTTCTTCCTCTTCAATTTTTTCTTTAGTTATGCCGCAATTTGGGCATACTCCACCTACGAGTTTGATATTACAATCGGGGCACATTATATCGTCGCCAGTATTTGCTACTGGGGCATCTTCGATCGACAAATTTTCCATATATTCTTCGTAATCCATATGAAATAATATATCATATCCCCATATTTAATCAAAAATAGCCTATGAATTATGGTATAATTACGACTATGGAATGGTACACACAAACTAGTGAGCAAATATTTACTCATTTTGATTCAAATGAAAACGGGCTATCGAAAGAGCAGGTCCTGATCAAACGCGAGAAATACGGAGAGAATAAATTGCCAGTTGCTGAAAAGACCACATACTTTGAAATTTTCCTTCGTCAATTTCAGAGCTCGCTCATATATGTGCTTCTCGCTGCATGCGTGATTGTATTCATCATGGGTGATTATGGTTCAGGATTTTTTATCGGCATAGTTTTAATTATTAATGCAATTATTGGAACAATACAAGAAGGTAAAGCTCAGAATACACTTGAAGCACTTAATCATCTTGTGGATACTGAAGCCACCGTACTACGCTCAGGGATTGAACTTATTGTAAAGGATAGTGAGCTCGTTCCTGGAGATATTGTTCTCCTAAAAGAAGGAGATAAAATTCCAGCAGACACGAGAATAGTGAGTGCAGAAGATTTTACTATAGATGAATCATCTCTTACTGGTGAATCAGCAAACATTCATAAAAAAAGCGGAACGATTATTGGAAGTAATCTAAATATTCAAGACCAAAACAATATGGTTTTCCGTGGGACTTATGTGCTTTCAGGGACGGCAAAAGCTATCGTTGTAGCGACAGGTATTTACACATTCATTGGAAATATTTCTGTAAAATTAAAATCTCTCGATACTGATGTGCCGCTCAAAGCTGATATAAAAAGATTGTCGAATGTACTCATTATAATTGTTTGTGTAATTGTCGTCATAATGTTTTTCCTTGGAGTATACTCTGGTATTCCAGTGCGTGAGATGTTCTCAATAGCGGTGGCAGTGGCAGTATCTGCAGTGCCGGAGGGACTCCCTGTAGTGGTGACGCTAATACTCGCGACAGGTGTGAGTAGGATGAGTAAAAGAAATGCGCTGGTGAAGAATCTGCAATCAGTGGAAGCGCTCGGACAGGCAGACATAATCGCTGTGGACAAGACTGGCACTCTTACACTCAATCAAATGATGGTTACAGAGGTTTATACTGCAAATGGCCTTTATGAAGTCACTGGTAATGGCTATGAGCCGAAGGGTATGATAAAAGAATCTGGTAATCAAGTGGACTATACTTCACGTCCTGACCTAATGTATGTAGGCAAGATTTCTTCACTTACTGTGAGGGCTCATATTGCATACAATGAAGAGAAGGATTCTTGGCAGAGAGTTTCTGGAGATCCTACCGAAGTGGCACTACTCGTATTTGCACAGAAATTGGGACTAAATAAATTTGTACTAGAAGCAGAGAATCCAAAGATAAGTGAAATACCATTTAGTTATAAAAATAAATTCCATAGTACTTTAAATGAAGTTCACGGGAAGAAAGTCTATTTCGTTGCTGGCTCACCGGAAGTAATACTTAAAGCTTCAAAAGAAATATTATTTAGTAATAAAAAGATTCCAATTACTGATGAAAAATATAAGGAATTAGAAGTGGAACTAAGTAAAATGCTTGCGAAAGGACTCCGAGTACTTGGGCTTGCTGTTGCGGAGCATCACAATACTGAAGTAGATCAAAATGAGTTACCAAAGCTTACATTTGTAGGTTTCGTGGGCATAGAAGACGCGATAAGAGTGGAGGTGGCAGATGCTGTAGCACGCTCGAAGGCTGCTGGAATACGCGTGGTGATGATCACTGGAGACCATGTAGACACTGCGAAAGCTATTGGGAAAATTGTGGGAATTTATACGGATGGTGATGATGTGATTACAGGTGATGAGCTAGACACTCTAAGTGCTACAGAAATAAAAAGTAGAATCGTGAAGACTAGCCTTTTTGCTCGCGTGAATCCAGAGCACAAGATGGCAATCATAAATGCATATAAAAGTGCGGGGCTCATCGTGGCTATGACTGGAGATGGTGTGAACGATGCGCTCTCACTTGCTGCAGCGGACCTAGGGGTGGCTATGGGTAAGATCGGTACTGAGGTGGCGAAAGAAGCCGCAGACATTGTGCTCCTCGATGACAACTTCGGAAGCATTGTATCTGCTGTGGAAGAAGGCCGGAATATTTACAATACAATTAAAAAGGTGGTGATGTATTTGCTCTCAACAGGACTCGGAGAAATATTTGCTATTGCGGGAGTGATGGTGCTTGGGCTTGATATGCCATTTACTGCAAGCCAGATCATATGGCTCAATTTCGTGACAGATGGATTCCTTGTGGCGGCTATTGCACTTGAGCCAAGTGAGCCCGGCATCTTAAATGAGAAGAAGAGAAAGGGGGATAGTAAGTTGCTCACTTTCCCTATGCTTGTGCGAATGTTCATCATGGGATTTGTGATGATGGCAGGCACACTATTCTTGTATAAATTCTATTCTGCTGATTTCCTGAAAGCTTCGACCGTGGCAGTGACAGTGCTCGCTGTGTATCAATGGATGAATGCGCTCAACTGCCGAAGTGAAAAGAAATCGATTTTCAAAATTAACTTTTTCTCAAATATATATTTGGTTTTGTCACTTATGGCAGTGTTCCTACTACAGTTCGCTGCAGTATACGTGCCATGGTTTAATAATTTCCTAAGTACTACACCGATTGGATTTTATGACTGGGTGATTATTATGATAGTCTCACTTTCTGTGATCGTGGTAGATGAAATTTACAAATTCCTAGTATATGGTAGAATGCGCTAATGAAAATAACGCTGAAAGAAATCATTAAAAAGACCGAGAAGAACGAGCATTCCTGCGTGGTGATACTCGATGAGCTTACAGATGTGCACAATGTGGGAGCTATTATCCGTAGCTCTGTGGCTTCTGGCGCTGATGCAATCGTGGTAGGCAAGCACAATCAAGCTCCGATCAATGAAACTGTGGCTCGCACTTCTGCAAACACTGTGGGTATGATTCCGATAATTGAAATGAATGTGAATGATGCAATACGCACACTCAAGGACAATAAATACTGGGTCCACGGGCTCTTCATGCAAGGAGGAAGTACTCTCTGGAGCAGTGACCTCACAGGCAAGGTGGCGATAGTAGTGGGCTCTGAAGGTGAAGGCATAAATGACCTTACGAAAAAATTATGTGACTTCTCGCTCTCTATACCGATGGATAAAAAAGTGGAATCACTCAACGCTTCCGTCTCCGCAGCTATCGCACTCTACGAACGCTTACGACAAATATCAAAGTAGTGTATAATATAAATATATTATTAATTTAATTTAAATAAATTATATGGGAAAAGGAGATCATAGAGTAAAAAAGGAAGTGAAGAAGCCAAAGAAGGATAAGAAGAAATAGTTTTCATGAAGTCACCCGAAAGGGTGATTTTATGTTATAATAGCTCTTATGATAATGATTGGAATATTTATACTACTGATGGCTTCAGGCTTCTTCTCGGCCCTCACACTCGCTTATATGACCTTTGACATGAGTGTGCTTGAGCGCATGGCAAAGCAGAAGAATAAAGATGCCATAGCCGTACTTTCTATTCGTAAACATGGTATGAAGCTCCTGGCGACGCTTATTCTGGGTACAAATCTCGCAAACGCTTTTGCTACGGTGCTCATTGGTGACCGCTTCAGCGGCTTTGTGACGGGTATAGTTTCTGCTGCACTCATCTTCCTGCTTGCAGATGTTTTCCCTCAATCTTTCGGTAGTCGGCATGCACTCAAGCTCGGTAGCTTCTGTGCACCATTTATGAAATTGCTCTTATTTATTTTTTATCCTATCACTGCACCTATTGCATACTTGCTTAAGAAAATTCTTGGTGAAGAAAAGATTAATAAACTTTCAAAAGTTGATTTGCTTTCCATACTAGACGAAGATGAGAAAAATAATGTCCTCGGGGTTGATCATGATGAGCGCCGTATCGCTCGCGGATCACTCTCATTCTCGACACGCAGAGTTTACAACACAATGACTCCAAATACTGTAGTGAAGACTATTTCCTCAGGTGCAGTGCTCGACCAAGTAGCGCTCCTTGAACTTCGTGATACTGGATACTCACGTATACCTGTGTATGAGAATGACCACAATAATTTCATAGGAATTTTATATTTGAAAGATCTGATTGGCATACCAGTACCAAGTAATGTGAAAGATGTAATGGACCGCACTGTGCACTTTGTGCACGAACAAGATCCACTTGATAAAGTGCTCGGTGAATTCATATCAACGAAGATGCATCTTTTCGTGGTGCTCGATGAATTCGGCGGATTTACTGGAGTGATTACAGTGGAAGATATTCTTGAAGAAATCATTGGCCAAGAAATAATGGATGAAGATGATGTGATTCCAGACCTCCGCTCCTTCGCTCGTGCCCGCCAGAAAAATAAGATGGATAAATAATATGGACAACAGCCAAGAACAATTTGACGTGATAGTTATCGGTGGTGGTGCGTCTGGCATGATGGCAGCGGCTGTAGCAAGCAAGGAGAAGAAGACAGTGCTCGTGATCGAGAAGAACTATATGCTCGGTGCGAAGCTAAGGATTACTGGCGGCGGCAGATGCAACATCACAAATGATGAGGACGACATAAGAGTCTTTATGAAATACTATGGGAAGGCTGAACCATTCCTTTATTCTGCATTTTCAGAATTTGATAAGAATGACACTTTTAAATACTTCGAAGAGCGTGGGCTGCCACTCGTGGTGCAGGCAAGGAAGCGCGCATTCCCGCATACAGAGCGCGCAGAAGATGTGTGCCAAGTGATGGAAAAGGATTTGAATAATGCATATGTAAAAATCAAATTAAATACTCGCGTCGAGAAAATTCTCCACGATGGCAAGAAGATCACAGGAATACTCACAAACAAAGGTAGCTTCACAGCCGGCTCATACATACTCGCAACTGGCGGGCTCTCACACCCAGAGACTGGTGCGACTCGTGACGGATTCGACTTTATGAAAGATTTAGGTCACACAGTAAAGGAGCCTACACCTAGTATCGTGCCGCTTGAAGTGGCTGACCGCTGGGTGCACACACTTGCTGGAGTATCACTTTCATTTATGAAAATTACTTTTTTCCTTGAAGAAAAGAAAGCATTTTCTAAAACTGGGAAAGTTCTCTTCACTCACTTCGGACTCTCAGGCCCACTCATACTAAATAGCGCAAGTAAAGTTTCTGACTTACTACAGAATGGTAAAGTGACTGCAAATATCGATGCCTACCCAGATACGAATCATGGCGCGCTTGAAACTCAAATTATAAAAGTTTTCGACGCGAATAAAAATAAAATTCTCCGCACTGTGTTTAAAGAGATCGTGCCTGAAGGCACAGCGAAAGCTATCGAGATGATACTTCCGGAAATAGATTTCGAGACGAAGGTGCACTCTGTGACAAAAGAGCAAAGAAAGATAATCGTGCATTTACTCAAGAAACTACCAGTCCATATTACGAACCTAATGGGCTACGATAGAGCCGTGGTAGCAGATGGGGGAGTGGAGCTCACTGAAATGGATATGAAGACCATGCGCTCAAAAATAATCAATAATCTATTCATCACCGGCGACCTTCTCAATATCAACCGCCCTTCAGGTGGCTACGGCCTCCAGCTCTGCTGGACTACAGGCTACATAGCAGGGAAGAATGCTTAGACTACTTCCCTATTTACTCTAAAATTTTTTTGTGTTCTAACACTTATCCACACTTGCATGTGTACGAGCGTTCACATATAATATGTATACGGTCGCTTTAATAAATAAATCAATTATAAACATATGACAAGAGAACAATACATTAAAATTTTACAAAGAGAGCTAGATAGATTAAATAAGCAGATTGATTTAAAGATTATGGCCGGAGCTGATTATTCTAAAGAATCTAAGGAGCACAAGATAGTAATAAGAAAGATGCAGCAGCACCAGAGAAAGACATTCTTCAATCAATTATTTTCATCACTTACACTTCAATTTTAATCTATGAACAATAACGAATATAAAAATAAATTAAGTTCGTTTTATGGAAATCATAACCGAATGCCCACATACACAGAGATGATGGGCCTCTTCGGTTTCAAGAGTAAGAATTCTGTATCAAGACTCGTGGAAAAGCTCATGGATGCCGGCTTTATCGATAAGGACCCATTAGGAAGGCTTATACCGACGAATATGATGAGTGAAGTACCGCTCCTTGGTCTTGTGAAGGCTGGATTTCCATCACCATCTGAAGATGTACTTGAGACTACGATAAACTTAAACAATTATTTAATACGCAAAAAGGATTCCACATACATACTCGAAGTTGATGGAGATTCAATGATAGATGCACACATTGCCGATGGTGACATGGTCATAGCTGAGCGCACAAATACAGCGCGTGATGGAGAGATTGTGATTGCAGAAGTAGATGGTGAATACACAATGAAATATTTTCGTAAGGAGGGAAGTAAAGTCTGGCTAGAACCTGCCAACAAAGACTTCCACAATATCTATCCAGAGAATGATCTCCAGATCAAGGCAATTGTTAAAGGTGTAATTCGTAAATACTAAGATGAGAGACTTAAGTGATGTAAACCTCGATGATTACCTCATAAATAATAAAGATGCGAGTTTCATTTTGCAGATTCGTAGCGATAGCTATAAGGATATGAATGTACTACATAATGATCTAGCCATCGTGGAGCGCGCCACAGATGCAAAAGATGGAGAAATTATTTTGGTCCCTAAGGATGGTGCATGGATTCTCAAATACAAAACATTTAATGATTTGAATTATAGTGCAAAGCTAAGAGGAATTATCAGAGAATATTAAATATGAAAGAGAAAATTCTACATGTAGATGGTGATGCGTTTTTCGCCGCGTGTGAGATGGCGAGATTTCCAATGCTTTGGAATAAGCCACTTGTGGTGGGCTATAGCATAGCGTCTGCGATGAGCTACGAGGCCAAGAAGCTCGGTGTGCATAGAGCTATGCCTATATTTGAGGTGAAGAAAACTTTCCCGCATATGGCTATCATTGGCACGCATTTCGAGCTTTATCATATGTATGGAGATAAGCTTTCAAGCGTACTTGCGCGTTATACAGACAGAATCGAGCGCTACAGTGTGGATGAATGCTTCGCAATACTAACTCTATCTGAAATGAATAAATATGGCACTTGGGAGAACTTTCTTCTTACCATAAAGAACGATGTGCAGAGTACTCTAGGGATTACATTTTCATTTGGCTTAGCAGATACAAAGGTCCTTGCGAAAGTCGCTTCCAAATATGAGAAGCCAAATGGTCTTACATATATATCCGAAAGTAATCGTGAGAAAGTACTTAAGAAAGTGCCGATTGAGAACATCTGGGGTGTGGGCCGAGCAACTGCCAAGAATTTGCAAAGGATAGGTGTGAAGAATGCGTATCAGTTCGTGAAGCTTAGTGAGTCTTATGTGGACACATATTTCCATAAGCCACTGGCAGAACTCTGGCATGAACTGTGTGGACGAAGGATTATGAATCTATCAGATAGTCTGGAAATTGATTTAGCGAAATCATTTCAATCAATGCGTACGTTTAAACCTGCGACAGATAATAAAATTTTTATTGCATCAGAACTTTCAAACAATGTAGAAATAGTTTGCGCACGAATGCGCGAGTCGGACCTTGTAACCAAAAATATTTCAATTATACTTAAACAAGGAGAATATAATGTGTCTCAAATTGAGGTCGTAATGCCGAATTATACAAACAGCCCAAGTGACATACTAAACTACCTTGAAAGTTCGTTTGATAAGCTGTTTGTGGGTGGTACTAAGTACCGCCAGACGGGCTTCGTGGCCTCAAATCTGAAGCCAAGGGCTCATATTCAGAATGATCTATTTAATGTTCAAAACAACATATTAGAAAATAGCAGGGGATACATGTCAATTGTTGATGTAATTCATAATAAATTTGGAAATAGTTCGATTGGATTATTGTCTAGCTTAAATGCTGTAAATCAAATGAATGATAAAAAGCTCGTGGATGAGGGTAAAGACCCATATATTTGGAATCTTCCATTGCCTTATCTTGGAGAGATATATTAGAAGCACAGTCGTAAAAGAAAAATGTACGACGCTTTAATAAGCGATCGTACATTTTTGTCATCTTTTGCTACATTGCTAATGCAATGTCGCAAAAGATATATTGTGCGACATACAATAGAGCTTCCCTTTTAAACACTACAAATCAAATTCCACGCGTGGCTATATTTC
>CALRFQ010000003.1 GCA_943356675.1 Candidatus Nomurabacteria bacterium
ACATATTAACACATATGTTTATACAATTAAATTTATCAAGTATAAATATGTGTTAATATATGTATTATGAATCTAGAACTAAAGGCTTCAATAAATAAAATTAAAACTAGTAAAAAAGAGTTGACACTTCAGATATTTATAGTTTTTATATTACTAATAGTACTCATTGATGCTGGTGTTATTGCTCTAAAATTTCGTACAGCAATGCTCGTCTTTCTTTCCACACTACTAGTACTCATAGTAATTAAAGAAAAGTGGACACCAAAAATGCTCGGTTTTGATTTTAAAAATATTAAAAAATATTTAATCCCCTATTTAGGTTACACAATCCTTGCAGTCTTATTCATAATATTATTTGGGGAAAATATTGGAAGAGAAGAAATTGTGAAGTGGTGGAATTACAATCATTTTATATATGGATTCCTATTAGTTTCCATGTTTCAAGAAATTGCATACCGCGGGTATTTAATTCCAGCATTAGGAAAGCTTATTAAAAGACCTTTCCATATAATAATCGTAAACACATTATTATTTACATTTCTTCATAGTATATTCCCAAACCCGATCATAGGATTGCCGCTCGCATTCATAGGTGGAATTGGTTTCGCATATATGTACACGAGGTACCCAAGCCTGATACTTATAATCCTTTGCCATGCAGTCATAAACTTCCTAGTGGTACTATACGGATTTTTTGCAATACCTGGAGTGACGTATTAAAATCTGCGGAGCCAGCTGGAACACGAGTACGTTTTTCGATTCTTACAGAACCTGTACACCTTTCGCGCAATTTTGAAATTTTAATTTCAAAATTGCAGACTCAAGGTCTTCGAATCCACCACATGAGCAAAGAAGTTTGCTCATTCGGTTCCGCGTAATAAAAATGGCCCGATAAATCGGGCTCGTTTTTATACTCGCGGAGCCAGCTGGATTCGAACCAGCGAGGGCTTTTACACCCTGCCTCTTTAGCAAAGAGGTACGTTAGACCACTCTGACATGGCTCCATGTTACAGCTACACAGTAGCATATTTTAAAAATTATAAAAAGAAAGGCCCCTGCTTAGCATACGCGGCAGGGGCACTCCATAAAATTAATGAAAAATTAGATTCCTAAATGAGTTCCGTATTTTTCTTCTACGGGATCTAGGAAGGTTATGTCTCTCGTTTTCTTTTTAGAGAATTCGGCTCTATCTAAATAATCATTTAGATAGTCGAAGTCTTGGTCCGCACAAAAAACAACACGAACGAGTTGGCTTTTACCAAACTCAAAAAAGTAATTTCCATACATCTTGTTGTCACACCAAGCAGTACCGTTAATGGAACTTTCGTAACACTTCTTGGTTGCTCCAGTAGACTTAATAATCTCTTTTCTGATTTTAGACATACTATTAATGTCTAAAATAGAAACAATTATAGTAGATGAGGAAGACCACTCGACGTTTCGATGTTCTTTATCTAAGAACATCAAGTCAATACCTGTCTTTGATACCTTCCTAATGAAATCAGTGTGCATTCCTAAGAAAGTTTCGATGCTTTCTCTTAAACTAAAAATAAATCCATTCTCCATTTTTTATACTTTTTTTAAATTTCCTTATATCATAACCCTTTTTGGGCATAAAGTCAAATATGAGTATTATAAAATAATATTATGATATAATTATTCTATGAATACCACAGAAGAATTTGATGCATTAAAAAAAGAAAATGAAAATTTAAAAAACAGCATTGCAGTTAAGAGTGATTTGATTTCAATTTCAGCTCACCAACTCCGCACTTCCCTTTCCGCACTGAAATGGATTTTCAGAATGTTCTTAGATAAAGAAGTCGGTAGTATTACAAGTGAGCAAGACGGATTGCTCCAGAAGGCTTACCAGAGTAATGAGCGCATGATTACACTAGTAAACGATATGCTCACACTAAGTCACGTCGAGGATTCTGCCCTTAAATTTAAGATGGAAGAAGTGGATATTTTAAATCTTACAGAGGAAACACTTTTTGAATTCTCTGGTGAAACACATAAGAAAAATATTGAAATTATTTTTATCAAACCTTCTGAGGCAATACCTCTAGTAACTTGCGATAAGGAAATGGTGCGAGTAGTACTACAAAACCTAATTGAAAATGCTATCAAATATAGTGTAAGCGGTGATAAGGTTTTTTGCTCATTACACAATAAAGAAAATTCATTAGAAATCTCTATTAGAGACACTGGGATTGGAATACCTAAAGAGGAACAAGAAAGTATTTTCAACAAATTCTTCAGAGCTGCAAACGCAAAAGCGAAAGAAGAAATCGGCTCCGGACTTGGACTATATACAGTGAAGAACATTGTTGAGCACCACAAAGGTAAAATTTGGTTTGAAAGTAGTAGCGAGGGTACCACATTTTTCGTGGTGTTGCCTATAAAATAATTGCATAGTATAATCTCCTTATGGCAAAAATACTTATTATAGAAGACGATACATTTTTACAAGGTTTAGAAACAGCGAAGCTCCAGAAATACGGGCACACAGTAGTCACAGCTTCTTCTGGTGAAGAAGGTATGGAGAAGATTAATGAACTAGGACTAGAACTAGTATTGCTCGACTTAGTACTACCTAAATTTGATGGTTTTGAAATTCTTAAAAAAATACGAGAAACTGAGGCTATAAAGGCCCTCCCAGTGCTCGTGTTCTCAAACTTATCTGAAGATGCAGATGTGAAAAAGGCTGAATCACTAGGAGCGACAGATTTCATGGTAAAATCCAACTTCACACTAGACGAACTTGCTGAAAAAATTAAAAGTCTTATAAAATAATTTATGAAAAACATACTTACAATCGTACTCGTTCTAGTTATCGGGTTTTTTGTAGGTTCTTATTTAAATAAAAATAATATAAATCCTCTTGCGAATCAGAATGTAAAAGGCACCATTGATAAAATGAGTGGTATGAGCGTGAAGGATACTATGGATTTTATGACTGGAGACTTAGCCACAAAAGCAGGCACAGAGTTTGACCGCGAATACTTGAAAGCTATGATACTTAACCACCAAGCGGAAATCGCAATGGCTCAGCTTGCGAGTGTAACCAGCTCACATAAAGAAGTGAAAGATATGGCAAAAGAGATCATTGCAAAGCAGAGTGCAGAATTAAAACAATTGAAAGCTTGGCAGGATGCATGGTTCCCTGCTACGAATTAATATGCAGAAAGAAATAAGTAAAAAAGAGAAAACACAATTATACTTACTCTTAATAATATTAATTATTATTGGTGGTTTTGTACTTTACAGAAAGCCAAATACCACAAACATCAAACCAAAAATAAGTACCGCTCCAAGAGTGAAAGGCCCTACAAATCCACCTCCTTCAAATAATGAAATTAGACGATAAGCTTGAGTCACAATTTAGAATAAATGAAATACAAAGGAATGCACTTTCGCATATCGGTGTTTTTACTGTGCGTGACCTCTTGTATTACTTCCCCGCACGTTATGGCGACATGTCAGAAATTCGTAGTATAAATACGCTCAAAGATGGAGAAGATGTAACAATCCTTGGAGTGCTTACCGATCTTAAAACTAAAAAAAGTTTCAAGAGTAAGATCCCAATGGGTGAAGCGAAAATTACAGACCTATCCGGAAGCATTCATATCGTGTGGTTCCATCAGCCTTACCTTGCAAAGATGATGAAGGAAGGAAGCACAGTAAGAGTCACAGGAAAAGTGAAAGAAAATAGCACCTATGGCCTCACTCTCACAAACCCAGAAATGACACCTGAGGACGTGCTACCTATAGATCTCCACGATTCACTTTTCTCTGGCAATGAAAAGATCTCTCAGTATGGCTACCCTATTTATCGAGAAACAAAAGGTATAACATCCAAATGGATTTACCATACAATTAAAAAGATTCTTATAGATAGTGAAATCAAAAATACTTTAGAATACATTCCGAGTGAAATATTAGAAAAATATAAATTACCCTCTCTTCTCACCGCTCTCATCTGGATTCATATGCCAGAGAAAAAGGAGCACGCAGAGATTGCTCGCAAGCGCTTCGCTTTCGAAGAAGTATTCTTCATACAGCTTGCACGCTGGCAAGAAAGGAAAGCCTATGAATCACTCTTTTCTTACCGGCTCACAGTGCCAGAGAAGGACGTGGCAGATTTTATTTCCCGTTTCCCTTTTACACCTACAAAATCACAAACAAATACAATTGAAACAATTCTTAAAGACGTGGAAATGGATAAGCCAATGTCGCGACTTGTGGAGGGAGATGTGGGTAGCGGAAAAACTTTCATCGCTGCTACTGTTTCTTATGCAGTTATAAAGAACAGGCCCTTTGATAAAAAGTTAAATAAAATTCAAACCTTTGGATCACTCCAAGTGGCGTATATGGCGCCGACAGAAGTGCTTGCCACGCAACTGTTTGAAAACTTCATCACATACTTCAAACACACAGGAATATCCATCGGGCTTATGACTGGCTCTGGATGCAGGAAGTTCCCAAGCAAAGTTGCAAGTAGCACTGAGGACTGGACCAACATTTCTAAATCTCAATTACTAAAATGGGTTAAGGGTGGAGAAATTCCTATCCTTATCGGTACGCACGCACTCATCTCCAAGTCCGTCGATTTCAAAGATTTAGGATTAGTCATCATCGATGAACAGCACCGCTTCGGTACAAATCAGAGAATGAAACTCGCGAAGAAGGATGGCCATGCTCCGCACTACCTCTCAATGACGGCTACCCCTATTCCTCGTACGCTTGCTCTCACTATCTATGGTGACCTCGATTTATCCATAATTGATGAAATGCCAGCCGGTAGAAAGAAAGTAATCACAAATATAATTCCTGAGAATAAAAGACAGGTTGCTTATGATGAAATAAAGAAAGAGCTCGAGAATGGCCGCCAGCTTTATGTGATTTGCCCACGCATCGATGAACCAGATCCTGATCAAGAGAAAGCAATCCTTGCGAAGTCTGTACTTTCTGAAGCAAAAAGATTACAGAAAGATATTTTCCCGAAATACAGAATCGGTGTAATGCATAGCAAAATGACGAAACAAAAAAAGGAAGAAGTGATGGAAGAATTTGTGAATCATGAAATAGATATTCTTGTCTCCACCTCTGTAATTGAAGTGGGTGTCTCTGTCGCAAATGCCACAATGATAATCATCGAGGGAGCTGAACGCTTCGGTCTTGCTCAGCTTCACCAGCTTCGCGGGCGCGTGATCCGCTCAAATCACCAATCATATTGCTACCTTTTCGCTGATGCCAAAAGTGAGAAGACTATTGAAAGATTGAAGGCTCTTACTAAAGCTGCAAATGGATTCGAACTTGCCGAGCTCGACCTCGCACAGCGTGGTGCCGGGCTCCTAGGTGGAGACAAACAGTGGGGCGTGACGGACCTAGGCATGGAAGCCATCAAGAACATAAAACTCGTGGAAGCCGCTCGCACAGAAGCTCACACACTTGTGGATGAAGACACTACCCTTTCCAAATACCCACTCCTATCTCAAACCCTCGCTTCCAAAAATTTCACTCTCCACTTCGAATAAACTTATCGAAGGCGTAACTTTTCTGGAGGCTTACGGAGGCGGACGCGCCGAGTACGAGACGCTTTTTCAGTAGAAAAAGACGGCGTACTCCAAGTAAAGTTATGCCGAGATAAGTTTCAATAATTATTTGACGACTATGTTATAATATAAATATATGAATATATTACTTGTTTTAGCTATATGCGTCTTTACTGCCACATTACTCGGAGGGCTTTTTGCTTTAAAGTTTAAAGATAAACTACACTTAATACTCGGCTTTTCAGCTGGAGCAGTTATTGGTGTCGCTTTTTTTGATTTACTACCTGAAGCACTTGAGCTTGGTAGCGTATCATATGAATCCTCTACTATCACATCGATAGTTGCACTTGGATTTATTCTTTTTATGATTCTAGACCGCTTCGTTATTATGCACAGCCATTCGCACGATGATGAGCATGAACACCATAAACATTCACCTAGAGGAATTCTCGGAGCAAGTTCCCTTTCTATACACAGTTTCCTAGACGGTGCAGCTATTGGGCTCGCATTTCAGATATCTGCTGCAGTCGGAGCTATCGTAGCAGCGGCAGTGCTCGTGCACGACTTCTCAGACGGAATAAACACAGTGAATTTAATTATGAAAAATGGTGGCGAGAAAAAAGAAGCCTTTCGTTGGCTCCTTGTGGATGCTATTGCACCAGTCCTCGGAATATTCTCGACACTATTCTTTACTGTATCTGAAGGCACCCTCGGTGTAATCCTCGCGATCTTCACTGGGTTCTTCATTTACATCGGAGCAAGTGACCTTCTACCAGAGAGCCACCACTCGCACCCTACAATGTGGACCAGCTTCGCTACAATCCTCGGCATAGCAGTACTATACGGAGCAATTAAAATTGCAGGAATGTAATTTTAATTAAAAACAGATTTTATATCTGCAATCATTTTCTCTGTATTACCTCTCACAAATTTAGAGTAATCTTCTTTTGAAATATTTATATCATTTGTAAAAATTATTCCACGAGATGAATGAATTATTGCGCCAAATTTATCTTCATTAAAGCATGGAAGTGTGTCCACCGCTGTGCCACCTTGTGCGCCATAGCCTGGCACGAGGAACAATGATTGTGGCATAAGTTTGCGAAGCACTTTCGCTTGCTCAGGGTATGTGGCTCCTACTACTGCTCCGATAGATGAATAACCACTCTCGCCTACCAAATCACTCCCTAGCGTATTTACCATACTTGCCACACTCTCATACATTTCTTTATCTGTATCTTTAAGTACTTTATCTTGGAAGTCTCCAGAGCTTTTATTACTCGTCTTCACTAGGATGAAAATTCCTTTACATTTTTCTTTACAAATTTTTATGAAAGGCATTATGCCATCACTACCCAAGTATGGAGTGACCGTCACTGCATCTCCATCAAATACCTCACCTATAAATGCATTTGCATATGCTTCAGCAGTAGAGCCTATGTCATTACTCTTCGAATCAATCACTACAAGCAATCCTTTTTCTTTAGCATATAAAATAGTATTCTTGAAAGCTTCCACCCCACATGCCCCATGCTCTATGTAGAAGGCAAACTGGATTTTAATAACTGGAATCAAATCACAAACTGAATCAATAATGATTTTATTGTATTCAAAAAGTGCATTGCTTATACTTTCTTTATTTATGAAATTTGGAACATGGTCCAGACGCGGATCAAGACCCACCATGCATGGGTTACCCTTTTTCTTTATTTCATTTATTAGTTTATCAGCAAAATTTTGCATCTAGTCCGTCCTCATGGATTCGAACCATGGACCCCAGAGGTATAAGCTCTGTGCTCTAACCAACTGAGCTAAGGACGGAAACGCTGTTTAATTTAAACAGCAAAAATTGGTTACTACTCAATAATAGCCAAATTTAAGGAAAAAGCAAACTACTCTTTGACCTTTGGCTTTATACCGTGTGCAATGATGATTTGGTTGTATTCATCTTGCTCAAGCGTCTCTACCTCTACGAGTTTGTTTGCAATAGCATCGAGTACATTCTTATTGTCATTTAGTACCTTCTTTGCCACGGCAAAAGCATTATTCATTATTTTTGAAACTTCACTGTCGATAAGCGCGCTCACTCTTTCTGAATAATCTTTATCATCCACACCTCGGCCAAACATTGTGCGCCCACCATCAGACTCGAGAGCTATAGGACCTATCTCATCACTCATGCCCCAGCGTGTGACCATAGCACGAGCAAGATTCGTCGCTACTTGAAGGTCGTTTGAAGGTCCTGTAGTAATGTCGCCAAAAATCATTTCTTCTGCCACGTATCCACCGAGCGACATTGCTATGTCATCTAGGAATTCTTTCTTACTTTGTAGTCTCCTCTCTTCAAGTGGGAGCTTCAGTGTGTAACCACCAGCATTGCCGCGAGACACTATGGAAACCTTGTGCACTGGATCTGCATACGGAAGTACGGATGCTACAAGTGCATGACCTGCTTCATGATACGCAGTAATCTTTTTCTCTTGTATTGAAAGCAAGTGGCTCTTTCTCTCAGGGCCCATCATCACCTTCTCTATTGAGCGAATAAGGTCAAACTGCTTCACTTTCTTCCTCTCCTCACGCGCAGCAAGGATTGCCGCTTCATTCATAAGTGAGTAAAGGTCAGCACCAGAGAATCCTGGAGTGCGTTCTGCTACAACTTTAATATTTACATCTTCTTCAAGTGGCTTTTTCACTGCGTGAATTTTAAGTATCTCTTCGCGGTCAGCACGGTCTGGAAGATCAAGTGTGATTCTGCGATCGAAACGTCCTGGGCGCATAAGCGCAGGGTCGAGAACATCACTTCTGTTTGTCGCTGCCATCACTATAACCTTTTCATTTGGTTCGAAGCCATCCATTTCCACAAGGATTTGGTTCAGTGTTTGCTCGCGTTCATCGTTACCTCCACCTACTCCTGTGCCACGAACACGACCCACAGCGTCTATCTCATCGATGAATACTATAGATGGTGCTGCACGCTTGGCCATCTTAAATAAATCTCGCACGCGGCTTGCTCCCACTCCGACGAACATCTCTACGAATTCAGATCCAGATAAATGGAAGAATGGCACACCAGCCTCACCCGCTACCGCACGAGCAAGAAGAGTCTTGCCTGTTCCAGGAGCTCCAGTAAGGATTACACCTTTAGGAATACGTGCACCGATATCAAGAAACTTTTTTGGATTCTTTAAGAAGTCCACGATTTCTGCGAGTTCAATCTTCGCTTCTTTTGCACCAGCAACATCTTTGAATGTTACGCGATTATTCTTATCATTTGGATCTGTAATGCGAGCTTTTGATTGGCCGAATGTGAACGCTTGCATTGCCCCACCTTTTGCTTGCTTAAGGAACATCCAAACCACAAATATTATTAGAATCATTGGAAGTGCAAAAGGAAGAATATTCATCATCCAGTATCCAAATCCACTTTCATTTTTTATTTCCATTGGAGTAGAAGATAACTGAGCTGGAGTCACACCATAACGAATGAGTGTATCAGAAAGTGCGCTCTCTGGCTCCTTCTTTCCCTCGCCTATTGTCTTATCCTTAAGCTCTACCTTAACCTTCTCACCTTCAACTGTAATCTTCGATACATTTCCATCCACCACATTTTTAGCAATTTCAGAAAGGCTGTACTGCTTCACTTCTGTAGCAGGATCTGAAACCAAAGAATAGACTAGTGTAATAGCCATAAAAATAAGAATAGCAGTCATTACCTGGCGGCTCATTTTCGGTGGTGTTTTTGGTGTTTGTTTGTTTGATTTTTTATCCATAGTAGATGCATTATACACGAAAATAGGCATAATTAAAAACTCAATAATTTGAGAATAAAGCTTATTACTGCTACTATAAGCTTATGACGACATACGTGCAAAATAGAAAGGCACACTTTAATTTCAGTATAGAAGACACCATCGAAACTGGCATAGAACTATACGGATTTGAGGTGAAAGCTATAAAGGCAGGCAAGGGCAACCTCGCAGGCGCTTTCGGCATTGTGCGTGGTGGCGAGATATATATAGTGAATATGAATATCCCCCCTTACCAGACAGAGAACACGCCCAAGGATTATGACCCAGATAGACCGAGGAAACTCCTACTAAATAAGAAGGAAATAGCTGAACTTGCGGACCTCGATAAAAGAGGTGGTTTGACATTAATCCCTACTTCATTGTATAGTAAGGGTCGTCGGATCAAGGTTGCACTCGCTGTCGCAAAAGGTAAAAAGCTTTTCGACAAGCGTGAGAGCATTAAGAAGCGCGACACTGATAGAGATATCAGGAGAACATTGAAAGAATAATAAATGGGAGTGACGGGCTTCGATGGGAGCTGTCATTTTATATGTGCGTGTCGAGTCCTCAGAAATCTCGCTAAACTTTCTGAAAAAGACTAAGTGCAAACTCTGTCGCTTCAGTGAAGTCACCATATTTTGCTGGCTTCGCTCCTGCATTCGCCTAAATTTAGGTCAATCAGGTGTCTAGTATTATCGACATCCGATAAATAGTACAGGCATAATCAATCGGGTTACGAACTTTATACCGCTTGAATAAAGTTCCGACAATTAAGAGCTAGGTGATATTGTGTTTTGTATGTTCTCTAGCAATATCATTTAAATCCAACGAACATTCTACACACGTAGATTCATATAGAAGCATCTTTCACATGGCGGTTCAACTCCGCCCACTTCCACTAGTATAAAAAACCACCTTAGGGTGGTTTTTTATTTATAATTTATTTTACTAATTTATTTGCAATACCTATATAATTCTCTGGAGTAAACTTTTTGAGTTCAGTTTTAATTGCGGGTGTTACTTTGAGTCCATCGATAAATCTCGCGAAGTCTGCCATAGTCACCTTCTTCCCACGAGTGAGATCCTTCAGAGCTTCATATGGCACAGGATATTTCTCTCGCCTTAGGACTGTCTGGATAGCTTCTGCCACAACCTCTGGGTGATTCTCTAAATCCTCTAGTATTTTAATTTTATTCACACTTATCTTACTGAGTCCTTTACTAAGCATTACATATGCAAGTAGTGAGTGGCCGAATGCTGTGCCGAATGCACGCTCCACTGTGGAGTCTGAAAGGTCGCGCTGAAGGCGTGAGACTGGGAGCTTTCGAGCGAAGAATTCAAACATAGAATTTGCGAGGCCGATATTGCCTTCACTGTTTTCAAAATCAATCGGATTAATCTTGTGCGGCATTGTGGATGAGCCTACCTCCCCTGCTTTTGGCTTTTGAGAAATGTAACCATCAGAAATGTATCTCCACATATCCTGATCGAAATCAAGAAGGACCATATTTGCTCGGCGAATAATATCAAAAAGTTCTATATATGTATCATGTGATTCAATCTGTGTAGTAATCAAATTTGCTTCGAGCTTCACTCCTGCAATTTTACTGAGGTGCGCCACAAACTTCTCTGTGAACTTCGGCCAGTTGGCTTTCGGGTACGCTGCCACGAATGCATTATAGTTACCTGTCGCACCATTTAACTTCATCATCACTTTCTGATTCTTAAGCTGTTTGATCTGGCGACTTAGGCGATATGCAAATACAGCCATCTCCTTCCCTAGTGTAGTAGGTGAAGCGCTCTGGCCGTGTGTGCGAGAAAGCATAGGGAGAGATTTATTCTCTCTTGCGAACTTCTCGATATTTTTAGAAATGTTTTCCAATTCTGGAAGTAATACATTTTTCACCGCAAGCGAAAGCATGAGAGCGTATGAAGAATTATTTGTATCTTCAGAAGTGAGACCAAAGTGCACCCACTCAAGAGTATCCTTCAAACTAGTTTTTTCTAAATTTTCTTTTATGAAATACTCCATAGCCTTCACATCATGGTTTGTAGTCGCCTCGAATTTCTTGATCTTCGCATATGATGCATCACTAAAATTCTCATAGAGTGAGCGGATAGCTTTCACTTCGTTTTGAGTTAAATTCCTAAGGCTAGTAATCTTAGACTCTGATAGGAAAATAAGGAATTCGCACTCAACCATCGTGCGGTACTGCATAAGAGCATACTCGCTCATATACGGCGCAAGCGCCTTCGTCCTCTCTTCATATCTTCCATCTAGTGGGTTTATAGCTTTACTGTTCATATTATTTCTTTAAATTATTTTCGATTCGTTCTACGATTCCTTGAGAGAAATCATGATCAAAAGCTTTACCAGTAATAGTTTCATAAATCTCTATATAACGGCGAGATAGTTCGGCTACGAGTTCTGGAGGAGCTTCTGGCAAAACTTTATCATTGTATGGATCACAATTTTCTTTGAACCAAAGTCGTAGAAATTCCTTGTCGAAATATTCTGGCTCAAGATCTTGGTCGAAACGCTCTTGGTATGTGTTTGCCTTCCAGTAGCGAGAAGAGTCTGGAGTGTGTATTTCATCGATAAGAGTTAATTTTCCATTTTCGTCTAGTCCAAATTCATACTTAGTATCGACAAGAATCAAACCTTTCGTGTATGCAATTTCCTGACCACGCTTAAATAATTCTATCGCTACCTTCTCCACTTCTTCAATCAATTCTTTTTTCATAAGACCTTCTGCCACAATTTCTTGCGGAGATAAAGTACGGTCATGTTCTTCAAACTTCGTCGATGGAGTAAATACTGGTTCTGGCAATTGCTGATTCTTGTGCATTCCTTCAGGTAGAACGAAGTTTCCGAAATCTCTTTTACCATCCTTGTAGTGTGTCCAAAGTGATGTGGAAGTTACACCAGTAATGTATCCACGCACAATTGCCTCAATAGGAAGAGGCTTGCAAACCTTCGCCACTAGAACAGCTGGGTCTGGAATACTTACTACGTGATTCTGTATGATGTCCTTTGTATTTTCAAACCAAAAAGCACTAATGAGATTCAAAACTTCACCCTTGAAAGGCACAAAGGCAATAATACGATCAAATGAAGAATGCCTGTCTGTGGAAACTAAAGTAATTTTATCTGGTGATACATATATATCTCGGACCTTCCCTACTTTCTTTTCACCCAAACCTTTCAAGTTTGTCTCCTTCAGCACGTCGCCAATATGTTCTTTGATTAAATCAATATTCATCCCGTTAGAGATAGGAAATCTTTAGATTTCCGTACCTTATTATTATTGTTAATATATCTTCTATAATACCATTTTTAAACTTCTCACGTAAGACATAACTAAAAATCTCTAACGGGAGACATATTATTTTAAAATTACTTTTTTATTACCATTAATAATTTGACCAATTTCATAAATACTAAAATTTGGATAATCTTTTAGTATAGTTTCGATTTTTTCTTTTTCACTCTTCGGCACGATAAGTATAAGTCCAATTCCCATATTGAAGACTCTATACATTTGCTCTGTAGGCACATCCCCCACTTTTTGCATATAAGGAAAGATCGGAAGCATTGGCCAAGTATTTAAATTTATTTCAGCATCGAGATCTTTCGGAAGCACACGTGGAATATTCTCTATAAATCCTCCGCCAGTAATATGCGCAATTCCGCGGATATCAATTCCTTTTGAAAGCATATCAAGGACCGGCACAGAATAATTCACATGTACTTTAAGTAGAGCTTCCCCTACTGTCATTCCTAGCTCAGGTACATTTGTATTCACATCGAGCTTGCCTATATCAAAAAGTATTTTACGAGCAAGCGAGAATCCATTTGTATGTAATCCTGAAGATGGAAAGCCGAGGAGAATATCTCCTTCTTCGATTTTCTCTCCTGTAATAATTCCAGATTTTTCTACTACTCCTGTAATTACTCCAGCAATATCATGCTCACCTTGTGCATATACTCCTGGCATTTCTGCAGTTTCTCCACCGATGAGTGACACACCGTTTTCTTTACAAGCTTTCGCCATACCGCCCACCATTTGAGCCATTACTATAGGGTCGAGCTTATCGTGCGCTACGTAGTCGAGAAATGTGAGAGACTTGGCTCCCATAGCAAGGAGGTCATCACAGCAGTGATTCACAATGTCTTGCCCTACTGTGTCGTACTTATTCATCATTCTTGCTACAGAGAGCTTCGTGCCCACACCATCGATACTCTGCACGAGCACAGGGTTCTTATAGTTTTTAATTATTTCAGATAAATCATAAAGCCCACCGAAAGAGCCAATGCCGGTAAGCACAGCTTTCGTATGAGTCCCTGCCACATCACCTTTCATAAGGCGCACCGCCTCATTCCCCGCATCAATGTTTACTCCTGACTCACTGTATAGATCACTCATAATATTATTTCGCTAGATAATTTTTATAACCGATTTCTTCCAATTTCTTTCCTTTAGCTTCCACTTCCGAACTCATTTTATTTTTGTAGGCTATAAATTTTTCATTCAAATCACTGTCAGATAGTGCGAGGATTTGTATAGCGAGTATTCCAGCATTCTTAGCAGCATTTATGCCCACTGTAGCGACTGGCACTCCGGGTGGCATACCCACAGTAGAGAGAAGTGAATCAAGTCCGTCGAGAGTCTTCGCTTTCACTGGCACACCGATAACAGGAAGTGTCGTGAGTGAAGCACACACACCAGCAAGGTGTGCTGCACCGCCAGCAGCTGCAATAATTACCTTTATACCGCGGTCTACTGCTCCTGTAGCATATGCGTGAACCACACTTGGCGCACGATGAGCTGAGGCGACTGTCATTTCAAAAGCTACTCCAAACTCCTCAAACACCTTAGCTGAATCAGACATTACCTCCAAATCTGAGTCCGAACCCATAACAATACTAACTAATGGTTTATTTGTATTCATACGGTGATTTTATCATATAGGGACAAAAAAGAAAAAGAGCCGTATCAGGTGCTCTTTAGCTATTGTATGACCAAAAAACATTGGTTATCTTAATCGTACCATTCCATATTATTTAAGCAAGGAAAGTGCCTTTTTACCTATGTCTTTTCTGTACTGCATTCCTTCAAATGAAATTTTTGCCACAGCTTTGTAGGCTTTCGCAAGCGCTTCTTCAAGAGTCTCACCGATAGCTGATACTCCGAGGACTCTCCCGCCGTTTGTAATAAGCTCACCGTTTTCATTCAACTTCGTGCCGGCGTGGAAAACCACGATATCATTATCCTGCTCGGCATCACCTATACCACTTATCACTTTCCCCTTCTCGTAATCTCCAGGATATCCACCAGAGGCCAAAATTATCGTGCAAGCAAAACCTTCATTCCAATCCACCTTATACATACTCAATTCTTTATTTACAATTGCATTAAAAATTTCTAGCAAATCAGTTTTGAGGAGCCTCATATAAGTCTGAGTTTCTGGGTCACCGAAGCGTGCATTGTATTCTAAAATCTTCGGACCATCTTTCGTAAGCATGAGCCCTGGATACAGCACACCTTCGAAAGGCACACCATCGTGCTCCATACCTACAAGAGTAGAAAGGATTATAGTATTTTTTATTTGCATAAATGTTCCTTCGTCCACAAATGGAAGCGGTGCAATAGTGCCCATGCCACCAGTGTTGAGACCAGTGTCCCCCTCACCAATTCTTTTATGATCTTGAGAAGGTGGAAAAGCTTGAGAAGATACTCCATCTGAAAATGCGTGAGTTGAAATTTCAGGACCCTCCATAAATTCTTCTATCACCACTTCCTCTCCTGCATTACCAAACTTTTTATTTACTAGCATATCTTCCAGCGCAGTTTTCGCCTCATCTAGTGTCTCGGCAATTATCACACCCTTACCAAGTGCAAGACCAGAAGCCTTCACCACTATCGGTAGAGACATGCTTTCCATATATTTAATTCCATCTTCAAAATCTGTGACCACTTTGAATTTCGCAGTTGGGAGATTGTGCTCTTCCATGAACTTCTTCGAGTAGGCTTTGGACCATTCGAGCTTCGCTGCATCTTTCGTTGGACCCCATATTCGGAAGTCGGACTTCCGAAATTCATCAACGATGCCAAGTGCAAGTGGATCATCGGGAATTGCGAGAGTGAGATCTATTTTTTCTTTCTTTACGAATTCAAGTAGGCCACTTATATCAGTCGCTTTGATATTCACATTCGTGCCGATATTGGCAGTGCCAGCATTCCCCGGCGCGAAGTAAAGCACAGGATTATGCTCGGACTGTTTTAACTTCCAGCCGATAGAATGCTCCCTTCCCCCACTACCAATTATTAAAACTTTCTGATTATTTAATTGCATAATTCTTCCAAGACTTTTATGTATAATCTATTTTCCATTTGTTTCAATCGCACATATAAAGATTCCACATTATCACCTTCCTCAATCTTTTCAAACACTCTGCCGAGCACTGGACCGAAGTCGAAATTGAGAGTTAGAAAATGTATTGAAGACCCAGCATAAGTACTTTTTTGATTTATAAAATTTTGTATCGCTTTATCAGTGAGCATGCCTTTATTCCAAAGTGCCTCTGTACCATCAGGATTCTCTACTACCCCATCCACAGAATCTGGTATGAGTCCTGGGTGCAAATTTAAAATCTTATTTGGATATGCCAATATAACCTCATCTAGAATGATTTGCTTCCAGCCTGCAAGAGCAATAAAATCTGGATTTATTTCCTGCAACTTTTGAAGAAGTAATTCCTTTTTTTCACAAATTTCAATTTTTACATTATGAGCTTTTGCATGGCTCAGTGCTTGTGCTTGATCAGTATCTGAAATCACAGCACAAACTTCTGAACTAATTAATCCAGTAGCGACCGCTTCCAGTATCGCTTTCAAATTTGTACCAGTACCAGTATTTGAAACTAATATAACTAATTTTTTTTTATTGTTTTGGGACATCGTAAGTTACTTCATTTTTTCTTTCTAATATATCTATCGGGTACTCTCCAGTGAAACCAGAAAGTGAAAGTGAAGAACGTGGAATGCCGGTAGCTTCCACCATGCCGTCTACAGATAGATATGACACTGAAGTTGCCCCCACATATTCACAGATTTCTTTTGTAGTTTTCTGTGAGGCTATAAGGTCTGCTTGCTTGGGAGTGTTTATACCATAAAAGTCTGGAAACATTACCTTCGGTGATGAAGACATTAGGTGCACTTCTGTCGCTCCCGCATCGAAGAACATTTTTACAATCTGTCGGCTAGTATTACCACGAACGATGGAATCATCCACCACTATCACACGCTTGCCTCTTAGGGTCTCTACAAGGGGAAGGAATTTCATTTTAAGTTTCTGCTCGATGTCCGCCTGAGTGGGCTCGATGAATGTACGGTTTATATAGCGATTCTTTGAGAGCGCCATTTCAAATGGAATGCCAGATGCTTGTGAGTAGCCGAGAGCTGCGGGCACAGCAGTCTCTGGCACTGGCACTACAATGTCGGCCTCAATCTTAAATTCTTTCGCTAGCATCTTGCCGAAGTTCTTGCGCACTTCATATACGGACTTACCCAAAAGGTCGCTATCGTGGCGAGCAAAGTAAACGAATTCAAAAATATCAAACTTAGGATTAGCAGGTGCAAGTGTGACTGAGGCAATTCCCTTTTCATTCACTATAACCATCTCTCCTGGGAGCACTTCTCTCTCAAACTCTGCACCGACTACGATGAGTGCACAAGTCTCTGATGCGAAAACGATTTCATCTCCATTTATATTCTTTCTCTTTCCCATTACAAGCGGGCGAATTCCGCAAGGATCACGGAATGCTACGAGGCTAGTGCCGGAGAGCGCCACACAAGAAAATGCTCCAGTCCAGAGCGGATATGCACTCTTAATAGCTTCCACGATATCCTTACCTTCTTTCATAAATACATCAATAGAGTTTGCCATCATTTCAGAATCAGAAAAGTTTTCTATCTTCACTCCTTTACTATTTAGAAATTCTTCAAGCTTCTTTGTACTAGGAAGATTTCCATTATGAGCGAATGCTACATTTGGCAAATTTGAAATTCCAGATGGTGTTGTCGCAATGCCGCACACCACAGGCTGAGCATGATCCTCACCACCTCCACGGCTAGTAGCATAACGATTGTGGCCTATTGCCATAGTCCCTTTCAAGCTCTGGATAGCATCCTCCGTATACACCTGGCTCACAAGCCCTGTGCCTTTATAGGAAATCATTTGCTCACCATCACTCGATACTATTCCAGATTGCTCTTGACCACGGTGCTGAAGTGAGAACAAGCCGAAGTACGTCTGCCTCGCAGCATCCCCGCTTCCCCATATTCCAAACACCGCACACTTTTCTTCTAATTTTTCCATAATATTAAATGATTTGTAATAAAATAAATCTTGCGAATACCCTCTTCGCAGGCTGACGAGCCGAGAAAAGCAATTTTTCAGTAGAAAAATATGCGTGGGTTGAGCAAGGTTGTATTTTATGTAAAATCATTTTTTAAAGTAATTAATAGCATTTTTGAATAATAGCATACCTATTCCTTCATCTCCCAGCTTCTGTTTCTTTCTCTTGGCAATTTCTTTCTTGAGTTGGAAGTCTGGCCTGTGGTGGAAAAACATTGCACGCTCTGGATGAGGCATCATGCCGAGAACCTTACCACTCTCGGATAGTACTCCTGCCACATCATGCATTGCACCATTTGGATTTGCTTTAAGATTCTGGAATTCGCACATTTCACCTTTAGTATATTTAAAAGCAATTTGCTTATTCTTCATCATCTTTTTATATTCCTTCTCGTCTATTATATATCTGCCTTCTCCGTGCGCGATAGGTAGTGAGATTTTCTTGATGCCTTTGAGCCATGGGCTACTCCCCACCACTTCCATATCCACCCAGCGGTCGATATACATTGCACTCGCGTTGTGAGCGAGAGCTCCAGGAACTAATCCAAGATTTGTGATAATCTGAAAGCCATTACAAATTCCTATTGTGAGAGTGTCGCGAGAGATAAATGAATCGAGCTCCATTTGTAAATAATTTTTAAATTTATTGGCAAAAGCCTTTCCACTACCTGTATCATCTCCAAATGAAAATCCTCCTGGGAAAGCAAGAATATTGTAAGCTTCCAAAATTTTCGGATTCTCAATCAAATCATTAATATGCACAATGTCTGCTTTGCCTCCCGCACTCTCGAAAGCAAACTTAGTCTCCTCTTCGCAGTTGAGCCCATATCCAGACATTATTATTACTTTTACTTTATTGTTTTTCATATTATTTATTTTTCTCAGAGAATGAATTATAAGCTTTGGCGAGAGTGTCGACTTTTGTATCCACTACTTTTTCTTTTCCATTCTTGATTATGAAATTCTTATCCTTAGAAACTTTTCCGATCTTTGAAAGTGCCACGTTTTTCATAACTTTCTCGAAGGCTTTAATATTACTATTCGCTACTGTTACTACTATGCGTCCTTGGGATTCAGAGAAAAGCTTTGCGTCTATATTTGTAGCAATACCGGCGATATCTTTCACATCTACATTAAGTCCGAGCATTCCTCCGAAAGATGCTTTCGCAAGTGCTGTAGCAAGGCCGCCAGAAGTAACTGAAATAGCGGAAGCGATGATACCTTTATCGATTGCACTTTCTAGGGCTTTGTAAGTTGCCATATTTACTTTTGTGTTTACCTTCGGCACATTATTACCAATTGCATTCCCTTCTTTACCTATCATTTTAAAGTACTCACTTGCACCAAGCTCATCGTGAGTGCCACCAAGCACATAGATAGCATCGCCAGCAACTTTAAATTCTGGGCTCACAGACTTTTTGAAATCTTTCATCACAGAGATTGAAGAGATGAGTAGTGTAGGCGGAATTGAAATTGCCACACTATTACCCTTCTCATCATAGCCTTTGAAATCGTTGAACATACTATCCTTACCTGAAATATATGGCGTGCCGTATGCGACAGCAGTGTCGTAGCAAGCACGCATTGCATCTACTAATTGTGCCAAGCGATGTTCGTCATATGAAGAGCACCAGCAAGTGTTGTCGAGGATTGCGAGCTCGCTAAGCGTAGCACCCGCAGAAACCGCACTTCTTACTGCTGCATCTATCGCACAAGCGGACATATCGTAAGTGCTGATGTCAGAATATGATGGGTAGAGTGCAGAAGAGAGTACCACGCCTTTTTGTGAAGATAATACTGGGCGAATCACTTGCGCATCAGTATTTATATTTCCTCGCCCTGAAAGTGGCTTGAGCACGGAGCCAGCTTGCACTTCATGATCATACTGCTCACTTACAAATCTATTGCTTCCTATATTTGCACTACCGAGTAAATTGATTAATTCTTTCGTGCGTGAATTTGATTTAGGTAATTTTGGTTCTGCGAATTTCTCTTCTATAAATTTTGTATGGAGCTCTCGCATAGGAAGGCCATTGTGAAGGAATTCCATTGGCATATCCATTATCACCTTGCCATTCAGCTTCACCACGCATTTATTACTATTTGTAAATTCACCGATAGCAACAGCAAGCACTCCTCTTTTATCCATGAGTTTCTTGAATTCATTCCATTTATCTTTCGGCACAGAAAGTGTCATGCGCTCTTGAGATTCTGAAATCCAAATCTGCCAAGGAGAAAGGCCTGGGTATTTGAGCGGAACTTTCTCAATATCAACAATCGCTCCCCCGCACTCTTTCGCCATCTCAGCCACTGAACAAGAGATGCCACCTGCACCATTATCTGTGATACTATTGTACAAATTCAGATCGCGAGCTTCTTTCACAATTGCATCAGAAAGTTTCTTTTGAGTTATAGGGTCACCTATCTGGACCGCAGTCGCAGGACTCGCAGAATCAAGCACCACAGATGAGAAAGTCGCACCATGCACACCATCGAGCCCCACCTTGCCACCAACGACTACTATATAATCACCAGGCTTTGCCTCCTTATCGTGCGAAAGCTTCCCATTTATTTTCCTCGGGATTAGTCCGACAGTTCCAGCGAAGACGAGCGGCTTCCCTCGGTAACGATCATCGAAACGCATGAACCCAGAGATAGTCGGAATACCAGAGCAATTTCCTCCTGCATTAATTCCTTTAATTACTCCATCCATAATTCTTTTTGGTGAGAGCATTTTATTTTTAAGATTTTTATCTTTGAAAAGTGCTCTCTCATCTTCAGGATAGCCGAAGCAGTATCCATAAAGGTTCGCCACAGGCTTCGCACCCATACCGAAGCCAATAGTGTCGCGATTAACCCCTACGATTCCAGTGATAGCTCCACCGAATGGATCAAGGGCTGAAGGAGAATTGTGAGTCTCCACTTTATGAGTCACCATGTATTTATCATCAAAAATTATTCCACCAGCATTGTCAGAAAATACTGAAATACAAAAATCTTTTTTACCTTTTGCTTTACGAATTGTATTTGTCGCACCTTTAATATACGTCTTGTATAAGCCAGCCTTAATATCGTCAATTTGATTTGCGAAAATTGTGTGCTTGCAGTGCTCACTCCAAGTCTGCGCAAGTGACTCAAGCTCGATATCTGTCGGGTCACGTTTGAGGCTACTGAAAAACTTTTGAATAACTTTCATGGAAGTAAGGTCGAGAGCGAGTGGACCACGGCGAGTGCCATCTGGATCGAGGATTCCCTCTTTACCGATTTTCATAAGTGCATCGTCTGATAGAGTACTGAGCGGTACAGTAATAAATGCATCTTTCTTAGGCAAAATTACTTCAGGAACATAAAGGGACAAATTCGCATTTCCCTTCGGTAATTTTGAAGTCTTAATAATTAAAGAGCGCTCAATAAGAGGATTATGAAGCGAGAGTGCAATTTTATTCACATCTTCTTCTGTTATAGCGCCAGCGATTAAAAATACTTTAGAAGTATAAACAGCTTCTTTATCCGTAAAAGGCCTAGCAAGTGCATCCGCGATTTCTTCCATTACTGTATGAGCCACATTGTCCGTCACGCCCGGTGCATAGCCAATCTCGACGATATAAGAAAAGCCGGACAAATCCGGCAAATTATTTATGGAGAAATTCTCCAAGCGTGAGTTTATAAGTTGATTTGCTGACTTCTCTATTTGAGTATCTGACAAATCAGCATTAATAAGATATGAATCAATAAACTTAGCTTTCGTTACCTTCCCATTTAAACCAAGAGCGTTCCAAGAATTCGCTGCCACATTTGCACGTGAATCCTCCCCGATTGAAGATACATATATTCTAGAAATCATACCCATATATTAGACTATTTAGACGCCGTTTACAAATGTGATATTATTAAAGAATGATACAACCAGAACTTAAGGTTACAGGATATAGAGGGGTTTGGGGTGAGAGCCTAAATGAAGATATTTCTATAAGCTTCGGAGCTGCCTTTGCCTCATTTACAAAAGTAGACTCGGGTAAAGAAAATCCCACAATTCTCATAGGGCGTGACGGACGCGAAAGTGGAGAGTCTATCGCAAATGCAATTATCCCAGAAATAGAAAAGCTCGGTGTAAATGTAATTTACGGCGATGTACTCCCTACCCCTACCATAATGCTTTCTGTAAAAGAGAAAGGTTACGATGGAGCGATAATCATTACCGCTAGCCACAACCCCATAAAATACAATGGTCTCAAATTCGTCACGAAAGGTGCACGAATGACAAATGAAAGTGAAGTAGAAAAAATAAAAAGTTTTCTAACTAGCGAGCGAGAAAATGTTGTTCCAGGAACCCTTTCGCAGCGCGACGGCGCGAGAAGAGAAATTTTCCAGCAGGAAAATATTCGTGGTGACGGGAATAACATTTCGAGCGAGCTGATTAACATACATATTAATAAAATCCTAGAAAATATTGATGTAGAAAAAATCCGTGCACGGAAATTCAAAATAGCTGTAGATATGATAAATGCATCGGCATGTGTGATAGACCCATATTTATTTGAAAAGCTTGGCGTGGAGTATGTAGCGTTGAATGACACACCAAACGGAAAGTTTGCACACGAACCAGAACCAATAGAGCAAAACCTGAAAGATATTTGCGCCTTAATGAAAGAAAATAAGTGTGACGTGGGCTTCGCTCACGATCCTGATGCAGACCGCCTCGTAATCATAGACGAGAATGGTGACTACATTTCTGAAGAATACACTCTCGGCTTCGGTATTGAAAATGTCATGTCAAAGAATCCAAATAGAAATGTAGTGGTGAATATGTCCACTTCGCAAATGTCTGCAGATATTACTGAGAAGTACGGAGGTACTTGCTACCGTACCAAAGTAGGAGAAGCGAATGTTTTCGCTGGTATCGATGAACACGATGCAATCATAGGTGGTGAAGGAGGCAGCGGATGCATATACCCTACTATAAACAATTGCCGTGACGGATTCGTAAGTATGACTCTCGCACTTGAACTCTTAGCTACGAGAAATTCTACAGTGAGCGAAATGGTAAATATATTGCCAAAATACTTTATGAAAAAGGATAAGTGGTCTGTGGAAGGAAAAAACACTCTAGAACTATATGAAAAGCTAAAAACTCATTTCCCAAATGCAAAATATAATATGCTCGATGGCATCCGCCTCGATTTTCCAGACCAATCTTGGATACACATGCGCCCATCAAATACTGAACCAATCATCCGAATGTTCGGTGAAGCAAAAACTTCTGAACGCTTAGAAGAACTTTACGCAGAAGCTAAAAAAATAATCTCCTAAATTTTAAAGTCTCCGATTTTTGTTCGCTTGATATGGAGAGCGAGGGCAGGCACTCCTAGAAGGTTGCCTAAGTCATTTGCTATGCTTCTTACATAAGTGCCACTGCCACAATTTATCGTGAGGGTAACTACTTGAAAGTCTTCCTCCCTAGGTCCAACCTCGGGAGATAAAACCTCTTCCCATTTCGCGAGAATTTCTTCTTGGCGGAAATCGCCTTGCACGGAACCTATAGAACTTTTAATATACTTATGTAATTTTTCTTTCGTGATTGTTTCCACTTTCTTTATTTCAATACTTTCCACATGCACCTTGTGCTTTGGGATTTCTATATCACTTAGTCTTCCCTCTCTAGCCCACTGAAAAAGTGGTTTGCTATTCACAGTGCGAGAAGAATACGGCGGATACGCTTGCTCAAAGTCACCAGTAAATTTATTTTGTAGAATTTCAGAGAGCGAATGAAGGCACATTGATCCAGGAACCCTTTCGCAGAGCGTCGGCTCGAGAAGAGAAATTTTCCAGCAGGAAAATATTCGTGGTGACGGGAGTAATGTGTCGAGTGAGCTCTCTTGATTTACCAACCCCATCACATCATATGTATCAGTAGCGAAACCAAAGAGAACTTTCACTTCGTATTCTTTAGGTAGCATCGTGTATTCATCCTTTTTCATACATTCATCACCGGCAAGAATAAGCAAAAGCCCTTCGGCGAGCGGATCAAGGCGCCCAGCATATGTAAGGGGTAAAAATTGGTATTCTGACTGCTCCTCCCTCAGCCTACTTAGGGCAGAAAGCGGGGTTTCTCCCATGTTTTTGTAAAAAGGTATAATTTGTAGGGGCATATTGCCATATTAGCATGGATATGCTACTATACCCACAGGTAGAGGACGCCTCTTATAGGGGTAATCCATCATTTCTATCGCTACAAATTGAGAGAACGAATAAACAATCAAATCAGAGCGAATGAGCTCAGAGTCATAAACCTAGACGGTGAAAACCTCGGGGTTTTAAGCTTTAAAGACGCACTTGCGAAAGCAATGGAGCAAGGTATGGACTTGATTGAGATATCGCCACAGGCAGTTCCCCCAATAGCGAAGATAATGGATTTCGGTAAATACCAGTACGAGCAGAATAAAAAGCAAAAGAAAGCAAAATCTGGAGCTCATAAAACTGAAACGAAGTCGGTCCAAATAAAGATCGGCACTGGAGACAACGACCTAAGCTTGAAAGCAAGAAAAGCATCCGAGTGGCTTAAGGAAGGACACCGCATTAAAGTGGAATTGTTCCTTTCAGGAAGATCCAAGTACATGGCAGATAATTTTCTTAGAGAACGTCTTGATAGAGTCTTGCACCTAATTACAACAGAGTACAAGATTGCTGAAGATTATAAGAAGGGACCGAAAGGACCAACAATCACGATTGAACGTGATACAAAAAAGTAATTAATTATAAATAATATATGAAAACAAAAAAGTCACTTACAAAGCGCATAAAGGTTACAAGAAAGGGCAAACTTCTTGCTCGTAAGCCAGGTTTCAATCACTTCAATTCGAAGCAATCAAGAACAAAGCAGCTCGCAGGTCGCAAAGGAACACAGCTTGACCTCTCAAACAAGGTTAAGAATACATTTTTCCAAAACGTTTAATTAATAAAATTTAGAAATACTATATGACAAGAGTTAAAAGAGGAGTTATAAAGAATAAGAGACGAAAGAATATACTATCCCAGACTAAGGGTTACCGTTTTGGACGCAGTACAAAAGAGGCACAGGCTAAAGAAGCTATAATGCACGCAGGAGCATACTCATTTGCTCACCGCCGCGACAAGAAGGGTGATGCACGTAAGCTATGGGAAATCCGCATAAATGCAGGACTACGCACACAAGGCATGACATACAGTAAGTTCATGGGTGCACTTAAAGCGAAGAACATCATTGTTGACCGCAAAATACTTTCAACTTTTGCAAAAGATCATCCAGAAGTATTCACTCGCATAATCGCTCAAGTTAAATAACACAATATAAAACACCCTCTATCGAGGGTGTTTTATATTACTTAAAACTTAATAAAACCTAATTGAGATATAATTATAATTCCAACAAGAATTATAACAAGACAAAGAAGCATAATATACTGAATTTTTCGAAGTTTTGGATTGTCTGAGATCTTTAAATACGACATATTTATTTACAATCAAGCATTATCACATCCCCTGCCATTGGGCTCTCGGTCTTCACACCGAGGTTGTCTGTGAGCTTTTGAGCAAGGAAAAGCGCTGCCTTCGGCTCACCCATAACTGTAAATACTTTCTTCACATGCTTCGCCATTGGCTCTACGAACTCCACTAGGTGATCAGAATCCTTATGACCTGAATAACCACTAATCTTCTCTATATGAGCACGGACTGGGATATCTTCACCTTGAATACGGAGCTTCTTACTACCTTCCTCTATCTGCCTGCCTAGAGTACCTACAGCTTGGTAGCCGATAAGTAACAAGGTGTCATTTTCATTTGGAAGATAATTCTTCTCGTGGTGGATTATGCGCCCACCATTACTCATGCCAGATCCCGCCATTATTATCTTTGGATTTGGAACATTTAAAATAGCTTTCGATTCATCAGTCTCAAGAGTAAGTTTTAGACCTTTAAAATTAAATATGTCATCCCCACTCGCTATTATCTTCTTGGCAGTTTCATTGAAATACTTTTCATTCTGCTTGTAAACACGATCGAGCTTAATCGCAAGCGGAGAATCTAAGAATACTGGCATGACTGGCACAATCTTGTTCTCTATCATTTCATTCATTTCGAAAAGGAGCTCTTGAGTACGCTCGAGAGAGAATACTGGGATCATAAGTGTGCCACCGCGGACATAGTTCTCATTTATGATTTCTGCTAATCTCTTCTTTCTTATTTCACGATCTTCATGGTTGCGATCCCCATATACTGATTCCATTATAAGATAATCTGCATCGTCTACCACTTCAGTATCGCAAAGCAGTGGTGATGGAGAATTACCAAGGTCACCCGTAAATACAATCTTCTTGCCGTTGTATAAAATCTCAAGCATTCCTGAACCAAGAATGTGCCCAGAATCTTTAAAAGAAAATTGGAAACCGTGATCCACATTTATAGATTCGTGGTATTCCACCCCTTCCCATATATTCATAGCAGTTTTAATGTTCTCTGCTGTATATATCTCGGCAAGGTGATGCACTATATCTTTCTGAAGTAAATGAGCAGTGTCCTCGAGCATTAACTGTGCAATGTCTTTCGTAGGTATTGTAGAAATAATTCTACCCTTAAACCCATCTGCAATTATCTTGGGAATGCGGCCTATGTGATCCACATGTGAATGTGTAATGAAAAGGATATCAATCTCAGCTGGATTATATGTAAATGGAGCCCAGTTTAGCTCGTCTGCAATGCTCTCACCTTGCACTAGACCGCAATCTATCAAAAACTTTTTTCCATTACCTTCTAATAAGAAATTGGCGCCAGTAACTGTGCCTGCGCCGTTTGCAAATGTGAGCTTAAGCTGTGTATCTTTAATATCCATCCCGTTTAGAGATAGGAAGTCCTAAGACTTCCGTACCTTATTAATTATTGTTAATATTTCTATCTAAGTTTTGATTTTTATACTGCCCGATAAATACATAACTGAAAATCTCTAACGGGAGCCATACTTATATTATAGTATAAAAATGAAAAATCCTCTATTTTTTACAATAGAGAATGTCTCATTTAGGGCTACCGGGGAATATTACCATAGCGATACGCTAAGTGGGTGCATGCATTCGACACCAAAGTGTACAATTGACGACTGCTCCCTTAAAAAAGTTGTTCTAGGTAATATACCTAAATAACCCTACTTGAAGTATACGTGCTTTTTTATCCCCATGCAAGCTTTTTTACAGTCGAGCACACTTTTGACAGCCACTCAAGTATAATTTCGAACATTAAAAACACTTTACAATTCAAAATTTTTGACTTTCTCTATATATGGAGCCACGGAATCATCATTTATATCTTCCTGCTTGAAATTTAAGTGCGCAAAAATCTGATTTTCTATTTCTTTAATGTATTTGTGACGATTAATTCTCTCCTCTTCTGTAACATCATTCTTTCTTCCTTCGTATCTCTTCTTGCCATCCTCTGCTCTCTCATCGATAGTGAGCACACCATGAGGCCCAATACGAAAATCTGCATATGTTCCGATCTTTTTATGAAAATCATTACTATGCATTACTTCCTCTATGTATGGATAACCGATGATACTTACAATATCGAAAACTGATTGCGGCATATTTAATTCTTTTATGATTTTAAGAGTTGCTTCATGCTCGTTGTCGCCATAACGTCTTACGAATTCGTCTTGCACTTCTTGCCAGTAAGATAAACCGTGCGGTTCTAAAAAATCAGGAAAATAATCTAATTGGAATTTAATAATATTACCCAAATCATGGACCAGGCATGCCTTAACTACACTTTCTGTATCTATTGGGATATCCATCCCCTCGCAAATCTGCATAGCCACAGCAGTCACCCGCATCTGGTGCTCTCTCAAATTATTTATGATTTTATATTCGTCGTAAACTTCAGTTATTTTTTTCATATATATTAAGAAACCTCTTGCTTATAGCACTCTTCACAAAACAATACTTTCTCTTTTTCTATTTTATAATTTGTTACAAACTCACTACTGCATACACCAGTGTGCCCATGTGATTCTATACTGCACATACAGCTACCCTGCCGTGACACCATCGGGTTTAATTTTTCCATTCTAGTATAAAATCTACAATTTGAACATACCTTAGGAATTGGGATATTAAAACGCTGATAAAACTTCAATTCCATTTCAGTTACCTTAAATGCTCCTACACAGCGATGATCACAAGATTGACCATCTGCGCACTCTATAATTTTACCAATTATTGAATCGTCTATTTCAGATATCGTTTCCGGAAGATCACCTGTGTAGATATCCGGCGTATGGGTTGAAGGATTTGTGTTTATATTACCTCCTTTAAAATAGTCTGACGCAGAGGAAGCTTCATAACCAAATGGTGATAATTCATGAGGGAAGAATTCTCCATATCCATATTCTGCTCCATTTTTAGTGATATAAGGCATTGAATTCATCTGCTCGATTATCTTAGAACGCAAAGTGAAATAATCTTCTTTTGAATACTGCTTATTGAAGATACAGTATTCTGCCTTTTTGAGGCCAATACAACCAAAAGAGTATGAAGACGAATGACAATCCACACAATACTCAAGATTGTGAGAAGACGGCCAGCACTCAAAACAGAACTTCAGATTTTGGCAACTCTCTCCACAGCTTATTGATTCATAGATTAATTCAGAAGAAATACCCCATGATGTGTAATCATACACATCCTTCGAATGGCGCACGAATTGGCAGTATCGAGCATTGTCTACATTGTGAAGTTCGAAACTATTGAAAACATTGTTGGAAGCATATATGTAATCCCCTGTTACATTCTTATTTCTATTACCATGCATAAATTGAACTGGGAATTCCTTTTGAAATTCATTAACCTTGCTAATGATTTCAGATATTTTAGTTCGTGAACCATCGTACAAAAGAGCAACCTCTTTTTCATATTCTTCTTTAGTGTATTCTTTATTAAAAATACAGTATTTTTTATTTCTTAGATTTACACAACCAAAGCAGTCCGTGCAATTCCGGCAATTATCTGAAAACCAAACATTGTAACACTGAGCACAATTAATACTAAAGAACACTCTCTCCGAATCCACAACAGAAAATGTCTCGTAGCAAAGCCTAGAATCTTTCGTCTGATATATATCCACACAATCACTACTTCCGCTGAAATGAAAGCCGTAGCAGATGTTCTCACTATTTTTGGCATTATATGATAGATATGCATTCTTAACATTTGTAGCATTGTTTGAATAATCACTATTCACACAATCTTTCATTGCCCTATCACATAGCGGCACTGTGTGTAGCAAATTTGAAAACTGCTCAAAAAATGTTTTAGTGAAATCATAATCAATTCCATAGGATTTTGGATCCCACTCATCACTCCACCAATACTTGTGCTCAAAAATCTTTACCTTAGACTCTGGCGGATATGCAGAGAAGATGAGCTCACCCGTCCTTTCCTCCTTTTTCCTAAAAAGGAAATGTTCATTCCTCCATAAATATCGCCTAAAAAGCCTGCACTCTGGGCAGAAAGTAGGTGCGGGTACCTCCATCTTTTGGTAGAAAGATATGTCGTCTTCCTCTACTTCAAAGCTATTCTTACAATTCTGGCAGGAGTTGGTCATCGCTATTTCAATAATTTTTTCGCCTCAGCTTCTACAAGATTAGCAAATTCTTTCAATGAAGAATCATAATCCGTCCAAGTGTGCATGTATTTAGTCATTTGCTCAAATTTATCAAGTTCTAAATTTTTTGATTCTTTTTTCCAATCGATTATTTGAATCGTTGCTTCCAGCTTGTCTAGAGCGTAAGCAAAACAACCCTCAGGAGTTCTAGAATTTTTATCTGCTTTTGTATTAATGTATTCAGTAAATAAACCAAGAAATTCTTTGTGCAAATCTTCGGGCAATTCTTTGAATATAGTTTCAGCAGCAGACATTTCTCTATTATACTTTTCTTTAAAAGCATCTTCATTAAATGCATGACCTCCCCCACCATTGTGTTTAGCTACTGGACTATAATCAAGGGCAACAATCTCAACAATATCATGAATAAGAATCATCTTTAAAACCTTTTCTAAAGAAACCTTTGTTTCTAAATACGGTGCAAGCATAACACCAGTGATTGCCATACGGTAAGAATGCTCTGCTACACTATCCCATCTATCAATATTTTCATTCTCCCACCCAGGCATACCCTTAAAACGTAGAATATTCTTCACCTTATATATTTCGTGTGTGAAGCTTAGAATCTTTATTAGGTTTTGTTCGTTATTATTCATAATAGTAAGTATAGCAAAAACCCGCTTAATAGCGGATTTTTGTATAACTATTTCTTATGTTCTGCGTAGATAAAGTCAGCGTCAATTTTCTGGTAAGAGAATACTTCATCGGCTTTAAAGAATCTCTTTACCTCTATTTCGCCATTCTCTACTGAATCAGATGCATGAACGATATTTGATTGAGTTGAAAGCGAGAAGTCACCACGGATTGTGCCAGCATTGGCCTCCCAAGCTTTTGTAGGACCTACTAGTAAGCGTAGTGCAGATATAGCATTGATACCTTCCACAGCCATAACAATAACTGGGCATGATTTCATAAAATCACGAATGCCTGGAAAAAATGGCTTATCTTTAATATGAGCATAGTGCTCTTCTAGCACAGCATCTTCAATACTCATCATTTTTGTACCAATAATTTTAAGGCCCTTCTTCTCAACGCGGCTAATTATCTCACCGATGAGGTTACGCTGAACTGCGTCTGGCTTTATAATTATCAATGATTTCTCGTGTGTTGGATTCATAAATTTCTTAAGTGAATTAATAAATAATACTGTAAATATAGCAATAAAAAGCTAAAATAGCAATTTAGATTATTTATTATCTAGATCGTAAATTTGAGTGTCGTAGCCGCGGAATTCTTGGTCATTTCTTGATAGGCCGAAGCTTTCAAGCACCTTTAGTAAGTCTTCCACTACTTCATCTGGGTTCGCTTCATCGGCCGTCAATTTCTCAAGCTCCACGAAAGAGCCGAGCCTCTCCACTTCATCTAAGCAGATTTCATATTCTCCCAATTTCCCTTTTCTTCGCATTTTCTTTACTTCAAGCGCATACTTATATCCTAAGGCAAGGAGAATTTGATGCATGTTTTCTGGATCAGAGAGCTCTGTCTCATATTCCAAATTATCCATTTCATTCGACATCTGCTTTTTTAAAGTCAGGATTGCTACACCTTTCGTGTAACGAATTCGGAACATCATATCACCTTCTTCGAAACCCTGGAATTCTTTATTGAGGCCCATATATGAATACTCCACATCACGCTGATGCACAGCCTCTCCTAATACACACCCAGCTTCATTAAGCTTTTGTTCAAGTGAGCTTAAATCATTCACTTTCAGTTTTACTTCAATTTCGCGCATATTAACTAGTGTATTTTGCCATTATTTCTGCCTCGATTTCATCACGATCACGGCCGTACTTGAGGTATGAAAGCTCTTTTAAGCTATCTACTATCTGCGTATTTCCGGCAGGTGGTGCAAATGTAGATATGTTGAATGGCTTCGTCGGCTGACCGCCTATGAGCATACTAATGTAGGCATTTCTATTATCTATCTTCATTATGTCTTTCGCTGTGAATACTGGTTTAAATTTACTCTCGAGGAATTCTGCATCTTCAGCCCCAACACGGAAGACTGCCAATGAACCCACGTTTCCAAAAACTGCATTTTTGATTTTATCTTCAAGTTGAGAAATATACTGGTGAGCTACAGTAAGAGAAAGGCGGTACTTGCGAGCTTCAGAAAGAATTGATTCAATAGAGTCTGTTGTAATATTTTGAAACTCATCTATATACAGGAAGAAGTCTTCCATTTTTTGACCATACATATCCACACGAGAAAGTGCTGCCATCTGAATCTTACCCACAAGAAGCAAACCAATTAAATTCGCATTTATATCTCCCAATCGTCCTTTTGATAAATTAACAAGAAGAATTTTTTTATTGTCCATGATGTCACGGAAATTAAATACAGACTTTTCTTGAAGGACCACTGGGCGCATAATGTCGTTTGAAATAAAGTTGTCGAACTTTGATGAAATGTATGGCACGAAGTTTGCTAGTGATTGATCCCCAGTCGTCTGCTCTGCTCCTACCCAAAACTGTTTAATAATTGGATTTTTACATTTAGCAAGTTTCATATCTCGGAAAGCTTTGTCGCCCAAGACTCGAGTGATTTCAAGCAGAGTACAACCAGATTCCGGATCCTCCATCACAAGGAAAGCACTGTTTCGGAAATATTGCTCAAACATAGCTCCTCCACCAGTTTTCATATCAAAAAGCTTGTTGAAAATATTCATTAATTCATTCACTACGAATGTCTTTTGTTCAGGATACTTCGGGTCAAACTCAAGCATGTTGAGACCCATAGGACGTGGAGTATAAGCTGGGTCAAAGTAGATCACATCATCTATGCGCTCTTTCGGCACATAAGAAAGAATGTCTTGAATATCAGTCCCGTGTGGGTCTATATAGCACACGCCGTGCCCGGCTGCGATATCCTGCGCGATCATATTTTTCATTATTGTAGTCTTACCTGTACCAGTCTGACCGATCACATAGAAGTGACGCATACGATCCTCAGGAGCAAAGAGAATGTCTGTCTCCCGGCCACGATAACTATTGTGACCAATTTTAATGCCCTCATTCCCCATTTCCATTGGAGCAGGTGCAATACCAGCCTTTGCTTGCTTGAGCTGTGGAGAATCTTCAATACCATATGGGAAGTGAAAAATAGTTGCAAGCTCTTTTAAATTTAGAGGCATTTTCAAAGTATCACTGAATGTACGATAAGAATAGTCGTGAAGTAATTCACGGAGCTCTGGACCTTTCGGATGATGAAAATCAAAACCGTTTCGATCCGCTTCCGTGAACTGGTTGAATGATGACTCAATATCATTAAGAATTTGCTTTGCTCTGTCTTCTGTCTCAGCTGATGCAACCACACGAATATTTGTGGCCATTATAGTGCTCTTTAATTTCTCTGTGATAGCTTCCACAGCTCTGTCATTCACCTTCTTCTCCTCTTTTTGCTTACTGGCTCCAAAGATTAATTCTTTTGCCATTTTTCCAAATTCTTTTCCAATCTGGCGGCCCACAGATGAAGCAGTGCGCACAGACATTCCCTCTTTCACATCATTTAGGACTATGCGAAATTCTTTTACAATATCATCATCCTCAGGACAAATCGAGAACTGAATAGAGGCACCTTCACCTTCTTTTTTTAATTTAGAAAAGACATTGAGAATAATGTTTAGTGGATCATGCTCGATGGTATCGTACATCTTTATCGGATACACATCATGGTGCGCGAGTGAAGCATAGCTCGCTGCTGTGTGCCCACCGTCGGTAAATACATTATAATCATCTGGCACTTCATTTATCTTTGCATGAGCGTGCACACCAAGGATCTGCTTCTCAAAAAGGTCAGCTTTATTGGAAGGCACTGCAGTGTAGAATATAAAATGATCACTATTATTAGAAATCGCAACCTCTAGAGTGAAGTGACTTCGATTATAATTCTGGCGATTCTCTCCCACTGAATGCATACCCGCATAAAACTGCTCCATTGTAGATAGTAATTCTTTAAGACCCTTTTTATCATCGTCCGTTGGTTCTGGAAGAGTAATCTCGAAAAGCTTCATGTCGAGCGACTTCCAAAGTGGCGTGCCCTCCTTAAGCCCTGGCACAGTGTGCGTGGAGACTAGGTACTGCACGAGGAAACGATGGAAGTCATCGTCTAAGTGAGGATTCTCCATCTTCGCAATTACAGAAAGCGCAGTGGACACTCCTTTCTCAAGAAGCACCCCTAGTAACTCTTCCATCTTTGCATCATGATTCTCGGGCTTCAAATGTAGCACTAGCTGCTGCACTTCTTTCTCAGGCATAGCCACCGATGGATGCATTACTTCAGTATGAGGAGTTTGGCGATAAGTACTAAGTGCTTCGTGTGCGAGCTGCTCTTTCGTAACTTCAGTGCCTTGGTGCGCCATCGCTTGCTCACGCTCTGCAATATGCGCACGCAAAAATTGCAGCTCTTCTTCAGGAGTTTTAAATTTCGGAATATTATTCAAAGAAAAATTTTCCATGTTTTTATTATATCACAATCTAATAAGCGATAGTACAAAAACATATAGGAAAAGCCTTGCGCAGGAGCTTAGAAAATAAATGAGGCTATGTTAATTGCCGATTATTATTTTCTTGAGTGACGAGCAGAGCAAAAATCCAGCAGGATTTTATGTGTGCTTTTATCATATGTTTTTGTACTAAAGCTTAAAAAGTAGTTAGTATTTCCGCATCACCTTTGGTGATAAGCACTGTGTGCTCGAAGTGTGCACTCTTGGAACCATCTGCAGTTTTAATAGTATAGCCATCGTCCATTACTGTGATGTGAGCACTTCCGATGTTTAGCATTGGCTCAATCGCAATAACCATCCCTGGCACAAGCTTGGTGCCCTTGCCTGCTTTACCATAATTGGGTACATAAGGATCTTCATGAATTTCCACTCCCACGCCGTGACCTGAAAGCTCTTTAACTATTCCGTATCTTTTATGCACGAATGATTCGATAGCATTACCAATGTCCCCCACAGTGTTGCCACCGCGAGCAGCCCATATGCCTACCTCAAGTGCTTCCTTTGTAATATCTAGGAGTTCTTGATCACGCTTGGAAATCTTGCCTACGGCTACTGTGACTGCATGGTCTGTAAATAGGCCTTTATGATTCACACCAAGGTCAAGAGAAACAATATCACCCTCTTTTAGTATCACACTACCCTTTGGGATACCGTGCACAATCTCACTGTTTACAGATGTGCAAAGTGACGCTGGATATGGCTTATGGTGACCGTCTGGACGGTAGTTCAAGAAGGCTGGCTTGTCACCACCCTCCTTTATGAGCTCATGAGCGTACCTATCGAGCTCTAAGGTCGAAATACCAGGCTTAACCTTCTTGGCCACCTTATTTAGTATTGTCCCGAGCCTTTTACCACCTTCCCTTAAGGTCTCAATCTGCTCACTAGTTTTTATGTAAATTGCCATATATCACCCTATAATACATTTCAAACCCACTTTTGGCAAATTATAAATATTCACTTTTATAACAAGTTTTGCAATAAATAACTGGTGCCCTTTCCTTGGAATAATGAGTTTTAAAATCAATTTGGCATTTATCACATACTCTATCGTGGAGTTTCATATTCTCAACCCAAACATCTACCTTTTCCCAAATACGACAGAATGGGCATTCTCTAGGCAATGGTAAATTATGCTGCTTTAAAAATTGTAATTCTTGAGGAATAACTTTAAACCCACGTGGGCATTTTGCGCAAGACAAAACTTCATTTAATATACCTTGATCAACATCATTTATATTATCTAAAATATCTTTATTTTTTATTGTAATATTGTATTCTTTTTCTTCCGGATAATACCACTTCAGGCCTTTTTCTATAACCACCTCTTTATTTAGAGGAAAAAATCTCGAAGCAAAAGTATCATTATATGCATGAGGTGAAAATTCTGGTGGGAAAAATTCACCATACACATATCTTTGACCATTATTACTTACATATGGGTTACGATTCATATCTTCAATTATTTTTAATCGCAATCTGAAATATTCATCTTTTGAATACTGTTTATTTAAAATACAATATTCAGGTTTTTTCATTGAGACACAACCAAAATGAAACGATCCCCCAGTTGATAATTTGGAATACTCTATATCGTGTATACCATGCCCACAGTCATGACAAAATTTTATATTTTGAGCTTGATCACCTACGGTCATACATTCATAAACTTGCTGAACATTTCCGCCCCAGTCAGTATAATCATAAGAATCATTAACCCTACCCAATTTGATCAACATTAAAAATTTTGAATCTTCTGAATCAACGACATCGAAAGAGTTTTTAACGTTCTTTGAATGAAATACATAACTTCCAGATATATTTTGGGAAAGTGTATCCCACACAGGTCGAGGAGATACAGTATTATAATATTCTTGAACTTTACTCTTCCAATATTGATATTGTTCATTTGAACCTAAATCAATTTCCTCTAATCTCTTTAGATATTTTTCTTTATCTAACTGCTCACCTAGAAAAGCATATTGCATATTTTTTCCACTTGATAAACCAAAACACTCATGACAACCTTCACAATCTCGAATAAAAAATGAATTGTAACAAGATCTATTGTTGCCAGTAGCACAAACTATATTATAAGATTTATAAACATGAGATGAGTCATAACATCCATCTACCTCCATTATTGTCCCACTATTATATACATTTTTTACATTTGTATATTGAAAACCAAAGCACGAATCCTCTACTAGGTATGAATAAAAAATCAAATAACAATTCTTTGAATCACCAACGTGATTAGTATAGGGAGAAAGTTCAGATGTTATTTTGTCGGTTGAAAGACCAAATACAGGCGTTTTATGAAGAAGTTCATTCCATTGTTCAAAAAAATTTCTATTTTCATCATATTCCATCGCATAGTCTCTGGCATCCCACTTATCACTCCACCAGCATTTTGTGCAGTAAACTACGTAAGGAGCTTCGGGTTCATACATTGAAAGTTTTTCCTCACCGCACAGATCACATTTACGTTTAAAGAGAGCTGAACCCTTCATCCAGATTAATCTCCTCTGTAATCTACACTCTGGGCAAAATGTCGGCGCTGGGACTTTCATTTTCTGATAGAAAGAAAAATCATCTTCTTCGATGTTGAAATCCTTCTTACAATTTTGGCAGTTTCGGGTTTCCATATAAAGTCGCACCCCCTATTTTTATTTTATTACTGTTCCTTCAAATGCTTCACCATTTAGATACTTCTCAATGTTTGCGAGATTTTTGCCATTCATTATAACTACTTCAAGTCCGAGTTCTTCTGCCTCACGAGCCGCAACTGGATCAAAAGGAGCATTTAGTCCTGGGTTCCATTCTTCTGGGAGTATCTTACGAAAATCTGCCCAATTACTCTTCTCTATTTTCACGGCATCTGGATATTTGTTTGGGTCCTTATCATAAGCATAATCAATATTTGAAAGATTTATAACCTTAAGAGCTCCGAGAGATCTCGCTGCATGAATCGCAGCTAAGTCGCTACTGTTGCCTGGCTTCCATCCAGCACTCATTATGACTGGCTTTATTGTATCTGGCATATCATCTGGATTACGCACCACACTCTCGTAAGCGTACTCTCCAAAAGCTATGCGCACGAATTCTGAATTCGCACGAGTGAGAGAGATACCGAGCCAATCTAATTCTGTATTTGTAGTTTCTACGATTTCTTTTATCGCATCTGTATACTTGCGAGAAACTTTACCACCACCAGTAATGATTGCAAATTTAAATCCTTTTGCAATAATAGTCTTTACCATACCCACAAATGACTGCACGAATTTCGTGTCGATTTCATTTGGCACAATGAGAGATCCGCCGAGAGATATGATGATGTGCTTGTTGTCTTCCATATTATATTCCAAGTGCTGCCAAAATATCTTTCTGTACAGATTCAATAGATTGCTCACCGTTTATAGTGTGGATAGTGTAGCCAGCTTTATCTTTAAAATAATTCATTGCTGGAATCACGTTGTTTATATATTCATCGAAACGGTTTGCAATACCCGCATCTGTATCATCTGAACGAGCACGGAGCTTCATTCTCTTCACTGCTTCTTCTTTCCCCACTTCAATATAGATTATGTGAGTATCGTTTCTTCCATAATAATTCATCGCCTTTTCAAAAGTATCAGACTGTGAAAGTGAACGAGGAAAACCATCAGCAATGATGCATGAATCCGCCTGCATATTATTTGTAAGAATAGAAACGAATAAACCGTTTGTAAGGAAATCCGGTTGGAGCTTCCCCGCTTCTAGGACACCTTTAATGAGTGTGCTTGTGTAATTCCCACTTGCGACGATCTTTCTGTATTCTGATCCAGAAGATGCATGAACAACGTTTGATATTAAATCCTTTTCTTTTAAATATTTCTCGAGTAATTCTACCTGTGTTCCCTTACCAGAACCGACAATACCGAAGAAAATAAATGTGTATGGTTTAGTCATATTTAGCTATTATACTATAAAATTTGGCATTAAAAAACCCCGATACAATCGAGGCTTTTTAGTATTCTCTCATTGAAAGCTGAGCTTCCATTTTCTTTATAAGGTCGAGCACCACAGACACCACAATGAGGAGTGCCGTACCACCGATAGAGAATGATGTGATACCAGTGATTGCTTTCATAACTAGAGGTAAGACTGCGATGATACCTAGGAATATCGCACCTACGAGTGTAATACGATTTAGGACCATTGATATGTATTCACGAGTAGCTACTCCTGGACGAATACCTGGGATGAATGCACCACCCTTCTGAAGATTGTCGGCCAATTTCTGTGGGTCGAAAGTGATAGCAGTATAGAAATATGTGAACATAAATACAAATACGAAGTAAAATGCTGCATAGAGCCAAGTAGTTTGTGAAAACCAGATTAGTCCGTGTGAAATACTAAGTAGCACTCCAGTTGAAGTTGAAAGCAAGTTACCAATTAATTGTGGGAACATAAGTATTGAAAGTGCGAAAATGATTGGAATAACCCCAGCTTGGTTCACACGTAGTGGCAAGTAAGTAGAAAGTCCACCTGAAGAATTGTTGCCATGTAGTTGCTTCGCATATGTGACAGGGATAGGACGCTCTGCTTCAGAGATAGTAACCACACCTGCTATAATAAGAAGACCCATAGCTAAGAAGAGTATGTATACTGGAAGATTTGCCCAGTCGAATGTGAATAGGAATTGTGAAATGTTTGTAGGAATAGTTGCAACGATACCAGCGAAGATTATGAGTGATACTCCGTTACCAATACCGAATTCAGAGATAAGCTCACCGATCCACATAAGAAGCATTGATCCACCTACCACAACTGCGATATTTACAATCATAGCAAATGGAGTGAGAGTTCCTATTACTCCTTGTCTTGAAAGAAGTGCGATAAGTGAAAGACCTTGCACGATAGCAAGTGGAATTGTGATTATGCGTCCGTACTGAGTGAACTTCTTGCGTCCGATATCACCATCTTCACTGTACATTTCCTTTAGACGAGGAACCATGATAGTAAGAAGCTGCATGATGATAGATCCAGTAATGTATGGACCTACACCAAGCATCACGATAGATAGGTGTGAAAGTCCTCCACCTGAAAGCAAGTTTAGAGCACCAAGGAATTGGTTACTACTTATCACTCTCTCAAGTGCTACAGCATCTACTCCAGGGATAGGAATACTAGCAAGTAAACGGAACACGATAAGCATACCCAAGACAAAAAGTACGCGACTGCGCAATGTTTTGTCTTTGAAGATCATTGTTATTTTGTTCCAAACAGTTTGCATTATATTTTAGGTTTATTTTATTTCACCACCAACTTTCTCAATCTTTGCTTTTGCAGATGCTGACACGACACACTTCTCGATAGTTAACTTCTTTGTGATTTCACCTGTTCCTAGGATTTTCATCATAGGGATCTGGCCATCTACTTTGCGCACTAGGTCCATAGCAAATAATGATGCTGGAGTAACAACTGCTCCGTTCTCAAATACGTTTAGAGCTCCTACGTTTACCACAGCTGGCTTGTCTACCGTAGAATTGAAACGGTAACCACGCAATTTAGGAAGCTTCTTGATTATATCACGAAGTTGTGGACGCTTCTTGTGACCTGCACGAGCATTCTGACCTTTTGTACCACGTCCTGAAGTCTTACCGCGTGTTCCTCCACGTCCGATAGTTTTCTTCTTTTGATTTGGTGTCTTTCTTTTTAGTGTGTTTAATTGCATAAAATTTATGAAGCGTTCTCAGCTGTGTTTAATACGACTTTTGGTGCTACTACATTCTTTGTTTTAAGTTGGTATAAAGCGGCGTATGCTGCACGTGCATTGTTTAGCTTGTTCTTACTTCCAGAATTTATCTTTGCAGTAACGTTCTTGATACCAGCTAGGATAAGCATATCGCGAACTGTACTTCCTGCTACGAGTCCCTTTCCACGATTTGGCATGATTAAAAGACGTGAACTTGCGAATTTTGCAGATACTTCATGAGGAAGTGACATTTCTTTATTTGTCTTTATCTTGAACATGTTCTTCTTTGCAGTGCGGAGAGCCTTTGCAATAGCAAGTGCTGTGTCTGTACCCTTTCCAGTACCAAGTCCAAGTGAACCCTTCTTGTCGCCAATAGCAAGTGCTACTGCGAAACTCATACGACGTCCTCCTGAAACCACACGAGTAACACGGCGGATTGAAACCATTTTCTGATCAAACTCTGGCTTTGGGCGCTCGAAGTTTGAACGTGGGCGACGGTCGCCTCCTGCTCCTCCGCGAGGTGCACCTGCACCGCCACGTGGATTAGAACCTTTGTATCCTCCTGTACTTCCTGTATTTGTTTTTGGTTTTGTTGTATCCATAATATTTTATTAAAATAGTAGACCTCCGACGCGAGCTTCATCAGCGAGTGCCTTTACGCGACCAGTGTATTTAAATCCATTACGATCGAAGACGACAGTAGTGATTCCCTTTGCTTTTGCAAGCTTAGCAATCTCCTTTCCTACTTCTACACTTCTTTCTGTCTTTGTGCCTTTTGCGATCTTCATATCAGTAGCAGAAACTAGTGTGACACCTTTAGTATCATCGATAACCTGCGCTGAGATGTATGCATTTGAACGGAATACTGAAAGACGAGGACGGTCGCTAGTACCACTGATCTTTGCACGAATCTTTGACTTCAATCTTATTCTTTTTTCTTGTTTCTTATTCATATAAATTTTTATGCAGCTTTCTTACCTTGCTTACGACGAATAACTTCATCATCATAGTGGAATCCTTTACCCTTGTATGGTTCTGGCTTTTTCATTGCACGTACTCCGGCTGTGAATTGACCAACCATTTCTTTATCTGTACCTGATACTGTGATTACGTTCTTCTCTGCTGTAACAGTAAGTCCTTCTGGGATATCTACGTTTACTCCGTGTGAGAAACCAAGAGCAAGCTTAAGCACTTTGCCAGCTACTTCTGATTTGAATCCAACTCCTTCTAGAATGAGCTTCTTTGCGAAACCTTCGTTTACGCCCTTAATCATGTTCTTGATGTGAGATGCATATGTACCCCATAGAGCATTAAGAGTGCGGTCGCCTTCATGATTTGGAGTAAGTGTTACGTTACCTTCGTTTACATGGATTGTGATGTCTCCAGGGAAATTGCGAGTAAGTGAACCCTTTGGTCCTTTTGCAGTGAAAGTACTGTCAGTAAGCTTTACTTCTGTTCCTTTTGTGATTTCGATTGTTTGTTTTCCTACGCGTGACATAAAATAATTCGTATTACCACATTTTAAATAGCACTTCCCCGCCGACCATTTCCTTGCGAGCTTGCTTATCAGTTAATATTCCTTTTGGTGTTGTAAGAACCATGATTCCGTGACCGTGGCGTACTGGACGAATGTCCTTCACACTACTGTAAATACGGCATGATGACTTTGAAATACGGTCTACTCCTGTAACCTTTGGTGCTCCATCTACATACGTTAGACCAAGTTCAAGAACTGGAAAGGTCTTCTTCATTTTCTTTGTAGCAGCTTTAATGTATCCTTCACGAACTAGACAGTCCGCGATAGCGTGCTTAATCTTTGAATAAGGAACTACCACTACCTCGTGCTCTGCACGGTTGGCGTTCTTTATCATATTTATCATGTTTGCGATTTGGTCCATATATTTTAAATTAAATTACCATGAAGACTTGCGAACTCCAGGAAGCATTCCCTCGTTTGCTAATTCTCGGAAGCATATACGACATAGTCCGAAATCTCTCATGAATGCATGACCGCGACCACAACGAAAACAACGATTTGTTTCTCGTGTGCTAAATTTACTCTTCTTGTGATGTCTAGCTAATACTGATGTTTTTGCCATATATAAAATTAATAAGAGCTTTAAGTTAGCTCTGTTTCGTTTCTGGAGATATCATGTGTATTTTCTTAAATCTTGACCATCAAGGCTTAAGGAGAAACACAGATCATTCCAAAACCGAACTCCCTTATCCTAGCAGAAAGCTCCTGTAAAGTCAACTATCCTATTACTCAATATAATACAAATTGCCATATGGCTTTTTATATGATAGAGTGGTAACAACTTAATAATCCATTTACATCATGAAAACACGCGTTCTTTATCAAAGAGAAAAGTCTTTTGTACTCATTGTTGCAATTCTAATGATCTCCCTTCTTTACGGAACAGAGAAACCTCAATTCTTTTTTGGAATATTAGCCTGTGTGTTGGGGTTAATATACATTAAAATTTCAGAACGAAGAAAGGCAAAAAAAATTGAAATTGATGCCATTGTAAAACATAGCATTGAAATCAAAAAAAACAATTGTTGTGAGGTTCACATCTATAAAGATGGGGGCAAAAAAAGTACACATTTAATTGAGGTCTTCCTTGATCACAAGGAAACCATAGATACGTGGTTGGGAGTGAAAACAATAGCCAGTATTTTTAAAAAAACTGGCATTAAGTTCACACTACCCCCTATTAATACGTAGCTAGTGTTTTAAAACAAAAAAACCTCTGCAATATCTTTACAGAGGCTTTTTTATATAAAATTTATTTCTTAAATGGGATACCGATGAGTCTGAAAAATTGTGTTGCTTCTTTCTTTGTCTTCGCTGTAGTTACGAGTGTAACTGCCATTCCGAACACATCCTTTAATTCTTCATCACCTGTCTCTGGGAAGATTGTGTGCTCTTTGATACTCATTGTAAGGTTACCGATATTGTCCACGATCTTTGTCTCCATACCACGGAAGTCTTTTGTACGAGGGATAGCTACGTTTATGAGCTTGTCTAGGAAAGTGTACATACGAGCACCACGAAGTGTCACAAGTACTCCGATAGGATCACCTTCACGCACTTTGAAACTTGCAACTGATTTCTTGGCACCGCGAGTAGCTGGCTTCTGGCCAGTAATCTTTGCTAAGCGTCCTAATATAAAATCATTACGGTTCTTATCACGCTTTACTTGTGATCCAGTACCTACAGCAACAACAACTTTCACCATACGTGGTGCAGCCATCTTGCTCTTGTAACCAAATTCTTTCGAAAGTGTTGCAAATGCTTTATTCTCTTTTTGTTTTACTGTTTCCATATAATAATTATTTCTTAGCTACGTTTGATACATTGATAGGCATAGCGATTGCTACAACTTGACCAGACTCATTCTTTCTGCGAGCTTTCATACTCTTCTTCTTCATGTTTACACCTTCCACTACTACCTTGTTCTCCTTTGGAAGTGCTTTCAGAACTGTACCCTTTTTGCCCTTGTCAGAACCAGTTAGTATTATTACGTTGTCTCCTTTTTTGATATTCATAAAATTTATTTCGGTTAGATAACCTCAGGTGCTAATGAAATAATCTTCTGGTAGCCACGCTCTGCAAGCTCACGTGGAATAGGACCGAATACACGTCCACCCTTTGGATCCTGCTTGTCCTTTTCTAGAATTACTACTGCATTGTCATCGAAGCGAATGTATGAACCATCCCCGCGGCGGTATGCCTTTACAGTACGTACTACTACAGCTTGGTGCACATCCTTCTTCTTCACACCTTTACGAGGTTCAGCAATTTTCACAGAGATAATAACCTTATCTCCGATACCAGCATAGCGACGCTTAGATGATCCAAGCACCTTGAAAACCTTTCCGACTTTACCGCCGGCGTTATCTGTGATTTTTACTACTGTTCCGTCTTGTATCATATAATTATAATTATGCTACTACCTTAAAATGCTTATCTTTAGAAATTGGCTTTGTTTCCTCAATCTCTACAGTATCTCCGACTTTCTTACTGTTTGTCTCATCATGAGCTTTGTACTTCTTACTGATTTTGATTCTCTTCTTGTACTTCTTGTGCTCAACGAAGCGAGTAACTGCGACGACTACTGTCTTGTCCATCTTGTCAGATACTACTTTTCCTTTGAGAGTTGTCTTTGTTTTTGTAATTGTTTTTTCCATATAATTATCGTGCTACCACGCGAGTTGTTATTGGTAATTTAGTACCAGCCTTGCGAAGTGCTTCCTTAGCTATTGCTTCAGGCACACCATCTACTTCGAAGATTATACGTCCTGGGAAAACCTGGAAGCAGTAACCCTGTGGATCTCCCTTTCCCTTTCCCATTCCCACCTCTGCAGCTTTCGCTGTGAAAGGTCTGTCAGGGAAAATACGAATCCATAGTCTTCCTGTCTTGCCGATTGTTCTTGAAAGAACCTTACGAGCTGATTCAAGCTGGTTTGACTTCACGCGCTCTGCTGAAGTTGCCTTTAGTCCGTATGAACCAAATGAAACCTTTGCACCACGAGTGTCTACGAGTCCTCTCTTAGGATTCTGACGATCTGTCTGCCACTTTCGGTATTTAACTTTTTTTGGTAGTAACATAAAATTTATTTAGCTTTAACATCATTAAAAACTTCTCCACGATATATCCATACCTTGATACCGATATCTCCGTATGTCATATGTGCTTTCTCACGTGCGTAATCCACATCTGCGCGGAATGTCTGAAGTGGGATTGAGCCACGCTTGATTTGCTCAGAACGTGCGATTTCAGCACCACCCAAACGTCCACCGATATAAATACGAACTCCTTTTACTCCACGAGCCATGATTGCCTTCTCTACCATTTGCTTAAGCACACGGCGGTATGGCAAACGCTTCTCAAGACCTTCTGCAATAGCGTATGCTACGATAGCAGCATCTGCATCTGGGTTTGTAACCTCTACGATATCAAATTTCAAATCTTCTGGAATTGCAACATCTGCTTTCTTCATCTTAGTAACTACTTCAGCCTTAAGCTTAGTAGCACCATCTCCACCACGGCCGATGATCATACCTGGGCGTGATGTGTGAACTAGGATCTTTGTAGCTTTTGCACTTCTCTCGATTTCAACGCGAGAAATATAAAAACCACGAAGTTTCTTTGTAAGGAATTCACGGATAATAACATCACTCTTTAGTAAGTTCTTGTAGTTCTTATCAGCAAACCAGCGACTCTTCCAATCGCGGAGTGTTACTAATCTATGTGCATATGGGTGTACGTTTTTTGACATAAAATTATTCTTTTTCTGCTACTACTTTCTTTGCCTTAGCTACAGTCTTCTTTGCTGCCGCTGCTGGCTTTGCTTTTTTCTCGACTAGTTTCTCTATTAAAGTAAGTGTAACGTGACTTGTGCGCTTGTTGATGCGTGATGCAGAACCACGAGCTCTTGGCATGAATCTCTTCATAACTAGACCCTTGTTTACAGTTACATTACTTACCACCAAGTTGTCGATATTTGTGATGCCGTTATTTGCTTTTGCGTTGGCTACTGCAGAATCAAGTAGAGTCTCTATAGGGAAAGCAGCGCGCTTTGGGAGTGCGTTTAATTCTGTCTTAGCATTTACTACAGTCTTGCCTTTAATGAGGTCAGCAACTAGGCGAACTTTACGAGGAGACTGTCTGTAGTTTTTTAGTATAGCTTTCATAATTATTTCTTAGTATCAGCAGGCTTAGCGGCTTTAGCAGCAGAGATTTCAGCTTCTTTCTTCTTAAGCTCAAGCTCCTTCTGCATCTTACCTCCGTGGCGTACGAACTTACGAGTAAGAGAAAATTCTCCAAGACGGTGACCAACCATATCTTCAGTAACTAATACTTCTACGTGTGTTTTACCATTGTGCACGCCAAACATGAACCCTACCATTTCTGGAGAGATCTGACATGCGCGTGACCATGTCTTTATCATACCTGTTTCAATAGGTTTTTTACCGGCTATCTTTTTAAGTAGTCGTTCGTCAACGTATGGGCCTTTTTTAAGTGATCTTGTCATACAATATATAAAATAAGCTCTAACTGAGCTTGCTTGAACTATCTTATACTAAACTTAAAGAATAGTCAACACTTAAAAGATGCTATATAATATACCTATGAAAAACGGCGAAATTAATGCATTTTTAGAGGGCAATAATATGGACCCTATCGAAATACTAAAAAAGGTGGAAGGATATTATGAATGCCCGAAAGATAGTGATGGGAATCGCCTTGGTAAGCTCGTGGGCTATGCAGGAAAGTATGAAGATAGTGATGGAAATAAAAAACAATATGTCGGTGATGTGTATATAAACTTCTCGAGGGCAGAGCAGTACCCTACTCTCATGGAGCACTTCATGAAAATATTGAAAAAAAGAATTGAAGAAGAAAATTTAATTGAAAACTTTGATATAGTTTGCGGACCGCAAATGGGTGGCGTGGTTGCAGCCGCAATCTTTGCACTTGTAGCAAACAAAAGATACATCTGCGCTGAGAAAAAAATCATAACACTCGCTACAGATACAATGCGTGAGCAAAGTAAATTAATCTTCGGACGCCACACATTAAATAGTGGAGACAAAGTAGTGATAATGGAAGATGTGCTGAACAACTTCTCAACCACAAAAGAAACAATTGATTTGATTGAGGAGAATGGCGGAACAGTGGTAGGTATTATCGGAATGCTAAATCGCTCACCTATTAAGTCTGACTTTTATGATTACAAGGGTGCAAACGCTCGCCAAATCCCAATAATATCCTTTATTCGTAAGGATATTCTGGAATACAAACAAGACGACCTATTTGTGAAAATAGATATCGAAAAAGGAAATGTATCTTGGAAGCCTAAGAATGAGTGGAGTACACTTATTAAATAGTCACGCCTCACCTTCACTCAAATCACGCCTCACCCCAAACCCCTCTCCAAATCTTAAAGGATTTAGAGAGGGGCGAAATTCGAAACACTGTGGTTATATAGTTATGCGTTCTTTAATAGTCTGCAATACCTTGCCTATACTTTTCATGATTTCATCATTTTTTAAACGCAGTACTTTTATTTTGTTAGCTGCTAAAAATTCAGTTCTCATTTGATCATACTTTTTTCCTTCTTCTTTAAAGTGATAGGCACCGTCGAGTTCAATCGCAAGTTTAAAACGAGGGCAATAGAAATCTAAAACAAAAGGCCCAATAGGGTGCTGACGCCTGAATTTCTCGCCAAGTTTATTATTTCGGAGTTCTTCCCAGAGTAATTTCTCAACTTCAGTTTCCACTTGCCGTAAATAGCGAGCTTTTTCAATTTTTTCATGCTTCAACATTTGCAAGGAATTTTACACTTCTCCCCTCTCCTATTTTCGTAGAAAATGGAGAGGGGCTGGGGGTGAGGCGTGATTAGTATAGTAATGCTAAAACTTTCGGACCGAAGATTATAAGTCCAACTATACCTGCTACTATAGTCATAAGGAGTACTGCGCCAGATGCCATGTCTTTCGTATCACGAGCATAAGGATGATAGTCCGGTGAAGTAAGATCAATATCTATCTCAATCGCAGTATTAAATGCTTCAGCTACCACTACAAGCCCAATAGCGAGCACAATGATAGCCCATTCAACTCCTGAAATATTTAAAGTAAAACCAAGATACACTGCAAAAAATCCGAAAAATATATGCACCCATGCATTGTGAGTGGTGCGAAGAAGAATACCAATCCCCCGCCATGCGTGGTTTGTACTCCTGATCCTATCAACAACAGAAAACTTTTTCTTATTCTCTTCAAGCTCCTCCCATGTAAATTTCATATTTTTATTATACCACAAATCAAAAAGCACCCAGTGGGTGCTTTTTGATTCAAGATTATTTTGAGTTCTTGTTCTTGCCAACCTTGCGGCGGGAAACGATGAACATGTTTGAGTACTTCTTTGGTGTGCGAGTCTTCTGGCCTTTTCCAGATGGCTTACCCCACATTGTCTTTGCTCTACGAAGTCCACGTCCTTGTGCACCTTCACCTCCACCGTATGGGTGGTCTACTGGGTTCATGGCAGATCCACGAACTGTAGGGCGGATACCCTTCCAGCGTGAACGTCCTGCTTTTCCAAAGTTCTGGAGTTTGTATTCTGAGTTTGAAACTTCACCAATACAAGCATAGCAGTTCTCTGAAACCTTACGAACTTCAGTTGATGGCATTTTCACGTTTGTATAGCCATTGTCGTTCGCAACTACTTGACCGAATGATCCAGCAGAGCGAATAAGCTTTGATCCATTACCTGGTTTGATTTCCACGTTGTACACGAATGTTCCAACTGGGATAACCTTAAGTGGTAGACGATTCGCAGGAGTAAGAGGAGCCTTTGCTGATACGATGAATGAATCTCCGACTTTCACAGTCTTTGGAATCACTACGTAACGCTTCTCACCATCTTTGTAAACTGCAAGACCGATGAATGCACTGCGGTTTGGATCGTACTCAATAGATGTGATCTTTGCTGGGATATCTATCTTATTGTACATAAAGTCCACATCGCGGTATGAACGCTTGTGTCCTCCACCTTTGTGGCGAACAGTAATACGTCCTTGGCTATTGCGTCCTACATCACGCTTGAAGCCGTGTGTGAGAGCCTTTAAAGGCTTAGCACCGGCAGTTAGCACTCCACGGTATGTAACTGTAGTTTGGTGACGCTTTGAGGGAGTTGTTGGTTTGTATGTTTTCATATATTAATTCTTTTAAGCGAACTCAATCTTATCGCCCTTTTTTAAATATACGACCGCTTTCTTTCCTCCAGCTTTTGTGCCAACTTTTCCGCGAATCAATTTTACTTTCTTCATACGCTTTGTGATAGCAACTTTTATAGGAGTAACGCCGTAGATAATCTTGATAGCTTTTGCGACTTCAATCTTATTTACATTGTTTGGAATGTTGAAAGTATATGCGCCTACCATAGAACCCTTTGCAGACTTCTCAGTCACGCGTAGGCCTAAGATACGAGCATCAGTCTTTGCACCACCCTTCTTTTCCTCCTTTACTTCAGTATTCTTTTGTATTTTCTTTGTGGCCATATATTATTTCTTAGCTACTTTCTTCTCGAGCTTACCACCTAGGAATGCAAAACTTTCCTTTGGCTGTGCCATGATAATAAAGCGGTATGCTAGTAAATCAACTGGGTTCATATTACGAACTTCGTCTACTTCGATTGATTTGATGTTTGCAAAACTCTTCTTGATATTCTCACTCTTAGCTGGGACTGTGAGGTATATACCCTTCTTGTTCTTTGCAGCACCCATCTTTTCAAAACCTTTGATAGATTTAAAATTATTTAAAACTTCTACTCCATCTTTAGTTTTGATTTTTGACATTACGATTTCATCTACGAACAAGATTTGACCCTTGCGAGCTTTCTCAGAAAGTACAGTAAACAGTGCTTTAGCAGCCATCTTCTTGTTTATTTTCTGTTCGTAAGATTTATCATTACGAGGACCATGAGTGATACCTCCGCCACGCCATATTGGTGAGCGTTGTGAACCGTGACGAGCGCGTCCTGTACCCTTCTGCTTCCATGGCTTCTTTCCAGTACCTGAAACTTCTCCGCGGAATTTTGTATGGGCGATCGGTGTACGAGCATTTGCTTGCATAGCTGTCACCACTTGGTGCACTAAGTCAGCATTCCAAGATAGTCCGAAGATTGCTTCTGGGAGCGCTAAGCTACCGACTGCTTTTCCTTTTTGATTGTATACTTGTGTTTCCATAAAATATTATCCTGTGATCTCGACGAGTGTTCCGCGTCGGCCTGGAATAGCGCCCTTAATGAGTAATTGATTGTTCGCTGTATCGACACCAACAATTTTCAAATTTTTGATTGTAATTCTGTCTCCACCTGTGCGTCCTCCCATGCGCATTCCTTTTGGAACACGATTGCGGAGTCCTCCACCGATTGATCCTGGCTCGCGCTCAGAGTGCTTCTGACCGTGAGTACGTGGACCTCCGTGGAATCCATGACGCTTAACTACACCTTGGAAACCTTTTGATTTTGAAATACCAGATACTGTAACAACATCGCCTTTTGCGAAAGAGTCCACAGTAATAGTATCGCCGAGAACTGGAGTTGTTCCAGTATCGCGGAATTCGTACAAGTGCTTATATGCACCAGTTTTAACGTGACCCAAATGAGCTTTCGTTGCACGACTTGTTTTCTGTTCTTCGAATCCGACTTGTAGAGCTGTGTAGCCATCAGCACCTCCCTCTTTCACTTGTGTGACTATGTTTGGAGTGGCAGTGATAAGCGTAACAGGAACTACTGTACCGTCTTCGTCGAAGTACTGCACCATATTCTGTTTTTTGCCTAAAATGAATTTCATAAATTTTGGTATTACATCATCTTCACATCAATATCAACTCCAGAAGGAAGTGATAGGTTTGTGAGTGCTTCAATAGTTTTCTGATTTGGATTCAAGATATCAATCACACGCTTATGTACGCGTATCTCAAATTGTTCACGCGCATTTTTAAATACGAATGACGCACGGTTTACTGTATACTTCTTGATTTCTGTAGGAAGTGGAATTGGTCCGACAAGAGTCGCATCGTAGCGTAGTGCTGTATCGATAATCTGCTTAACGGAAGCGTCAAGGATCTTATTCTCATACGCACGCACACGAATACGAAGGCGAACTACGCCATCTTCTTTTGTCTTCTTTATTTTTATCTTTGTCTTTGCTGCTGTTGCCATAAAGGTTAGGTTCTAGGTTCTAGTAAACTAGTTTCTAGTATTTCTACCAGAAACTAATCACTAGCTACTAGCAATATTATTTGATGATTTTGGTCACAACTCCTGCGCCGACAGTCTTGCCACCTTCACGAATAGCGAAGTGCATTTGCTCTTCAAGTGCTACTGGAGTAACGAGCTTTACAGATAGTTTAACTGTGTCTCCTGGCATAACCATTTCTACTCCTGCTGGTAGTGCAGCTTCACCTGTAACGTCTGTAGTACGGATGTAGAATTGTGGCTTGTAACCAGTGAAGAATGGAGTGTGACGTCCTCCTTCTTCCTTCTTTAGAACATAAACTTCACAATCAAATTCTGAGTGAGGAGTAACTGTTCCTGATTTTGCAAGAACCTGACCACGAGTAAGATCTTCTTTCTTAACACCGCGGAGCAATATACCAGCGTTGTCGCCAGCCATACCCTCTTTCAAGTTTTTGTTGAACATTTCGATACCAGTAACTGTAGTCTTTACAGTGTCCTTAATACCAACGATTTCGATTTCTTCACCAACCTTCACGATACCGCGTTCAATTTTACCTGTAACAACAGTTCCGCGACCTTCGATTGAGAATATATCTTCAATAGGCATAAGGAATGGCTTTGTAATATCACGCTCTGGGACTGGGATATATGTATCAATAGCATTTGCAAGATCAAGGATCTTTGCTGCCCATGTATCTGTGTTATCTCCTGACTCAAGAGCCTTTAGAGCAGAACCACGGATAACTGGAGTATTTGCGCCATCATAACCGTTCTTAGTTAGAAGCTCACGTAGCTCTTCCTCAACTAGGTCTAGCATGTCAGCGTCATCCACCATGTCGCATTTGTTTAGGAATACTACGAACTTTGGCACACCAACTTGCTTAGCAAGAAGAACGTGCTCACGTGTTTGTGGCATTGCACCATCTGTAGCTGCAACAACAAGAATAGCACCGTCCATTTGGGCAGCACCTGTGATCATGTTCTTAATGTAGTCCGCGTGTCCTGGCGCATCGATGTGAGCGTAGTGACGAGTAGGAGTTTCGTACTCATTGTGAGAAAGCGCGATAGTAATACCACGAGCTTTTTCTTCTGGAGCAGAGTCAATATCATTAACACCTTTTAATTTTGCACTATAGCCTCCTCCTTGACGTCCAAGGACTGCTAGAATAGCGGCTGTTAATGTTGTTTTTCCGTGGTCAACGTGGCCAATAGTACCAACGTTAACGTGGGGCTTGGAGCGATTAAATTCTTCTGCCATATACGTTTATTGGTTAATAATGAGAACTAGAAGACTAAGCTATCCAATTGCAAATTACTAACATAAATTAAATAATAAAAAGCGCAGTTATGCGATTACCATATACTAGCAGATATAGGATAAAAGTCAAATATGAGCCTAGAAAACTTTGGGTATAAACATATATGGAGTCTTTTTCATGTATTCTATGTAATCAGGGTCTGCCATTAGGTGGCGCTCCTCGGTCATAGCTCTCAAATAGTATATGGAGCTCCAGACAGATAAGCTCAGAACGGATAAGATTGGTGATACTAAAATAAACGGTATGCCCATCACCCACCAGCTCAGGTTCTTCGATATATATGCAGGATGGCGCACATACTTATAGGGTCCTTTTGATATTATCCCGCGATTTGTGAGGTTTGAAGATTTCCATCCGAGAGCAACCGTCGCCCATACATATATACCAAATAGTATTAGTGACACAGCGCCAAAAAATAATGTGACATTTATATCTCCGAAGCTATTGAAGTCTTGTGTATGCCAGCCGAAAATACTACCGCTCATATTATTAAACGGTGGGTAGCAGATAAGTGCTACTATCCAGCCAAGCATTGTAGGCTCGACGGATTTCACAATATTTCCTAATTTTTTTGATTCTACTAAATAACCGAATGTAAATATAATAGTATCTATAAAGAGGATTAGTGAAAATAACGCTCTATAGTAGAAGTTGTAAATATTATATTTTGTGAAAGATAAATCCTTTGTCGTCGCAAAATTATACAAAGCGTTTGTATTGTCGAGAAGGAATCCGATCATAAGAGGAGTAAAGAAGATTTTTACAAGGTAGAGCAAGAGTGAGACCTTTTCCTCAGTTGTAATACCACTCTCCCCTTTTAATTTCGCCAGAATGACAAAATTAAATATCTTTTTCAAACCTGTGTATGTAGTGACCACTCTTTCCTTGCCAGTAATTTCATTTTTATAAATAAATAAATATATACAATATATAACTATTAATAAAAAAATAATGGGTAGCGGCGAAAGCGCACCAAAAGTACCATAAGTATTTTTAAAATAAGCTACTTTTGAAAGTATAAATACTGGAATACTGTATATAAGGAAGGTGAGTCCAATAAATTTATTTTTGATATTCATAAGAAGAAACAGTATAACATAACCTGCTAATGATATTAAATCTATTTGCCACTTATTTCCCGATCTACCTCCTCTAAGGCTTTGTCTACAGCTTCGCCTTTTGTATTACTAAATAAATGGGCTATCAATTTCAATCGTCTTAGAACATGGTGGCCCCATAGGTAATGAGTGAGGTAAAGAATAATCAAAAGTAGAAGTATGAGTAATAGTATAATGGTTGAATTATTCATTATCCAATTTGTAAATCTACCTGGGACTTTAATGTTAATCTGGCTATCCACACTATTACCAGCATAGTCATACGCACGCACGATCACAGTAGAACCAGAATTTGAAACTGGTGGCACCTCATAAGGACTTTCAGTTCTTACAAAGATTGGTGAAGAAGTGAGTGACTGAGATTTATCTATCACACCAATCTCATAATGGTCTACTCCAGAAAGAGCATCTGTCGTGAAAAATGTAACGAGTGCACGATTCAAATTATCATTAACAATATAACTAACCTTTGATTTAAACTTCGCTGGAGGGTTCGTATCTATACGGAGTAAGTAATGGGTAGTACCTCCCCATGATCCCCCGTCTTTGAGTGCTTTCACATGGAAATACATTAGACCGTCTTTCAAATCTTGATATGATTTAGTCGGATCAATGCTTAAATTTTTATTATCTGGTATTGTATTTGGCTTATCATCGAGCACATAAGAGAAACCAATAACTCCAGGATCCTTATTCCAAGCAAGTACTGGAGAATTATTGTTGTACCAATGATCTTGGAAGGGATGCGTATCAGAATATATAGTGAGTCCTCCTGGTGGCTTAGGTAATATAGTATAAGTACCTCGATTAAATGAAAGTATTGTCGGTGTGCCCACACCATCATTCGCAAATACAGAAGAAGTATCTAGAACTTGCACGAGTGCAGTGCCCACAGCCTTCGCTTGGAAAGTAATAGCTAAGATCAAGCTTGAGTCGGAGACTATCCCCCCAGGGATGCTTCCAGCTACACTTGCAGTACCTTTAGTGTTGTCATATGTAGGTGGCTGGATCCAAAGACCGATGACGGATTTACCAGTAGATGGCTTTACTATTGAAAGCTTACTAGGGTCAAATTTTATATTTAACTCAATTGTATTTATGCTCCTACCTTTTGTATTGATTAATATTGGCACTTCAAATATTGAGCCTTCGGTATATGTAGCTTGTTGTGGAGTGATCGATATCTCGCTTCGGGCAGCCAAACTCACAGCATCAAGATTCACAACCTCATTTGCATATGAAAAATTTACTAGCGAGAAGCTAAATATTATAAAGAGGCATGTAATGTAAGTGTATATTTTTTTACACATTTTAAATTATTTTATTTGAATCCTTTATATCTTCATCGATAGTTCTCTCTGCAGATTCAATATCCTTCTTAAATTGATTTACAAAGCTCTTCTCATCTTCACTAAGTGACTGCATCCCCCTCGCCTTCTTCAAAATTTTAGCTTCCTCATCTAGGTCTTCTTCAAGAATACTGAAGCTCTTGTCCACTAGTGCTTTAGTTTGCATCAGTCTTTTCTTCATATTTACCTTATAGTGAAGTATTTTATACCAGCCAAATATTGTAATAAGAATAAGTAGTATTAGTAATGCTACCGCAGGGATAATGAGTGAAAATGTATTTACAATACTACCCACAATATTCATTTTATTTGGACCCACAGATATTTTAATTGGAGTAGAAGCGTCACTATCTACACCTCCACTGGTTCTAGCAGAAGCGTCGAGTGTATATATACCTGCAAGCACCTTTGAGCTCGATACATATGTAAATAAACCTTTTTCATTAGATTTGATTGTCTCAGATTCATGTTTAGTATCACCATTCTTAGAAATAAAATCAGAATTTATAATTATGAATGTAGATGGGTCAGCTACACCCTTCGCTACTATATAGCCTCCTTCAACAACATTTGAAGAATAGTCAGTAAAATTTGGTGTAAGTATCCCGATATTTGAGAATGTTAAACTCTTTGAAATCACTTCACTATTTGTATTTTCTACATAAACTTTAATTGAGTGTATTCCTTTACTTAAAGATATTGTTTCAAAAATATGATTACCAGAATCATTCCATACATATGGAGTGTTATCAATCTCTATTTTATAGGGGGCACCTGGCTTTTTGTCTGTGCTAGTTATAAGGAAGCGAGATCTTGGATCCATCTCATCTTTCTTTTTAATTTCTTCTAAGGATAATGTTGAGGCCACTTTTTCAGGCGAAGTGACTGTATTATTTACTTTCGTTTCCACAGGCACTATTCCTTTTAATTCAGAAATTTCAAATCTAGCTTCACCTGTTGAGCTAAGTATCTGTGTGCCTTGGCCGTCATTTGCGAGCACTGATGCATTACTAAATGATATAGTAGCATTACCTGCTGATTTGGCTTTAAAATAAAGAGTAAGTATAGTGCCTCCAGAACCTTTATATCCAGTAAGAACTACTCCTTCGAAGTTTGCAGTTCCAGTCTGGTTTGAATACGATGGTTCTACCGGCCAAAGGCTAATAATAGAATCAGATTTTGATACTGAATTTAAAGTTAAAAGATTACTGCTAAAGGATACTACTCCGGAGACAGCATTTGAGGATTGGTCAGAGCTTGAAAGCACAACTTTGATTTTAATATTATCACCTACGTTTACAGACCCGAATGTAGGCACTACATCAAGCTTCGCTGCTTCAGCATTAGGAGCAAAAAGAGCAAATATAAATATAATTGCTAAAAATAAATTACAGATTTTTTTAATAGGAAATTTATTTAAAACCAAGACTCTAGGCATGAATATATTATACCCTATTTTTCTTGAAATATCGATAATGTATATACATGAATGACTTCAATAACACTAGTATCAGTATAATTATCAACATTATAAGTATTGGTGAAGTAAGTATAACCTCTTCCATGTTGCCATTCGCGTCGTATGCCCTTACTATAATCCTATAAAATGGATTCTGGTATGTGAGCAAGTACGGGCTATCAGATATGGTGCAATTTTTTGTAGTATATTCACACACATTGTAGTGATCGATCCCTGTACCCTTATCTTGAGAACTGTATACAATAAAATACTTTCCATCAAAAAGAGAAGCGTCTTTTGTACGAGTAATCTTGAAACTCTGCGGAGGGACAGTATCAGTATTGTCTAATTTTTCAATATCATTTGTATCACTTTTAACTATTCCTAATATTTTATTTTTAACAGATGTCTTGTCTTGAGTACCCAGCCCGTCACTTAAGTATATGAGAGCATTACCAATTTCTATTTTAGAATCACCGGTATTTTGCCCTCTAAACACTACAGAGAAAACTTCACTATTTGTCATAGTTAAACCTCCAGGCACAATACCACTAAAGTGAATTCTACCTGTATTTAACACTGTTGGTTTCTCTACCCAAAAACTAATGAAAGAATTCCCAATATTCACTCTTTCGGCAACAAGAGATTTATTATCGTACACCAAATCCCCTTCTATTGTATTTATAGACTTACTTTCAGAATCAAGCAAAACAGTTGCCGTAACGAGGCCGCCAGTTTTAACAGTATCCCTTTCAGTGCTAATACTGAATAAAGACGCATAAGCACTATGTG
>CALRFQ010000004.1 GCA_943356675.1 Candidatus Nomurabacteria bacterium
AGTACTTTATTAATAATAATTCTTAAATATAAGTATTTAATAATATTTCCACTTGCGGTAGTAGAAGGTCCATTCCTTGCGATTCTTATTGGATATTTAATTTTTGCTGGCCACCTCAACTTATATATTACTTTTTTAATATTACTAATTGCGGACATAGGTCCGGATATTTTGTATTACAGGCTTGGACGCTACGGGAGTAAGAAAATTCTCGAAAAGAAGTATTTTTCACAATCTGAAAGAGCAGTTACAAATATGAATAATCTTGAGCATATGTGGCATAACCACACAAATAAAACTATGTTCTTTGGCAAGCTTGCTTATGGTATAAGCCTACCTATTATCATTTCTGCTGGTGTGGCTAAACTCCCAATCCGTAAATTTATCATTACTAGTTTACCTGTAGGGATTTTCCAGATCGGACTCTTCCTATTTTTAGGATTTCATTTAGGAGCTTCGTATGAAATTGCAATACAGTATGTGAAGTATCCTGCTATAATACTAGCAGTTCTAATAATCATAGCGATTTCTATTTATTTCTTATTCTCGAAATATTTTGCAAAATTATTTACAATAACAGCTAAAGAATAATGTATGAAAAAAATTAGTGTAGTGGTTCCAGCACATAATGAAGAGAAGTGTATACGAGATGTGATATCAGCTGTCCTTCGTCAGGACTATCCTGATTTCGAGATGATTGTTGTGGATAATGCTAGTAAGGATCACACATATGAATACGCAAAAGAATTTCCGATAACCGTTGCAAAAGAGGAGAGGAAGGGCACGCAGTGGGCCCGTGAATGTGGTAGGAATTTGGCAAAAGGAGAGATAATAGCATACCTCGATTCTGACTGTATTCCAGATAAAGATTGGCTCTCAAAAGCTTCAAAGATATTTGATGATGAAAAAGTTGTGGCAGTTACCGGGCCTTATGATTATTATGATTCCTCATTTAGTTTTAGATTAATTTCGCTCTGGATTCAAAAATACATTTATAGTGTGAATAATGTAATACTGCAATTTTTCAAAAAAGGGGCAGTGCTGATAGGAGGGAATATGCTGATACGAGCATCATCACTTAGGGATATTGGAGGCCTTGATACTTCCATAGTTTTTTATGGCGATGACACAGACACAGCCAAGAGGCTAAGTGCTGTGGGGCAAATTTATTTTGAAAAGAATTTAATTATGAAGACTTCAGATCGGCGCTTTAAAGGCCACGGAATTTTTAAAACTATGATGAGCTATTTTATTACATTTTACTCAACAACTTTCTTTGGAAAATCTGCAGTTAAAAACCATAAGGATTTTAGATAAATATATGAAAAAGTTTTTATTAGCAAATGCACTGCATTTTAAAAAAAGAAGTTTTGTTGTTACATTTTCTGTTGCAGTTTTTATGCTGGCGGCGGCGTGTATTATAAACTTCTATGCAGGCACTTATGCGACTGAAAATGCAAGTAGCTCAGTGACAGACATAGTGCTTTCAAATATCCGAATTTATGATGTGGATGGTATGTTTAAGTATGGCACTCTAGCATTCTGGGGCTTCCTTATACTTCTTTGCTTATATGATGCGAAGAAATTCCCATTTACTGTGAAGACCTTGAGTATTTTTATTGTAATACGATCTATATTTATTAGTCTTACTCACCTAGGTCCTTTCCCGGGGCAAGTAAGTTTTGCCGCGACAGACATAATAAGCAAATTCTCTTTTGGCGGAGATTTGTTCTTCTCAGGCCATACAGGGATACCATTTCTATTTGCGCTTATCTTTTGGGAGACTAAAAAGCTCCGATATTTATTCATAGCTTCATCACTCTTCTTTGGCACCATAGTTCTCCTAGGACACTTCCATTATTCCATTGATGTGCTCGCAGCATTCTTTATCACATACACCATCTACCATATAGCCACCATCTTCTTTAAAGATGATTTGAAAATGTTTATAGAAGACAAAACTAAATTTTTAGATTAAATGGAATTCTTTGCGTGCTTGTATGACTTCCATAGGAAGTAGCCGATGATGCTAAATGTAGCGACAGGGGAGACCCACTGTGGTATGTGTACTCCAAATGCATCTGTTACCATTATTATTCCAAGAGCAAGGATGGAATACATTGCACCATTTTTCAGATAAACATATTTCTTAATTCTATCTATGTTTCCTATTGTGAGTTTGCGGAGTACATATGCACCAAGCCCGTTACCTAAAAGTATGAGGGGGACTGAGAGTGTAAATGCGAATGCACCGAGCACTCCGTCGATAGAGAATGTGGCATCGATTATTTCAAGATAAAGAATTTTTGAAAGGTCACTCATAGTAGAGCTTCCTGAAAGAAGTGCCTTTTCACCCTTCTCAGCATTTTCTTTAAAGCCGTGTGTGATAAAGAATGCAGTGGAACCTACAACTGCGCCAAATGCAATCATAGGATTTATTTTCATTGCATACCAAACTATGACTGTGAGGAGTATTGATACTGTCGCGAAGAACCAAACACTGTGGAGTACGAAGAACTTCTCAATTCGTAGGCCAAACTTTTTTGATTCAAGGAAAAGCCAGTGAAAGAATAAGAACACAAGAAAGACTCCACCACCCATAAGCAGGATTGGGGAAGCAGTTTCGATAGCAGTGTGCACAGATGGGTCGTTTGAGAATGTCGCAGTGAAAGCACTTATTGGCCCAAGGCCAGGGGTTGCTCCCCAGATGATAAGCCATGGCAAGAGCCCACGTACAGCAAAGACGGCGATGATAAGGCCCCATAACAGGAACCACTTTTTCGCCTTTGCACTCATCGTGCCCAGGACCTCAGCGTTAATTACGGCGTTATCAATACTACTAATAATTTCAAATACACAAAGACCCAAAACTGTTAAAATCATAGACATTATATTCATACGCTCCATTATATGGGTTTTTCATTCTATCCGCAAATAATATGATATAGTAAATAAATGTTTAAAAATAAAATTTTAGTCACTATATTCATTACTGTATTTATCGACTTAATTGGAATCGGAATTCTTATACCTGTTATTCCGCAACTTTTCGCAAATCCTTACTCAGCTGAGTATATGCTACCTTTCGGCACTTCGATAAAAACAGGCTACCTCCTACTTGGTGCACTTATTGCTCTATACCCGATAGGACAGTTTATGGCGACTCCGATTCTTGGCCAGCTTTCAGATAGATATGGAAGAAAGAAAATTCTTGCTATATCATTACTCGGCACATCGCTTTCTTATATAGTTTTTGCAATAGGAATTATTACGAAGAATATTCCACTTCTTTTCTTTGCAAGATTCTTCGATGGGCTGACAGGAGGGAACATCTCCGTTGCTCAGGCGATGATATCAGACACATCAGCGCCTGAGAATCGCGCAAGGAACTTCGGTATGATAGGTGCGGCTTTCGGACTTGGGTTTATATTCGGTCCATATATTGGTGGCAGACTTTCAGACCCACTCACCGTGTCATGGTTCAATGCTGCGACACCGTTTTTCTTTGCAGGTATCCTCGCATTCCTCAATATGCTTTCTGTATGGTTCTTACTTAAAGAGACTAATATGAATCCTAGGAATGATAAAATCACTTGGAATAAATCTATAAGCAATGTGATTCGTGCATTTAAAATGCCCGGAGTTAATGTAATATTTCTGACCAGCTTTTTATTCTTCGGTGGATTTACATTTTTTAATTCATTCTTCTCAGTATTTCTAATCGACAAATTCCATTTCAATCAGGGGAATATTGGTGACTTCTTTGCATATATAGGTATCTGGGCAGCATTCACTCAAGCTGTACTTACGAAGCAATTTGCAAAAAGATTTGAACAATCAAATATTATAAAGTTTGCACTCGCAGGCGCAGCCACGATGATGCTCTGCTATTTCTTGCCACGCCTTTCTTGGCAGCTATTGCTTATCCCACCATTCTTCTCTATATGTACTGGACTCATAATGGCGAACCTCACAAGCCTCCTTTCGAAGTCCGCACCACGCGATTCACAAGGGGAGATCCTTGGCATCAATGCTTCCGTGCAAGCTCTCGCTCAGGCTATCCCAGCACTCCTTTCAGGCTTCATAGCTGCATCACTCGCTCCGACGACTCCAATCCTTGTCGCTTCATTCTTCATATTCCTCTCAGCTCTCGCATTCTCAAGGTTGTATAAAAAGTCCTAAAGTGTATACTTTTAGCATATGCTAGAAGAAGTAAAAGCCTGCCAGAATTGCCACCAAAATTTCATCATCCTCCCAGATGACTTTTCTTTCTATGAAAAGATGAGTGTACCTGCTCCAACATTTTGTCCTGATTGTAGGTTACAAAGAAGACTAGCTTGGAGAAATGAGAGAAGTTTATTTAAAAGAGCAAACAATGCACCTGGATCAGAGGGAAGTATTATAATTTCAACATATCCACCATCCTTACCTCTAGTTGTTTACGACAATGAATATTGGTGGAGTGATTCATGGGATGCTATGGATTATGGAATTGATTATGATTTTTCCTCAAACTTTTTTACTCAATTCAATATATTATTAAAATCTACTCCACTCATCAGTTTTTTTGATAGTAAGGGTGTAAATAATAGATATTGTAACTACATAACTGAAGGCAAGAATAATTATATGCTTTCAGCTATTTGGAGTTGTGAAGATTGTTTGTATAGCAACAGGAATTCATTTTGTAAAAATTGTGTTGATCAGTATGTTTGCCATAAGAATGAATTTAGTTATAGTAATGTGTATTGCGGGGAATCAAATAAGTTATTTTATTCCGAACATTCGTACAATTGTGTGGACAGTTACTTTCTTTATGATTGCAGAGGTTGCACAGATTGCTTTATGTCTTACGGACTCCGAAATAAATCTTATTATATTCAGAATGTTCGACACACAAAGGAAGAGTATAAAGAAAAGATGAGTAAAATTAATTTAGGAGATTATTCGACAATATTGGAACTTAAAAAATATTTTAAAGAATTTAAAAAAGATGCAATCAGAAAATATGCAAATAATATAAATTGTGTGAATGTAACAGGGGATAATATCGAAAATGCCAAAGATGTAAAGTACTCTTTTGATTTACCTGGAGAATATGAAAATGTTAAATATTGTAACTGGGGAACCTATGGTCTCAGAGATTCATATGATACAGGTCCAGGGACTGGTGGTAAATCAGAGCTTACTTACGAGGCGGTAAGTACTGGTGTTGCTGATTCAAATTGTGCGTTTACTACTGTGGTCTGGAACTCAAGAAACGTACAGTATTCTTTTAATTGTTATTCTTGTAATGATTGCTTTGGGTGTGTGAGTTTAAGAAATAAATCGTACTGTATTTTTAATAAGCAATATACTAAAGAAGAATACATAGAACTTCTCGATAAGCTTAAAAAGCATATGGATAATATGCCATATATGGATAAAGCAGGTAATATATATAAATATGGTGAATTTTTCCCAATCGAGATTTCTCCTTACGCATACAACGGCTCGACAGCTCAGGATTACTTCACTTTAACAAAAAGACAATCTGAAGATTTAGGCTATTTTTGGCAAGATGATTTAGATAGGAATTATTTAATTAGTATAAAGTCTAATGACTTACCGAATAATATAAATGATATAAATAGTAGTCTTTTACAAGAAACTATTGAGTGTGCTAATGCAAACAATAATTTATATTGTTGCACGAAAGCATATAAACTTATACCTGAAGAATTTGATTTTTATAAAAGAATGAATTTACCTATACCAAGACTCTGTCCAAATTGTAGACATGTAGAGAGAATCTCAGAGCGTAATCCTATGAAGCTTTGGCACAGAAACTGTATGTGTGATAAATTAAATCATCACCATGGAGAGGGTAAGTGTGATGTAGAATTCGAGACCTCATACGCCCCAAATCGCCCTGAGAAGGTATACTGTGAGAAGTGCTACCAGCAAGAAGTATTATAATATACTCAATTCATGCTATAGCTTACATTGAGTATAAATAAATTATTATGGAAACAAGAAACTGCCAAAATTGCAAAAATAATTTCAACATCGAACCGGATGACTTTTCTTTCTATGAGAAGATAAAAGTTCCAGCGCCTACATTTTGCCCGGAGTGTAGATTAATCAGGAGGTTACAAAGCAGAAATGAGAGAGTTCTGTTTAGGGCTGAATGCGCATTGTGTAAAAATCCTACAATCACAGGTTATCATCCAGATAATCAATATGTAATTTATTGTACCAATTGCTTTGCCTCTGATAATTGGGATCCACTTTCTTATGGAGTAGATTATGATTTTTCTAAAACTTTTTTTGAACAATATAGTGACTTACAAAAGAAAGTGCCACATAAAGGACTCTATGAAATAATGTCACAAAATAGTACGTTTTCAAATTACGTGTTTAGTTCTAAAGATATATATCTTTCTTTCACTGTTGTTGATTCTGAATGGGTTTACTATACTCGTAGCGCAGATAGGTGTAAGGAAAGTATGGATTGTTACAACATACTTGATTGTGAATCATGTTACGGGTGTATTCAGACAAGTAAAAGTTACGGATCAACTTATTTACTAGAAAGTAAGGACTGCGTAAGCTCTCATTTTCTTTTCGATTGTACAAATTGTACTGATTGTTTTATGTCATCAAACTTACGCAATAAGCAATACTATTTCCGTAATAAACAACTTTCAAGAGATGAATATAAAAAGGCGATTGAATTAGTTAGCATGAATAGAATTTCTAATATAAATATTTTAAAAAATGAATTCAATTTGATGGTTCTAAGTTCTATTCACCGCTACTCTTCAATAATTGGATCTGTAGATTCAACAGGGGATAATATTATTCGCTCCAAGAATACGAAAGATTCATTCCATTCAACAGAAACTGAAAATAGTCGTTTCGCAATGAGAACTGTAGGAATGAAAGATTCATATGATGTCATAGGAAGTTTGCAAAGTGAGCTTCTTTATGAAGTTCATGGTGGTGCGCGTGGCTCTATGAATTCTCATTTCGTAAATGTTGGTACCTCCACAGTGGATTCTGAGTATACAGATTACTGTACAAACACTAAAGATGTTTTTGGATCTGTTAGTCTTAATCAGCAATCATATTGTATTTTAAATAAAAAATATATAAAGGAAGAATATCATTCATTAATTTCTAAAATTAAAAAACATATGGTAGATATGCCGTATGTTGACGAGAAGGGCAGAGTATATTCATTTGGAGAGTATTTCCCTCAAATCTGTGTACCATTCGCTTACAATGAATCAGCAGCGCAAGAATTTTTTCCTCTTTCTGGGGATGAAATTATTAACCAGGGCTATCTTTATCGTGAGCCTATTGTTCCAAGTTATGCACCTACTATTAGTAGGGGGACAATTCCAGATAATATAAATAATGTAACAGATGGAATTATTAACGAAATTATTGAATGTGCTCATAATGGACATTGCGATAAACATAGATGTGTTGGAGCATTCAAAATTAACGTAGAAGAATTATCGTTTTATAAAAAATTTGGTTTACCTTTACCAGACCTTTGTCCTAATTGTCGTCACTACGATAGATTGGATTATGTGCACATGCCAGTTCTGTTTAAAAGAAAATGTAATTGTGTTTTGAATCATCAATTTCATGAAGGGGGTACATGTGAGGTAGAATTCGAAACATCATACGCTCCAAATCGCCCGGAGAAAGTCTATTGTGAGAAGTGCTATCAGCAAGAAGTGCTTTAGAAATAGAGCTATATAGCATTCGCCAAAAGGGGAGGGATTTTGTATAATAGGAACATATGGAAAATACAAATAATCAAAAAATTAAAATATTCGTTGCGGCAATTATAGGCGCCCTTATTATCGTAATCGGTCTTGGTATGACAGTAAATAAGCCCGGAAGCACAAAGCTCGATGGCTTCGCACAATGTATCACGGATTCTGGAGCGAAGTTCTACGGAGCTTTCTGGTGCCCTCACTGCCAAGCACAAAAGGCTCTTTTTGGAGCATCAGCAAAATTGCTTCCTTATATAGAGTGTTCAAATGCAGACCGTTCACAAAAGCAAGCTTGTATTGATGCAAAAGTAGAAAGCTACCCAACATGGGAAATGAAAGATGGCACAAGACTACCAGTCGAGAATGGTGCAGGTGTGTCTCTTGAGACATTAGCCGCAAAGACTCAGTGTGTACTCCCTAAGTAATATGCCAGCATATTTAGAAAATTTTAATCAGTTGCTTGCGTACGGCACAATCTTGATACAGATTGCGATCTTGGTTCTTGCTGTGGCACTTATTTTTTTTCCAAAGACAAATCAAATCAGAGTTTTCTTTAAAGAATATACTTTTTCTTTTGGTTTTCTGCTTGCACTCGGGGGAGTACTGCTCTCACTATTTTATTCTGAAGTTATTGGTTTTCCACCATGTGAGCTCTGCTGGATAAACCGTATCTTTATTTACCCACAAGCAATACTTCTTGGTATGGAATTATATAAGCGTGATAAATCCATAGTGGATCACTCCATTGTGCTTGCACTTCTTAGTATCATCACATCAATCTTCCATGTATACACAGAGAATGGTGGTGAATCTGCTCTTCCTTGCTCGTCACCCACAGTGGTCACACAAGTTTCCTGCGCAACTCGCTATGTATACGAATTCGGCTACGTGACCATCCCAGTTATGGCTCTCACGATGTCTTTGTTTATTTTACTCTTGCTTGTGAACTACAAGCATTCTACTCGCTAATGTGTTATAGAATTTTAATATTAAGTAGTATAATTATTATATGCTAGTAGAATCAATCGATAAAACTAATAAGAATATTGTTTTCGTATATACGACTTGCCAAGATTTGGCCGAGGCTAAGTATTTGAGCCTTTCAGCAATAGAGGAGAGGCTTGCTATCTGCTCAGACTTTTGGGAAGTAAGTTCACTTTATCCATGGCACGGTGTGATACAAGATGTCACTCAGTACATGGTAATGATGACTACAGAGAAGTCACTCGCTGAGAAGTTGGTTGCATTCATTGCCGGCTTACACTCATATAGTATCCCTATGGTATCTACGTGTGAATCACAATTTACAAATCCAGCTTATCTCACTTGGGCTGACAAAACTTTAAATAGTAATGAATTATACAAAAGTAGAGAAGAAGAAATTGCGACAGAAAGAAGTATAGCTGAAGATGGATATCATCCCGGTCATCTAAAATAATTTTTTCTCATTCGCTAAATGTGCTATAATATAAGATATATTATTAAATAATTATATTTTATATGGATTCTCAACCAACTGGAAATAAAAAGATTATATCAATCATTATCGCTATAGTACTAGTCTTACTTATAGCTTATGGATTATTACACACTAAGGCATCTGCACCTGAGAATGGAGCAATGTCCGATAAAAAAGAAGTTAAACAAATGAAAGAAATAGCAGAGAAAGGGGATGTGGTTACCATGAATTATACTGGCAAGCTTACAGATGGGCAGGTGTTTGATTCAAACGTAGACCCAAAATTTAATCATGTAGAGCCTTTTGAGTTCACTCTTGGCATCGGGCAAGTCATAGCAGGATGGGATGAAGGTATTGTAGGGATGAAAATTGGAGAGAAGAAGACACTTACTATCCCTGCAGAGAAAGCATATGGTGCACGTGGTCAAGGACCTATCCCCCCAAACTCAACTCTTGTTTTCGATGTAGAACTTACTGGAATTAAATAATAAATTATAATGCAAAAAATAAAAGACATACTCTTAAATATAAAATCATGGTCACTTCGCCGAAAAATATTTTTTGGAGTGCTTTTATTTGTTGTAATACTTATTTTATATAAAGTTCTTGCTCCCGTGGATAATAGTGCCAATACTCTAACAGATATCGCTAAAAGAATAGATTTAAAAGAGACAGTCCTAGCTACAGGCCAAGTCACTTCTAAAACTGACCTCTCATTATCTTTCAATGCGACTGGAGTAGTAAAAAGTATGAAAGTAGTAGTGGGTGATAATGTGAAGCAGGGTCAGATTCTAGCTACACTTGATCAAGGTTCACAACTAGCAAGCCTAACTTCTGCTAGGGGAGCAGTTGCTCAAGCAGAAGCTAAATATACAAAAATTTTAGAGGGTAGTACAGATTCAGAAGTTGCACTCGCTAGGGTTTTGCTTCAAAATGCAAAAAATAATTATACCCAAACTAAATTGCAACAAGATATTTTAGTAAGTGAGGCTGAAAATAAATACCAGTCAGATCTTGCTAGTCGCACATCAAATTTCATAACAGTAAAAAATGATTTCGAATATGCAAAGAAAACTCGTGACGCGACTCTAAGTGCTGCTCAGTCAGTGATAGATCAGCGTCAAGCAGAACTCGATATTAAACTTTCAAAAGCAAGAACCTCTGATATTAGTTTAGCTGAAGCAGATATCCTTTCTGCAAAAGGTCAGTATCAGGCAGCAAGTGCAAATTATGAAAATACAATACTTCGTGCGCCGGCAGACGGCACAATCACAAAAGTGGATATAAAACTTGGTGAACTCGTGCAAGCACTTAAAGAAGTAATGGTTCTTCAAGATGTGAAGAACGTGTATCTTGAAGCAAATATAAACGAAGCAAATATTGCTCGTGTTGCCGTGGGTTCTGTTGTGGATATTACATTTGATTCACTTGGCTCAGATAAAATATTTAAAGGTAATGTTTTGAAAATCGATCCTTCTTCTACTGTAGTATCTGGAGTGGTGAATTATAAAGTTACAGCAAGTGTAGACACTATCACCGATATTCGACCAGGTATGACTGCAAATATGACCATACTAATAAATGAAAAGAGTGGTGTGGTTACTGTCCCAAGTCGTGCTGTGCTTACGGGGAAGGACGGAACAAGAACTATAAGAATCGTTACAGATACAAAAAAGAAAAAGTTTATAGAAGTCCCAGTCACAGTCGGTATCACCGGTGATGGAGGCCTAGTAGAAGTGCTAAGCGGGGTGAAAGAAGGAGATGAAGTTGTGACTCTAATAAAGAAACCTTAAATATGTTAATAGATTTAAAAAATATCACAAAAGAGTATGACAATAGCGGAGTCGTTACTCGAGTTCTTCATGGTATAAGCCTAGAAGTAGAAGAGGGAGAATTCCTATCTATAATGGGGCCATCTGGTTCAGGTAAGTCTACTCTTATGCACATCATCGGTTTCTTGGACAGGCCAAGTACTGGTATATATAATTTCAACAATGAAGACACGAAAGATTTTCCAGATGATGATTTAGCTCGTATTAGAAATGAGCGTATTGGCTTCGTGTTTCAGTCTTTCAATCTTCTTGCTCGCACCAGTGTGCTAGACAATGTGATCCTGCCACTTACGTATAGTAAATTAGAAAATCATATCGAAAGAGCCACAAAAGCTCTCGAGTCCGTCGGCCTTGGCCAAAGGCTTGGATTTATGTCCAATCAAATTTCTGGTGGTCAGAAGCAGCGTGTGGCTATAGCTCGCGCACTTGTGTGTGATCCCAAAGTTATTTTCGCAGATGAGCCGACAGGAAACCTCGATTCTAAAAGTGGTGCGACAGTAATGAACATACTTCAGAAATTAAATGACGAAGGGCGCACTATCATCCTAGTCACTCACGACAGAACCGTGGCTGAACATGCAAAAAGAATTATTACAATTCGTGATGGAATGATAGTTATGGATGAGAAAATAGCAAACCAAATTCGTAATGTGCCTGTAGAGGATAGAGATTAATATGTCCCTTTTTGTGAAGAAAATTACAAATACTTTCAAGCAATTACTTTCAAGAAAAGGAAGGAGTTTGCTTACTATACTTGGAATCGTTATTGGTGTCGCTGGTGTGATCATAATAGTGTCGCTTGGCGCTGGTGCGCAAACTCTAGTCTTAGGTCAGATTACAAAATTAGGCACAAATCTTATTGGAATTCTTCCTGGTAAAAGTAATGAGAAAGGCCCACCGGCCGCGGTCTTTGGTGTGCAGGTCACTACTCTCACCGCAAATGATGTAGAAGCTATAAAAGATACTTCAAAAGTTCCTCATGCTGTGGGTGTGGCATCTTTCGTAAGAGGGAATGCGACAGTAATTTCTGGGCGAGAATCTGTCGACACTACTTTTTCTGCGACAGATGGGAGCTATCCTAGAGTGCAAGATGTGGAGATGGATCGCGGAGTATTCTTCTCTGATGAAGAGGGTAGAGCAGGGGCAAATGTAATTGTACTTGGATACGATGTTGCAGATCAGCTTTTCCCAAATGGTGACGAGCTCGGGCAGATTGTGAAAGTTCAAACTAACGGCAACAATAGTACTGCTATTCCATTTCGAGTTATTGGAGTACAGAAAAAGTTGGGAAATGTATTTTTCCAAAATCAGGACGATCAAGTTTTCATTCCGTTCCCAATAGGTCAGAAGCAATTTCTTGGAATAAATTATATTCAATTCGTGAGAGTAAAAGCTGATAGCACAGATAATGTGAAAAGTACCATAGAAGATATCCAAAGAGTTCTGAGGGATCAGCACAGGATTAAAGATATAGAAAATGACGATTTCTCAGTGCGAGATTTGGCTGATGCAATTAAAATTCTGACTAGTATTACTGATGGACTGCGAATGTTTCTAGGACTCATGGCGGGGATATCTCTTGTGGTAGGTGGAATAGGAATTATGAATATAATGCTTGTGACAGTGTCAGAGCGAACTCGCGAAATAGGTCTTAGGAAAGCAATAGGCGCGACTAGCAAGCAAATCCGTGACCAATTCCTTTTTGAAGCTGTGATCCTCACTTCTCTCGGAGGTGTGTTTGGTATTATTGTCGGCAGTTTGATTTCTTATCTTATTGCAGTAGGTGCTAGGTATGCTGGGTATGATTGGTCGTTCGTGATTTCACCAACTGCTATAATCCTTGCTGTGGGTGTGTCTGTGCTGACTGGAATTACATTTGGACTTTATCCAGCTATAAAAGCAGCGAAGCTTAATCCTATAGACGCACTTAGATACGAATAATTTATGAAAAAATATTTCAAACAAGCATGGCGTGGAATTTCTGCAAGTAAATCTCGCACTTTTCTTACTACGCTAGGGATAATGATAGGTATCGGTACTGTTATCTTAGTGCTTTCAGCGGGGGAAGGATTTAAGAGTTATATTAATGCACAGATAGATGCCTTCGGATCAAATAGCGTAATAATTGAAACAGTTGTGCCAGCTTCTACGAAAGCTAGGAATAGCGGATCTGCACAGGATGGAGGAAGTAGCTCTGCAAATAATGCAGTGCCTATTAAAACTTTCAAAAATAAGGATATCAATGATATTAAAAATTTAAATAATGTCCAAAATGCTTACGGAGCTGCTCTCGGTCAGCAAGTGGTGACATATGGAAATGTTTCGAAAAATATTTTTATATTTGGAGCTGATGCTAGTCGTTTTGATATTGATAAAGGTGAGATCGCAAGCGGTCGCCCTTATACAGAGGAAGAGGATAGTGCACTTGCTCAAGTGGCTGTGCTCGGGCATGATATCGCCATAGATTTATTTGGGGAGAATGACCCACTCGGTAAATACGTGAGAGTTGGAAGTTATAATTTTGAAGTTATTGGCGTATATGCCAGAAGAGGCAGTTTCGGATATTCAAACGATGATGAGCAAGTTTTCATACCTATCTCTACACTACAGAAAAAGATTCTGGGTATCGATTATCTGTTTTATGGAGTGGCAGAGCTCGTCGATAATAATAAATCAGAAACGACAGGGCTCGACATTGCGGACTTACTAAGACGCAACCACTTTATTACAGATATAAATAAAGATGATTTTAAAGTGCAGACTCAAGCTCAGAGTATGGATACTTTCAATACGATTCTTTCAGCTGTGACATTCCTCCTAATTGCTATCGCTGCTATATCGCTCGTAGTCGGGGGAGTAGGAGTGATGAATATTATGTATGTGGTAGTCACAGAGCGCATTGCGGAGATAGGCCTCAAGAAAGCTCTCGGTGCAACAAATAAAGATATCCTTTATGAATTCCTAATAGAATCCATTCTGCTCACTTGTATCGGGGGAGTAGTGGGTATTATTGGTGGATCACTCTTTTCTTTCATTATTGCGAAGGTAGTGCAAAGCCAGGGTATTACATGGGCGTTTTCTGTGCCGCTTTATGGTATTATACTTTCAGTGTCAGTATCGATGGTTATCGGAATTATTTTCGGAGTATTCCCAGCTCGCAACGCTGCGAAATTAAATCCTATAGAAGCATTAAATAAAGAATAATATGGAATTTTTTGCAAATAAATCTAATAAAAAAGAACAACCAGTATTTAAAATCCTGCCCTCAGATGTAAGGTATGCTTTAGAATACAAGGAAGGTAAATTAAATAAAGATGATTTAGAAGTTCTTGTTATGAGTAATTTCGAAGATGAAGCATTTTACCTTACCTTAAAGAGTTTAAATAACAATAAAGAAGAACATAAAAATTTACTTAAAAAATATATCTCAAATCTAATTAATCTAGATCACGGGGGAGTGGAGTATAAAAAATGTATTCAAGATATTGTAAATGAAGAATTAGATTTGAATAAGAACTTGGAAGTCGATGGCGTTAAGCTTGCGCAAATTTCACGCCAAGGTTTCGATACGTGGCAAGATAAATTTAAAACACTTTCAAATGAGCTTAGTAAAAGTGATAAGAATGTATTTTTAGTAGCACACTCTACTATTCTAGGCCTTGATTCTTTTTTAAAGAATTTTGCAAAAGAAGAAAAGGATTTAAATATTATCGTGCCCTCCTGGTTTAATGATAAATGTGTGGGCTATAATATTTCATTCAAAGAAGGGAATCCAGAAATGAATGATTTATATAGTGATTTTAAGAAAATAAATGCAATTGTAGTAGATGATACTGTGAATACAGGTGGCACTATCGATAAGGTTAAAGATTTTTGGTTGGAATCAGGCGATGCTGAGCCAGAGGTGCGTACAGTAGTTGGGAAGTAGAAAAGCCTCGTAAAAATACGAGGCTTTCTTTTTTTTGTTTTAACTTTCACTATTTCACACCCCCTGCTTCTCCACTAATGGTTCTATTTCCAATATTATAGAGAGGCTCGAAAAGTAAAACGGCATAATTCGTTTGAGCTGTAACACTGAAAGTCATTTCAGTTTTAAGAGTAGGGTCTTTCCTTGTTATGGAGCCACCCTTGTGCATAACCGTGTATTCACGGTTATGGTTCTTTTCAAACCACAGCATGTAAACATTTAGTGAAATCTCATCAAACCTTACGCAGACTTGGCTCCAATCAGAATTGTGTTTAACGATCAATCCTTTAGTGTAAATTGGAACTTTGTAGGTGTAGGTTATGACTGAATCAGTCATTGGGACTTTTCCATCTACTACATCTGAGAATTTCAAGCGCTGTACGGATGTCAGGAAAATATCAGCGTTATTATAATAATAAATGTTTAGCATTTGTGCCTCTGAAAAGGGCCGGCCAGTTCTCAACGAATCATCCCAAGGTTGGAAATTTGGTCCCTTATCTTCAGCTTTTTTTACTGCTGCATTTTCGGTTGTTTTACAGCCGTTTAGTATTACCATCCCGGTAAGTACTAAAAATACGAGGTACTTATTTTTAAGTTTCATATAAATATAATTAGATTTCTCGCAGTATATAACATTTATAGTGAAAAGTCAAGTTGGTTTTCTTCTCAATTTAAGTCGTTCTTAATGAAAAAGTCTCTAATTTTTGCTATAATATAAGGATGGGAAAGAAAATCTTAAAAATAGCTTTTTACCTAGTCCTTCTTTCAGTCGTGCTTTGGGCAATTGGGGTAGTAATGAATGAGCCGAAATCTCAAAATAGCGGGTTAGAAAATATAGCAATAAATAAGAAGTAATAATTTATCATTAAGTCCGTCGTAAATAATATGGAAACAATAATTACAAGCAAAAAGTTTATAAATGCGAGTACAATATTAGTAGCACTATTATCATTGTTAGTATTCGTAATGTTTATTAATCAAGTGAAGGAGAGTAAGTATATCGGTCGCGGGGCAGCAGCCTCAAGTAGTATCTCAGTAACAGCTGATGGGGAAGTGACTGCAGTGCCAGATATCGCAGTACTTACATTTACAAATGAAAAAGATGCAACAACAGCAAAGGAAGCTCAAGCACTTCTAAACAAAGAAGTAGCTGATACACTAGCATATCTAAAGAAGCAAAATATTGCAGATAAGGATATAAGTTCTGAGTACGGCGGAGTGACTCCAAAGTATATTAATAATACCGTTTACTGTATGACTGTGCCTTGCCCACAAGGAGATCCAAAGATTGTCGGTTACATTGCTACACAATCTGTAATTGTGAAGGTTCGTGCTGTGGATACTGCCAATGATGTGCGCACAGGCTTAGCTACTCTTGGTATAAAAAATATTTCCGGACCAACATTTAGTATAGATAGCCAAGATAAACTAAATGATGCTGCTCGCACAAAAGCTATAGAGAATGCTAGAGTTAAGGCAGAAGTATTAGCAAAAGAGCTTGGTGTGAAGCTAGGATCTGTTATCAGCTTTACTGAGAATGGCGGTGGGTACCCTATGATGTATGCAAGTAAGGCATCAATGGATTCTGCAGGAAGTATCTCTATGCCAGCTCCAGTCTTACCAAAGGGCGAGAATAAGATTACTACAAGTGTCACAATAACTTACGAAATAAAGTAACAAACAAGAGAAAACACCCCGTATTTACGGGGTGTTTTCGTATATTGACTTTCTTGTGAAATAAGAGTATTATCTATTTATATACACCCGCGGGGTGTTTTTTAATAAGAATTAAAATATATGGCAAAATTTATTGAATATTTAAAAGAAACTAGAGCTGAATTTAAGCACGTTACTTGGCCTACGAGAATGCAAACTATCTACTTCACTGCTACTGTTATAGTAGTATCAGTTTTCATTGCGTATTTCCTTGGTTTTTTTGATACTGTCTTTAAAGTTGGGCTTGAGCGTTTACTTACTAGATAATTAATTTTTCTAGAAACTAATCACTAGTTACTAGAACCTAATCATATGGCAAAACAAGAACTAAGAGGAGAGCGAAATTGGTATGCGATTCACACTTACGCAGGATATGAGAATGCGGTTCTTCGTAATCTTCGTCAGCGTATTGATTCACTAGGTATGAATGACAAGATTTTCAATGTCGTCGTTCCGACTGAAAAGAAAATAAAAATTAAGGGTAGTAAGCGTGCTGAAGTAGAAGAGAAGATATACCCAGGTTATGTACTTGTAGATATGATTGTGGATGACAACTCTTGGTATGTAGTCCGTAATACTCCTCGTGTGACAGGGTTCGTCGGAGCTGGAGTAAACCCTGTGCCACTTGATAAAAAGGAGGTGGATGAACTCTTCGCGAAGATGGATGGCAATGAAAAAGCAAAACACCAGATTGACCTGTCGCTCGAAGAAATGGTTCGCATAGCTGATGGACCGTTTAAAGATTTGGAAGGAAAGGTTTCAGAGATTGATCAAGATCGTGGAAAGGTGAAGGTGCTCGTATCAATGTTCGGCCGTGAGACACCAGTAGAGCTTGATTTCCTTCAGATAAAGAAATTGTAATTGGACATTTATTTATATATTGGGCGCTTCTCCCGAAATACAAATAAATATATGAAAAGTATTATTTAAATAAATTAATTATATGGCAAAGAAAATAACAAAAAAAGTAAAGTTACAAATTCAAGCTGCGAAGGCCACTCCTGCGCCACCACTAGGTCCTGCCCTCGGTCAGGCTGGAGTGAACATTGCGGAATTCTGTCAGAAGTTTAACGCGGCAACGCAAGCTATGGCAGGGGACATTGTGGGAGTTCAGATTTCAGTTTACGAAGATCGTACTTATGATTTCGTAGTGAAGACTCCACCAGTAGCAGGTCTTATCTTTAAGGCTGCAGGTGTGGAGAGTGGTTCAGGTAAGCCAAATACTTCAAAAGTAGGCAAGATCACAAAGGCGCAAGTCCGTGCTATTGCTGAGAAGAAAATGCCAGACCTAAACGCAAAGAACATTGAAGGAGCAATGAAAATCATCGAAGGTTCTGCTCGTTCAGCTGGTATCACAATAGTAGACTAATACATAAAGATTCCCCGCCAATTTAAAACATAGGCGGGGGATTTTTATTTTATATGAAGAAAAATAATAAAAAGAAAATTCCATACCTCACAGCTCTTGTAAAAAAGCTTGCTCCGAAAATCGGTGCGAAGGTAGTAGTGGAGCCAGAGTGGGGAATAACAGCTCAAATAAAATACAAGAATGGCGTAGTACGGTCACTTCGTATGTATACACTCGATCTCAATCCTATTGCTTCATCTGATATCGCTCGCGATAAAGACTATGCGAAATACTTTATGAAAGAGAGTGGCTATCCTGTGGCGGAAGGTGATACTGTGTATAGCGACGCTTGGGCAGATGCTATAGGTAGTAATAAGAAACTTTCTTATGGAATTAAATACGCGAAGAAGCTCAGCTACCCTGTTATAGTGAAGCCAAATAGTAAGAGTATGGGTGTGGGGGTGTGCGTAGCTCACTCTGAAAAGGAACTCACTTCAGCGCTTAAGGAAATATGGAAAGGCGACAAAATTGCAATCATTGAGCGATATATGCCAGGGCGAGATTATCGGATAGTTGTACTCGATGGGGAAATTATTTCTACATATGAACGCACACAGCTTTCTGTGGTAGGTGACGGCAAGAATACAATTTTGAAATTACTTGAAATAAAGCAAAAGAATTTCATAAAAGAGAATCGGGATACAAAAATAAATTTCAAGGACAGGAGAATAAAATTGAAATTAAAAAAACAGAGATACACACTTTCAAGTGTGATTTCAAAAGGGGAGAAAGTATACTTGCTCGACAATGCGAATCTTTCGACCGGTGGCGATGCTTCTGATGTGACGCAAACAATTTCAAATAGCTTCAAGAAGATAGCTACAAACCTCACTCGTGATATGGGCCTACGAATAGCAGGGGTGGATATTATGGTCACGAAGGGGGATATTACAAAAAATGTGAAGAATTGTGAATACTATATTATCGAAATCAATGCTGCTCCAGGGCTTGATCACTATGTGACTACAGGTCCTGCGCAAAAGAAGATCGTGGAAGCAATGTATCTTAAGGTCCTAAAGGCTCTTGGGAAAAATAAATAAAAGGAATATAATATACATATGGTAGATTTAAAGGAATTACAAAAGGAAGTAATAAGAAATAAAATCGAAAAAGGCTTCAATACTAGTGATATGGCGCTTGAATTTTGCCGTGCTCATGAGGAACTCTCAGAAGCATTCTCAAAGTACAACAAGAATCAGGATGGTGTTGCGGAAGAGTTTGCTGATGTGGCGATATTTCTTCTCGGCATGTGTGAATCACTTGGCTACGACATGGAGAAAGAATTAGTTAGAAAGATTGAGATAAATAAAAATCGTAAATACATCAAGAGTAAATCTCCAGATGGTAAAGATGTTTTCATAAGAGTGAAGAGCGATATAGATCCCTGAATAAAAAACAGCCTAACGGCTGTTTTTTTCATAGAGTACAAAATCGCAATTGAAATTATTTTTCTCATCATGTGTGTGTTGTTCGTGCGAGACTTCTTTCCAGAAGGCAGGGTCTATAATAGGGAAGAATGCATCGGCATCGAAGTTGCCATCCACATGTGTGATATAGAGTCTGTCTGCATGGTCCATAGCTTGCTTGTATATCTCTGCGCCACCAATTATGAAGACTTCGTCATTTATATCGTATCTAAATAGATCTATCGCTTCTGTGAGAGAGTGCACTACTTCTACTCCTTCTGCCACATAGGAAACGTCACGAGTGATTACAATGTTTCTTCTGTTTGGCAGTGGTTTCCCAATAGACTCGAAAGTTTTGCGTCCCATTATTACAGGGTGGCCACTTGTCGTATCACGGAAGTGCTTCATATCTATCGGCAAATCCCAAAGAAGTTCATTATTCTTCCCGATGGCATTATTTTTACCGATAGCTACGATTATTGAAAGTATCATATTATTTCTTATACATCTTATTTAAAACTTTCGCAAAGCCACCATTCTTGTCTTGAAGCTCTTTAGAACCTCTGGTAATTGTGCCGATACCAATCTTAAGATCTTCAGCAATAGCCCACTGTTTCTCACCTTTATAAAGCCTATGCATTATCTCCCAGCGCTTCGGTAGGGCATTGTATTCGCGGGCAGTAAGTATATCTTCAAGGAATGAGTTAAGTAGTGTAGTGTCCTTCGCAGCCACCATAAATGCTTTTATGAGTTCCTCTTTGTAAGTATTTTTCATGTACCCAAATTATACTCCAAAAACCCAGAATTTAAAATACTGCGTACTAGTACGCAGGTATAAAAATCCCCCGCTTGTTTAGGCCAGCAGGGGACTCTATTTTTTAGAGAAAATTAAATTTTCACTAGTACACCTTCGGCAATCCATCTATCGATAAATTCCTTCTCGAAAAAAAGTTTGAGTTCGAATATGAAATATCCGTCTTTTCTTTCTTCAAGATGGTATTCTTGACTGTAATTGATTTTGCCCTCTTCTGTGGATACATGCCAGCCGGACCCAGTGTAATAATTAAATTTGGCATCTATTGTTGCCTTATATTTTTTGAAAGAACTAATATCAGGTAGTTCTTGTACCTGGTTTGAAGTTTTGATTTGGGAGCCTTCATTTACTCCTTCGAAACTTTGATCACCCTGACCTTCAGCTCCTGATATATGATTGATGCACATGTACTTTTTAGGTAGCAAGTAAATATACTTGCATACTAGTATACTAGTATGCAAGTATAAAAAATGCAAGGGGATATAGAAAACAGCACATTGTATTGTGCTGTTTTCTATAAGTAGGTTTGTCTGTATATTTTTATAGTGCTATTTCTAGGCCGTCGATAGGAGGGAGGGGATTGTATTGAGCTTGGAGGTCTCTTAGGATTTCGCCGACCAGTTCTTCATCTTTTGCCTCAGCACGCTTGAAGGTGTTCTCTGGTAAGTGCAGCTCTATATTCTTGTGGTCATTTGTGCGAGAGATTATTTCATTGGCACCTGCATAGTGGTTGTCGTAAATGTGAGCGTTTGAAATGGAATGTGTGTATATTCCAGGTTTCACTCCGAGGCGTTGCGCAATCATACATTGAAGAAGTGCGAAGCCGAAGGTGTCGAAAGGGCAACCGAGTATCATATCGTTTGAGCGGACGATGTTGTGCATATTGAGTCTGCCGCCGATTATGTTTATGGTGTATGTGTATGGGCAAGGCACGTTCTTCTTGGGTGTGCCTCCGTAGCCATCATCCTTTGGATCCCAAGTTACTATCACTCCATGTCGTGAGCTCGGTTCCTTCTCAAGGAGTTCTATCGCTTTGCCGAGTTGGTCACGACCGAAGTGGTTACGCCAGCGCCAGCCGTAAGCGGAAGAGAGTGTGCCATCTGGTTCTAGAAATGGGTCCCACATTTTTGTGAATTTACGAAGGAATGTAGTGTCTTTCTCGCCTTGCACAAACCACACTTGTTCCGCGATTGGGGACTTGAGCGGATTCTTTCTTAGAGTGAGCACTGGGAAACCGTCCTTCTCTATGTCGAATTGGAAGGTGAGCCCTGGGATTGCTTTCGTCTTGTGCCCAGTGCGTTCATTGAGTTCTTCCACACCTTCTTCCATTATTCTCTTAATAATATTTTGGTAGATTGCATCAAATGTTGTCATATGTTCGATTATACAATAGAATATAAATATATGGAAAACATTAAATACCCGTATTTGCCGGAAGGGAAGACTATATTGTATGTGCCGATCTCGAATGTTTTCATGGCGGAAGCAAAGGAGTTTGCTCGGAATAATTCTCTTGATAAAGTAATGCCCAATGCAAGTATCTTGGTGAAGGATGGTGTAGTTGCTGGCCGTGGTGCCAATGGAAGCACATATCACGAGACGCATGAGTGTGAGAGGGTGAAGCTCAAGATGCCAACTGGTGTGGGCTATGAACTCTGCGAAGGTTGCCACCCGAAGAATCATGGAGAGCCAAAGGCAATAAAAAATGCGATAGATAATGGATACGATTCAAAAGGTGGAGACATATATCTATGGGGGCACTGGTGGTGCTGTGAGCCATGCTGGAATACTATGATAGAGAATGGGATTAAAGATGTGTATTTGCTCGAGGATAGTGAGGTGCTATTTAATCGTGAAAATCCTGAGAATGTGATAGGTCATCAATTTGAATAAAATTAGATGAAAAAGCTAGCTCATTGAGCTAGCTTTTTTGTTTACTAGCCGTGTGCTAAAATGAGGCTATTATAAAATAACTTACAATTATTATGAGTACACGAGATAACGAAGTTTTTGATGCAATTGCAGGGGAGGCTATTAGACAAAGAGATGGACTAGAACTTATTCCTTCTGAGAACTACGTGTCCAAGGCTGTGCTTGAGGCCAATGGTTCGATAATGACAAATAAATATTCTGAAGGTTACCCAGGCCGCAGATACTATGGTGGTCAAGAATACACAGACATAGTGGAGAGAATAGCAATTGAAAGAATTTGTAAGTTATTTGATTGTAAGTTTGCAAATGTTCAGCCTCACTCTGGTGCTCCTGCGAACCTCGCAGTATACGCTGCTCTCCTTGAGCCGGGTGATACAGTGATGGGTATGGATCTATCCCACGGAGGCCACCTCACTCACGGCCATCCGATGACTCTTCCTGCGAAGATATACAAATTCGTGACTTACAAAATGAAAGACCCAGAGACTGGCGAGATTGATTACGATGATATGCTACGCGTGGCTCGTGAAGAAAAGCCAAAATTAATTATTGCTGGATTTTCTGCATACCCTCGAACTCTCAATTACAAAAAGTTTGTGGAGATTGCAAAAGAAGTGGGAGCTATCACCATGGCAGACATGGCGCACATAGCAGGGCTCATTGCTGGAAAGGCAGCACGCAATCCATTTGAAGATGGATTCGACATCATCACTTCCACTACTCACAAGACTCTTCGTGGTCCACGCGGAGGAATAATCCTTACTCGTGAGAGTGAAGAGATTGCTAAGAAGATCGACAAATCTATCTTCCCAGGAATTCAAGGAGGTCCACATATGCACACGATAGCTGCGAAGGCAGTGGCATTTGGCGAAGCAATGACGCCGGCATATCAAGAATACGCACAGCAAATTCTTAAAAATGCTAAAGCAATGGAAGAAGTTCTCAAGAAGAATGGTGTGCGCATGATTGGAGGGGGGACAGACAATCATCTAATTCTCGCTGATGTTTTCGGCTCACTCGGAGTTACTGGCAAGGAAGCGCAGACAGTGCTTGATGAAGTGGGAATTACTCTCAATATGAATTCCATCGCTGGGGACACTCGTAAACCTCTTGACCCATCCGGAATCCGCTTCGGCACTCCTGCTATCACAACTCGCGGATTTAAAGAAGCTGATTGTGCGGAAGTTGCTCAGCTACTCATCGACACTCTCAAGAATAAAGACAATGCTGATATGAAAGTTGAAATTAAAGCCAAGGTGAAAGCCATGGCACAGAAATTCCCAATACCAGAGAGTTTCGTATAATAACATTTAAATGAAAATCCCGACAAAGAAATTAAAAGATGGTTTTGAAATGCCTATATATGGTCTTGGTACTTGGCAGATGGGAGGGAGAAATGAACGTGATCTTAATAATGATGACGAGGCTGATATTTTAGCAATTAGGAATGCTATAGATGCCGGGATTGCTCATATCGACACGGCAGAACTTTATGCAAATGGTTACACTGAAATTCTAGTCGGTAAAGCCTTAGTGGGTTATGACAGATCAAAAATTTTCTTAGTTTCTAAGGTCCAGCAAAAAAACTTGAGTTATGAAAATATTTTAAATTCATGTAAACAAAGTCTTGAAAGATTAGGTACAAACTATTTAGACCTCTATCTTCTTCATAGATACAATAAGGATATCCCACTTCAGGATTCTATTAGAGCTCTCGATAAGCTTGTTGAGGATGGGCTGGTTAAACATATAGGAGTATGTAATTTTAACAAAGAACATTTAGCTGAAGCTCAGAGTTATACTAAAAACAAAATTGTTTGCGATCAAGTGCATTTAAATTTAATGTTTCGAGAACCAGAAAAGACTGGACTACTTGAATATTGCCAGAATAACGATATTTTCTTAAATGCATGGAGACCTGTGGGTAAGGGTAATTTACTAGAGAATATTCCTTCAGTATTGCAGGAAATGTGTGATAAATACAATAAGACTCCTTCCCAGATTGCTATAAATTGGTTAATAGCACAACCTAATGTAATTACACTTTCTAAAACACGCAACTCCGCTCATTTAGAAGAGAATCTAGGTGCTTTAGAATTTGAAATGGATACTGGTGATATTGAGCGCTTGCGAACTGAATACCCAAACCAAAAGTACATATCAGACGCTGTTCCTCTTGAATAATATATGAAAATCTTTATTTGCTCATCTAAATATTTCTATAAGGACATACCGCCTATTAAGGAATTCTTAGAGAGTAAGGGTCATATAATTACGCTTCCGAATAGCTATGATAATCCTGGTATGGAAGACAAGATGAGGAATATCAGCCAAGAGGAGCATTCAGCTTGGAAAGGTGAAATGCTTAGACTTCAAAAAGAGAAGGTTCGAGATTGTGATGCTATTCTAGTTTTAAATTTGGAGAAAAATGGGCAGAAGAATTATGTTGGTGGCGCAACCTTCCTTGAGGTTTACATGGCTTTTGATTTTCAGAAGAAGATTTTCCTATACAATGACTTCCCAGACAATATTTTGCGTGATGAGCTTGTGGGAATGAATCCAACAATAATTAATGGAAATTTAGAATTAATACAATAATTTATGATTGAAGTTGAGAAAAATTTCCAGCCGACAGAGGATCAGCTTGCGAAGATGCTTGCTGATTCTGAGTTTGTTAGTAATAAAATTCTGCATGATATTTATTATGACTTTGAAGATGCTCGACTTTTTCGAGGGTATGTGAAATTTAGATCAAGAAATGGAGTTTATGAATTAAAAATTAAAAATCAAGAAGGTGGTAATATAGAAGCAAAGTCAGAAACTGAGATTGAAGATGTAGAAGAAATAAAGAAATATTTTAATACTAAAAAAGACTTGAAGGAATTCGTCGAGACTGAAATGGTTTTATGGAGTAACTACGAAAACGATCGAACTGAATATCATAATGGTGATTTCGTGATTGATATAGATAAATTAAGCTATGGCTACGGTATGGTGGAGATAGAGCTTATGGTGGATAGTATTGATAAAGTTGCAGATGCTGAAGATAAAATTATAAATTTTGCCAAGAAATATGATTTCGAAATTAAAGATGTCCCATCCAAAGGTATCTCTTATTTTAAAATGGTGAAACCAGAGCTGTATAAGAAATATTATCTAAAAGAATAAAATATGGCACACATTCATGAAAAAATAGATTATTGCGCAGAGGCATTCATTGTTTATAAGAATAAAGTTCTTCTTCGTATGCATGACAAATACAAATTTTGGCTTTCTGTAGGAGGGCACATAGAGCTTGATGAAGATCCAGTGGAAGCTGTGATAAGAGAAGCAAAAGAAGAAGTGGGTTTAGATATAGAAATAGTGGGTGATTGCCCAGCACAAGATAATACACCAGAGAACAGAGGTTATCAATATATAACTGCACCTCGCTACCTAGGCAGGCATCCAGTAAAGGAAAATCATGAGCACGTTGTTTTCGTATATTTTGCTAAATCTTCAACGGACTTAGTTTCCGACTCAGTCCTTGATCATGAGAAGGGTGTGGAGACGAAGTGGTTCTCTATGGAAGACCTTGAGAATACAGAGCTCGTGCCAAATGTAAAATTTTATGCGACTGAAGCCTTAAAAGCGCTTGGTGATACAGAATAAGACAATAGAACCTTATTGTGATAAAGTTAGTATATGAAAGAAATGCTACATATTCCTAGGCAAATACTTATACTCTTTGTAGTTATAGCGCTACTTATTTTCGGCAGGATAATATTCTCTGGCTCACAATATTATTTATTTCTATTTTGGAATATATTCTTGGCATTTGTGCCATTTGTGATTAGTCGAATCGTGTCCCTCATATCGAAGAAGGATGATTCTAAATACATAGGGGTGCTTATAGCTGGAGCTTTCCTTTGGCTTATCACTTTCCCAAATGCGCCATACTTGGTGACGGACGTTATACACTTGGGTCATAATCGCCTGATGCCTGTGTGGTACGATGCGATCCTACTTTTCCTCACAGCTTGGGTTGGAATGCTTTTTACTTTCTATTCACTCTCTAATATCGAAAAGTCACTCCGAACTAAATTCTCACAAATAAAAACAGAGGTGATACTAGGCCTCGCTATCTTACTATCTAGTTTTGGTATATATTTAGGTAGATTCCTAAGATGGAATAGCTGGGATGTGATAACGAATCCGACTGAGCTCACTTTTGATATCTTAGACATATTCATGCATCCAAGTCGTCATGGGGAAGCGTTTGGCTTTACTATCGTAATGCTCATATTTATATCTGTGTCGTATTATGCATGGAAAAGTGGGCATGAAAATAAATAAATATATGATAAAAAATAAAAAAGGAAAACTAATTGTAATAGATGGCACGGATGGAAGTGGGAAGAAGACACAAGTGGATTTACTAATGAAGCATTTGTCTAGCGAGGGGTATAAGGTGAAGATGGTAGACTTTCCGGATTACTCTTCAAATTTCTTTGGAGAATTCATCGGGCACTGCCTCTCTGAGCAATACTTCAACTTCGTAAATGTGCATCCGAAGATTGCTTCGGTCCTATACGCGGCAGATAGATTTGAAACGAAAGAGAAGATGGAGAAATGGCTAAATGACGGATTTATAATTATTGCGAACCGCTATGTGAGTGCAAACCAGATCCACCAAGGAGGAAAGATAAAGAATGCGAAAAAGCGCCAAGCATTTATCGAGTGGCTCGATGAGATGGAATACAAAGTTTTTAAAATTCCAAGACCAAATGTAGTTTTCTATTTAGATATTCCGATTAATATTACAAAAAGGCTTCTTAAAGAGAGAAATAAAAGTACTTCACGATCCTACTTAGGGAAGAAGAAGGATGTTCACGAGAAAGATTTCTCATTTCTAGAAAATTCTAGAAAGAGCGCGGTTTGGCTCGCAAAGACTCAAAAGAATTATGTGCAAATCGATTGCGTTTCGAAAAATGTTCTCCGCACTCGCGAGGACATACATGAAGAACTGTATAAAAAAGTAGGGAAGCTTTTAAAGTAACTTCTGTTGACAAAATTCAAAATAAGCGTAGTATGAGGGTAAATTTTTAACCCCAAATAGTATGACTAGCATTGATTCAACCCTGCTCCCATTAAGGAACTTTTTCCTTTATTTGCTTATTAATAATAAATTACAGATTGAGGAGATCTACAGCATCCTCTATAATCGGAAATTTATTAAAGAGAGCGAGTTCGAGGAATTCCAGCGCATAGATATATTGCCAAAATATACCGATATCGCTGAGGCTGCTATGCACCCTGAGAATTTCTTATTAGTTCAAAAGATTTTTACAAAATTTTCAGAGTTATTGGGTAATGACACCCTCTATCATGGCTTTGTGAATTATCAGAAAATTCACGATGTCATATTCACTAAAGATTACTTTAATCCAGTAATCGAAAAATAAAAGACAATTTATATTGTCGCAATAGAAGGCTTACCTAAGCCTTTTTTGTTTGCCTGCCATAAATGCTATAATCACCACATATGAGAATTCCGATAGTAAATGAACAGGATGAAGTTTTATATTATAAAGAACGTGAAGAGACTACCCGTGAAGAAATACGGCGTATTATTGGACTCAATGTTTTTAATGAAAAAGGTGAAGTCCTTATTGCAAAACGCCAATCCAATAAAAAAATTGATCCTAATTTATGGGGTCCGTCTGTGGCTGGCACAGTGGATGAAGGTTGTGATTATGATGATACTGTAGTTAAAGAAGCTGAAGAAGAAATAGGATTAAAAAATATAAAACCAATATTTTTAAAAAAATATTTTTACGAAACTCCTAAAACAAGGCGCTACACACAGCTTTATTACGTCACAATAGATTCTGGTACAAAACTAACTTTGCAAGATGAAGAAGTAGCTGAAATCAAATGGATTAGTATTATTGACTTAGAAAATTGGTTTAAAGAAAAGCCAAAAGATTTTATTCCATCATTCCAAAGGACAATGAATAATATCAAAGAAATTAATGAAAATAAAAATTAGAAAATTAAAAGAAGATGCGAAGTTGCCTACATATGCAAACCCGGGGGATGTGGGTATGGATATGTATGCGATGGAGACAGTGACTATTCCTCCTATGGGGCACCACAGATTTTGGCATGGATTTGCACTGGAGTTTGAGAATGGCTATGCGGCTATAGTGAAGGATAAATCGAGCATTTCTAAAGCGGGGCTTCACACTATGGGAGGAGTTTTCGACGCGGGATTTAGAGGAGAATATAATACGCACGTAGTAAACCTTGGAAGCGAAGCGTATACTGTGGAAGCTGGCGACAAGGTGGCACAGCTCATCATTTACCCTGTGGCTATTGCGGAACTTGAGGAATCTGATACATTAAGTGAGTCAGTGCGTGGGGAAGGAAGCTTCGGCAGTACAGGCAAAAAGTAATATGGAAACACAGATAAAGAATTTAATTAAAGATGCACTTAAGAACCTCGGCATAGAAGCGAAGGCTATAGTGCTCGAGCACCCAGCGGATATAAAGATGGGGGATTATTCTACGAACGTTGCCATGGCTTATGCAAAAGCTCTCAAGATGAACCCAAAGGAATTGGCAGAGAAAATCGTGGGAGGAATAAATAAAATATCAGAAATTGAAAAAATCGAAGTTGCTGGTCCTGGCTTTATAAACTTCTATCTATCTCGCGAATTTTTTGCAAATTCTATAAAAGAAATTTTAAATAATAAAGAAAATTGGGGTAAAAATAATATTTCAAAAGGAAAGAAGATTATGGTGGAGTATACAGACCCAAATCCTTTCAAACCATTCCATATTGGTCACCTTATGACGAATGCCATAGGAGAGTCACTTGCTCGTATTACAGAATTCTCTGGTGCGGATACTGTGCGTGCAAACTATCAAGGTGATGTAGGTATGCATGTGGCGAAGTCTATGTACGGGATTTTCAATTCTAAAGAATATAAAGAAAGTGGAATTCCAAAATTAGGAAGTTCTGAGGCAGCTGTGTGGATAGGTGAATGCTATTCGAAAGGTAGTGATGCATATGACAATGATGCTGACGCTAAAAAGGAAATAGAAAGTTTTAATAAAAAAGTTTATGACAAGAGCGATGAAAAGGTAAATGAAGTTTATGATTGGGGTAGAAGTGTTACCCTAGAAGCCTTTGAAGAAATTTACAAAACTTTAGGAACAAAGTTCAAGCATTACTTTTTTGAAAGTGTAATGGCACCAATTGGCGAGAAGATAGTTCGAGAAAATATGGGAAATGTGTTTGAAGAATCCGAAGGCGCCATAGTATTTCATGCTGAGAATTATGACCCCAAGCTTCATACTCGTGTATTTATTACGTCCCTCGGAATTCCACTTTATGAGACGAAAGAAATTGGACTTACCGTTACAAAATTTGAAAAAGAACAAAACCTCGACCTTTCTATAGTAGTTACTGCTATCGAGCAAGGTGAATATATGAAAGTAGTTGCGAAAGCTATGTCACTGCTTCATCCAGAGCTCGAAATGAAGATGAAGCATATTACTCACGGAATGATGCGTCTTACAACAGGGAAGATGAGTTCAAGAAAAGGGAATGTAATTACTGGAGAGTCACTACTTCGTGATTCTATTTCCACAATTTTAGAAAAAGTACAAGAGAGGGATATGAGCGAGGATGAGAAGAAAGAGGTGGCAGAAATTGTGGGAGTATCTGCGCTCAAATATTCAATCTTAAAATCTTCGATGGGATCAGACATTATTTATGACTTCGATAAGTCTATATCTTTCGAAGGGGATTCAGGTCCGTACCTTCAGTACACAGTTGTGCGTGCAAGTGCGATACTCCGAAAGGCAGAGGAAGCAGGCCTATCACCTGTAACCTTTGACCTATTACCTGTTCCAAACGAGATTACGAGTTTGGAACACATGCTCTATCAATTCCCTGAAGTCGTCGCTCGCGCATATGAATCACTTGAACCTCACCATATAGCCACATACCTTACTGAGCTTGCGAGCGCCTTTAACTCATTTTATGGCAATACTCAAATAATAAACAAAGAAGACCCAAATTCAGGTTACCGCGTAGCCCTCGTGGAAGCTTTCTATAATACTATGAAAAACGGCTTATACCTTTTAGGTATCAAAACTCCTGAAAAGATGTAGGATACTACTTTTTTTATGCTATAATATTAAAACTTAATAGTTGACTTTTTATTATGATGAAAAAATATTTATCAATTTTTGTTTTATCTTTTTTGTTCCTAAGCACTAATAGTGCCTTGGCTGTTTATAATGCGTCAGACGTGATAGGGCAACGTGATTCTTCAAATAATGCTGTTTTTACAACAAGTGCTGCAAATAACGGTAGTACGGTAAGTGCACGAGGGCTTTCTAGTGAAGTTCGTGCTGTAAAATTAGACACAGTACATCACCGATTGTTCGTTGTGGATAGAAATAACAATCGTGTACTTGTGTACAACCTTGATTCCAGTAATAATCTTCTTGATACAGATGCTGATAATGTATTTGGACAAGTTGATTTAACTGCTACTGCATCATCTTGTACTACCGCGACAGGTTTAAATTCACCTACTGGCGCAGAATATGATTCTGCAAATAATCGTCTATTTGTTGCTATGACCAATAGTGGAAGTGCTTATAGTCGTATTGTTGTTTATGATTTATCTTCTGGTATTACAGATGGGATGGCTGCAGTAAATGTACTTGGTCAAGCAAATCTTACAACATGTAATTCTAGAGTAAGTACGGCGAGTAACGTATATTTCCCATTTGATATGAAGTACGACACTACTACAGGGTTATTGTATGTAGCAGATTTGTCTCGTAACCGTGCACTTGTTTTTGATGCTCGTCCAGCAAGTTCTGCTCCTATGACTGTGTGTGGTGCTACTACAACAGGTATAGTAGACAATATGGATGCATCATGTGTTCTTGGTCAACCAAACTTTTCTACAGTTAGTTCAGGTAATACAATAGCAAAAATGAATGGTACATTTGGTTTTGAAATCGATACGACTAATCATCGTTTATATGTATCTGAATATGCTTCCAATCGTATTAAGGTTTATGACACATCAGCATTAGCAACAAGCATGGATGCTTCATATGTTTTAGGTCAGACTGATTTTTCTGGAGCTACATCAGGTGTAACACAATCGAAATTTAATTCTCCGACTGCGATGGCGTTTGATGCCACTACTGGACTACTTTATGTAACTGATGAAAACAACCACCGTGTAATGGTTTTTGATGTATCAGGAACTATATCTAACGGAATGTCTGCATCGTATATTCTTGGTGCAGATGATTTTACAACAATAAATAGTGGACCTACAGCATCTTTAATGGGAGTAGTTTTTGGTGTTGCTATTGATACAAACAACAAGAATTTATTTGTGGTGGATAAAACTAATGACCGTGTTCTTCTTTTTAAACCAACTATTGCAATTCAATCAAGCACATTGAATTCAGGTAAAGTAACTAGAACATATTCAGAAAGTATATCGATAAGTGATAATCAACAGACTCCTTCTCTTGAGCTAGTTAGTGGAACGTTACCAACTGGAATTTCAATTTCAGGTACATCATTAGTGGGTAGAGCTACAGAATTTGGAACTTACAATTTTGTATTAAAGGCAGTTGATACTGGCATACACGGAATTTTCTCTTCAGATGACACTAATTTCAGCATAGACATTCAATACCTACCTAGTACTTCTGGATCTACTGCTTCAAGCTTTGGTTCAAAAGTAAACAATAATACTCAAAGTTCAATTCCTGTAAGTACTGAAAATGATACATCTATTAAGGTGTGTGCCGCATTTGGTAAGCCAGTTAAGTTTGGTAGAAATAATGATAAAGATGAGGTAAAGCTATGGCAACAATTCTTAAACAATAGTGAAGGTGAGAAATTAGCTGTTGATGGAGGATACGGATTAAAGAGCAAGCTAGCTGTTGCTAGATTCCAAAAGAAGCACAACCTAGGATCAGATGGAATTATAGGTCCAAAAACAGAAGAAGAGGGTAATAAAACAAAGACTTGTTATTAATTATGCTCATAAAAACACCACATATGTGGTGTTTTTATGTAATATCTTTTAAACTTATGATATAATATTAAAACTTAATAGTTAACTTTTATATTATGAAAAAATATTTATCAATTTTTGTTTTATCTTTTTTGTTCCTAAGCACTAATAGTGCCTTGGCTGTTTATAATGCGTCAGATGTTATAGGGCAGCGTGACGGGTCTAATAATGCGTCTTATACTACAAACACCGCAGCTGTAACAGCAAGTGGTTTGTCTGCTTATATACGAGGTATTGCCCTAGACGAAGTACATCATCGTCTGTTTATATCTGACGGATCAAACAACCGTGTTTTGGTTTACAATCTTGACTCAGCAAATAAACTTATAGACACTACCGCTGACAATGTTCTAGGTCAACCAGATATGACATCAAACACGTCTTTATGTACCAGTATGTCTGGTTTAGCTGGCCCCAGAGGTTTGTCTTATGACCCATTAAACAATCGCCTTTTTGTTACGATGGATGGTATGACTGATTACAGAACAGGGCATGGTGTTTTTGTATACGACGTAGCTTCAATTACAGACGGTGAAGCGGCTGTGAATGTGCTAGGCAGGTCAACTATGGCATCTTGTGCAAACACAAGTGTATACAATGCTGTAAATATTATGTTTCCGTACGGTGTTGCCTTTGATGTAGAAACAGGCCTATTATATGTTTCTGACCTATCTCATAGCCGTGTTGTCGCTTTTGATGCACGACCAGCTGGTAGTGCATCTACTTCATTTTGTGGCGCCAGTGCCACCACAGGTATTGCAGACTTTATGTCAGCTTCATGTGTGATAGGTAAAGCAAACTTTACTTCGTCTACTTCAGCTCCTTTATCTGATACTGTTATGGGTAACAATTCAGGTGTAACTATAGATTATGTACACCACAGGCTTTTTGTTAGTCAGTATGCTTCAAATAGAATTACAGTATATGACATATCAAGTTTGGCAAACGGAATGGCTGCATCATATGTTATCGGGCAGGCAGACTTTTCTACATCTGCAGCTGGATTAACCGCATCTACTGTAAACAATGTCAGCTCTACAAGTTATGACTCTGTAAATAATTACCTTTATGCATCAGATGAATTAAATAGACGCGTTCTAGTATATAAATTAGACAATATAGCAAACGGCATGTCTGCTTCATACATACTTGGCCAAGACGATTTTACTACAAACACAGCAAGTCTGACACAGCATGGTTTCGGAGACAAGCCAGGTGAATCTTATTATGATACAACAAATCAACGCCTGTATGTTTTAGAACAAGCTGGTGCACGCGCATTAGTTTTCCAGCCAACAATCGCAATCCAATCAAGCACATTAAATTCAGGTAAAGTGACTAGGTCATATTCAGAAAGTATAACGATAAGTGATAATCAACAGACTCCTTCCCTTGAACTAGTTAGTGGAACGTTACCAAGTGGAATTTCAATTTCAGGTACGTCACTAGTGGGTAGAGCTATAGAATTTGGAACTTACAATTTTGTACTAAAAGCAATAGATACTGGTATTCATGGTATTTTCTCCTCAGATAATACTAATTTTAGTATTGATATTCAGTATCTACCTAGTACTTCTGGTTCTACAATTATGGGTTCAATACCCATAGAGATTAATAATAATGATTCATCAAGTAAAGTTTGTGTAGCATTTAGTAAAACTATAAAAGCTGGTCAAAAGAATGATAAAGATGAAGTTAAGTTATGGCAGCAATTTTTAAACAATAGTGAAAATGAGAACTTAGTGATCGACGGGGGGTATGGTGCGAAGAGTAAAGCTGCAATTGTTAAATTTCAAAAGAAAAATAATTTGGGTTCTGATGGTATCATAGGACCGGTTACTCGTCTTCCAGCAAATATGATCCTTGGATGTAAGTAAATCTATTTCTCTCAAAAAAGTGCTTTTTTTACACAGTATTTACTGTATAATATAAACACATGAAACGGAAGTTAATATTTAAGGTAATATCTGTATTTATAATAATTTCAGTATTTTTTATTGCTTATAAAAACTACTCACACGCTGCATTTAGTACAGTAGACTGTACAAACGGCGCACACCTCACAACACTAGGGGGTATATCTCAGGCTGAATGTCAGGCATTAGAAGATTTATATACAGATACAGCCGGTGCATCGTGGACCACTAAGACAAACTGGGATACTGTTTCTGATGTTGGTACATGGTACGGGGTAACTCGTACTGGTACACATGTTACAACTATTCTATTAAATAGTAATAATCTGGTTGGGACTTTACCCTCATCTATCTCTAGTTTAACAGGGTTAGTAAGTTTCAATGTGCAAAATAATACACTTTCTGGTCCTATACCATCTTTTACTTCAAATACTGCTCTGATTAATCTTATTATGAGCTATAATCAATTCACTGGATCAATTCCATCATTAAGTACAAATACATTATTAGAATATGTTTATTTTAATAATAATCAACTCACTGGGTCTATTCCATCTTTATCAACCAATACCGTATTGGTTGATTTATATATTAATAATAATCAACTCACTGGGTCTATTCCATCACTAAGTACAAATACATTATTGAGATATGTTGATTTAGGATACAATCAACTCACTGGGTCTATTCCATCCCTAACAACCAATACTACATTAGTTTATTTTTATGTTAATAATAATCAACTCACTGGGTCTATTCCATCATTAACACCAAATACATTATTGAAATATGTTGAGTTAAATAACAATCAGCTTACTGGATCTATTCCATCATTAACAGCAAATACAGTCCTAGAAGAATTTTATGTTAATAAAAATAATCTAAGTGGAGATATTCCAGATCTAACATCTTTTGCTTCACTTTTAGGTTCATTTGCTGAAAATGCTTTATATACCAGTTCTAGTACCATAGATACAGCTGCAGATACTAAATTTTCTGAAAACTGGTCTGCTACGCAAACCATAGCTCCTACTGGAGTTGCTGCCACAGTATCAGGAACTGATATTATTATTTCATGGAATCCTATAGAATATGCATCCATTGGGTCTTATAAAGTTTACTCAAGTACAGTTTCAGGTGGGCCGTACAGTACATTACAAGGCACCGTAGCTAGGACTGGTAGTCAAACACTTACTATTTCTGGTCTGAGTACTAATACGAATTATTATTTTATAGTTCAGTCGTATACACCAGACAACGGAACACAACAAAATGTAGTAACTGCAGATTCAGCAGAAGTTTTAGGAAGAATTGCGAGGCGCTCAAGTTCTAGTGGAAGTTCTGGAAGAGTAATTCATACATATCCAACAAGTGCGGATGCTTCTAAAATGAATATATCTTTAACCAATATTCCAACTTTAGTAAATAATATTGCCAAATTAAAGTGGAGCCCTATTGTTAATGCGGTCAGCATGGTGTTTTCTTTGGACTCAAATTTTATAAATGCAATAAGTATGCCATTCAAACAGGAATCAAATTTTATTTTACCAAGCGTTATTGGGACATATAATATATACGCAAAACTCACTTCTTCTACTGGTGATTCATTGTATTTTAATCCAATCTTAGTAAAAATTGATAACATTTCAAAAATTAAGCTAGTGGAAAAGCCAATCGTTCCAAAAGTGATTAATAAAAAACCAACAGTAACTCCAATTAAAACTATAAAGACATGTGGACCGCTTAATAAATACTTAGAACCAGGAAGAGTAAATAATGATAAAAATGAAGTTAAGCTTTGGCAGAATTTCTTGAATAAATACGAGGGGGAGGAACTTGATGTAAATGGTAATTATGATTTACTAACTCAAGAAGCTGTCTTTCGGTATCAAGCTGTAAATAATATGAAAGTTGACGGAGTAATAGGATCCGCTACACGCCTACCAGCAAACAGAATCCTTGGCTGTAAGTAAATCTATTTCTTTCAAAAAAGCTTATTTTTTGGTAGTATTTACTGTATATGGATGAAACAGTTAAGAAATCAAATAATGCAGAAAGGGAAGAGAAGATACTGAAATTCTGGCAGGAGAATGATACTTTTCAAAAAAGTTTAAAAAAGGATGCTCCAAAAGGGAACTATGTGTTTTATGATGGGCCACCTTTCGCTACAGGGCTCCCTCACTATGGGCATATCTTGGGCTCTACTGCTAAAGACGCCATAGGCCGCTACAAGACCATGCAGGGCTTTACTGTGCCACGTAAGTGGGGCTGGGATTGCCATGGGCTTCCTATTGAGAACATTGTAGAGAAAGATCTTGGGATTTCTGGAAAGAAGGGCATTGAAGAATACGGGCTAGAGAAATTCTCAGAGCATGCTCGAAGTAAGGTCCTCACATATGTGGGTGATTGGAAGAGGACAGTGGATCGTATGGGGCGCTGGGTGGACTTCGATAATTCATACAAGACTATGGACAACACTTTCATCGAAAGTGTGTGGTGGGCTCTCGGTGAACTAAACAAAAAAGAATTACTTTACGAAGGAGTGCGCGTGCTTGCATATTGCCCACGTTGTGAGACTCCAATTGCCAATTCTGAAATAGCGATGGACAACAGTTATAAGGATATAACTGATATTTCTGTTTATGTGAAGTTTGAATTAGTGAGTGAACCAAAAACATACCTACTTGCATGGACGACAACTCCTTGGACTCTACCGGGGAACACTGCTGTAGCAGTGAATAAAGATTTCACCTATGTATATGTAAAAAATAATAAAGAAGATGTGAATGAGACTTTAATTCTTGAAAAGGGTAGATTTGAAATACTGAAAGATAAATTTACAAATCCTGAAATATTAAAAGAGGTTTCCGGTAGTGACCTTATCGGACTCTCATACTTGCCAGTATTTAGTTACTACAAGGATACAGATATGCCAAATAAAGAAAATATTTGGAAAGTTTGGCATGCTGATTTTATAACATCGGATTCAGGTACTGGTATCGCTCACGAAGCTCCAGCCTTCGGAGAGGATGATATGAATTTAGCAAAAGCAAACAATATTCCTTTTATTCGCCATGTGGAGCCAAACGGAACTTTCGTAAGCATGGTTACGGATTTCGCTGGAGAGAAAGCGAAACCAAAAGAGGATCACCAGTCCGGCGACGTGCTCATCATAAAGTACCTTGCGAAAGAGGGCGCACTTTTTGCAAAAGAAAAAATCATCCACTCATATCCTCACTGCTACCGCTGTGAGACACCACTACTATACTATGCACTTCCTTCTTGGTTTGTGAACATCCAAAAGGTGAAGGCGAAGGCTCTCGAAGAGGCTAAATCTATGAATTGGATCCCTTCGCACCTTAAAGATGGACGCTTCAACAATATACTCGAGAATGCACCAGACTGGACCATCTCTCGCAATCGCTTCTGGGCGAGCCCACTTCCTATTTGGAAAAACAAAGATGGGAAAATACTTTTTGTAAATTCACTTGAAGATTTGAAAAATAAAACTAAAAAAAGTGGGAATAAATATTTCGGAATGCGACATGGTTATGGTCAGCATATGGAGAAGGGGGTAGTGTCATCACTCGACCATGATTCATATCACCTTACAGAAGAAGGCAGAAACGAGGTAGTAAAAAGCGCTACAGATTTGAAGAATAAAGGTATTACAAAAATCTTTACTTCACCACTAATTCGCACGAAAGAAACTGCAAAGATCGCTGCAGGAATTTTAGGTATTAATCCAAGTGAGATAGTAGTAGATGACAGGATTCGTGAGTATGAATTCGGAGAATTTAATGGCAAGCCTTGGCAAGAGTATATCGATTATCGTGATCAACATATCGCCACTTATGATGAGCCACTAGGAGGGTCAAGCTTACTTGAAACGAAAAAGCGTTTCGCTGATTTTATTTATGAAATTGAAAATAATTTCCAGAATGAAAATATTTTAATTGTGACTCACGGTGTTTTCTTCGAAACAATACCAGCGATAATTGAAGGAGCAAATAATGAAAGATCACTTGAAATAGTTTTTGAGGTCTTTAACAATGCACGAATACAACCAGCAGAAGTAAGAGAATATGATTTTACTCCAATCCCTCACAATGCAAAATACGAGCTTGATATGCATCGCCCGTATATTGATAGGATTACACTAGTGGATGAAAATGTAGATGAATACAAGAGAATTCCTGAGGTGATAGACTGCTGGTTTGAATCTGGCTCAATGCCATTTGCTCAGGATCACTATCCGTTTGAGCGCCCAAACTGGCAGAAAGAGAATTTCCCAGCTGGCTTTGTGGCAGAATATATTGCTCAGACTCGCACATGGTTCTACTACTCACATATTATTTCTACTATTTTATTCGGGCAAGCTCCATTTCAGAATATTATTTCTACAGGTACGGTACTCGCAGAAGATGGAGAGAAGATGAGTAAGTCCAAGAATAATTTCACAGACCCTTGGATAATGTTTAATAAAGTGGGCGTGGATCCTATACGCTTCTATCTTATGAGTTCACAGGTAATGCGTGGGGAGGATTTGAACTTCTCAGATAAGGCAGTGCAAGATGTGGCAAGTAAAATCGTAGGACGCTTGGATAATGTGGTAGCATTTTATGAACTATATCGTGATAAAAATCTAGAACCTAGAACCTCTAACCTAGAACCTAGTTCAAATGCTTTAGATATCTGGATACTTGCAAGATTAAGTGAGACTATAAATGAAGTAACTCTCAATATGGATGCATATGATTTAGCGCTTGCTTCTAGACCTTTTGAAAGCTTCATAGAAGACCTTTCCACTTGGTATCTTCGCCGTTCACGCGACCGAATAAAGGATGGCGACAAAGAAGCAAAATCCACAATGTATTTCGTGCTCAAAAATTTGGTGAAGGTTATGGCTCCATTTACACCTTTCATAGCAGAAGATGTATGGCAGAGGCTCAAGACTGAAGGGGATGCTGAAAGTGTGCATTTAGCTAAATGGCCTGAAGGGCAGGTTCTAGTTTCTAGTGATAAGGTTCTAGTAGAAATGCAACAAGTTAGAGATGTAGTTACACTTGGACTCGAAGCTCGTCAAAAAATGGGTATTAAGGTTCGTCAACCTCTAAATAGCTTAAAGGTTGTAGGTAGTAGGTTACAGGATGAGTATATAGAAATTTTGAAAGATGAGTTGAATATTAAAAATATTGAGATAGTAGAAGGGGAGGCACTAAATGTGGAGCTGGATACAAATATCACATTAGAATTAAAACAAGAAGGGGACTACCGTGAATTACTTCGTGCTGTGCAGGACCTAAGAAAGACAGAAGGACTTAACCCAAGTGATGTTGTGACTCTCGTTATTTATACAGATGAAAATGGGAAAAATATTGTGGAAATGTTTAAGAATGATTTTATGAAAACTGCCGGACTTAAAGAAATAAAAATGGAAGAGTTCGATGGGCTTGAAGTGAAAGTAGGGGAACTAGTATTTAAAATAAAAATTCTCAAATAATGAATACAGAGCAGTGCTACGGAATAATAGTGGTAAACAAGGATGAAGACTTAAAATTTCTGATAGTTCAGCTTGTGGATTCTGAAGGAAGCTGGGGCTTCCCGAAAGGGCACCATGAAGGCACTGAGACAAAGCTCGAGACCGCAAAGAGGGAAGCTTTCGAAGAAGTGGGCATTTCAGATATTAAAATCCTAGAAACAGAACTCATTCACGAAGAATACTTTATAAATAGGAACGGAGAGCAGGTTCTTAAAAATAATGATTATTTTATTGGATTTGTGGATACAAAGGATGTAGTAATTCAAGAAGAAGAGATTAATGACTATAAATGGGCAACATACGAAGAAGCTCTAAACCTTCTCCAGTATGACACTCGCAAAGTCGTGCTAACGAAAGCAAAAAATATTTTAGTAGATATGGTAAAATAAATTTATGAAAAAAGTATTTATGGTCCATGGTTTTAATGGAGAGCCAAACGGTGGATGGAGACCTTGGCTTATGGGAAAGCTTGCAAGTGATGATATATGGGCTTGCTCACTTCCAATGCCTACACCAAGTGACCCAAAGAAGGACGAGTGGGTAAATATGATTTCGGATTCAGTCGGAGACCCTAATGAAGAAATATTTCTTATGGGTCATTCACTTGGTGTGCCAAGTGTACTTAGGTATTTAGAAAGCCTACCAGAAGGTAAAAGGATTGGTGGCGCGGTATTAGTTTCTGGAATTATTGAAGTTATTCCTGGAAAAGAAAAGTACTCAAAAATTAATCATTTTTTTGAAAATCCATTTGATTTTAATCATATAAAGAATGTGTGCCCAAATATTATTGTAATTCATGGAGAAGATGATCCTGCTGTGCCATTTACTCAAGCACAAAAATTGTCACATGATTTAAGTTGCGAATTAATACCTGTCAAAAATGGAGGTCACCTGAATGGTTCATCTGGCTGGTATGAATTACCCGAGGCATATGATGCTTTAATAAAAATGATAAATAAGTAAACTATTAATATTACAAAGTTCTAATGCATCATATCTTTCACACACATGGATTTATACTGGGCTCGGTGGGGCATGGCGAGGCGAATAAAACGCTCGTGATTTACACGAGGGAGCTCGGGCTTGTGAGAGCAAGAGCACAGGGGATAAGGCTTGCGAAGTCGAAGCTCCGCTTCGGCCTCCAAGATTTTTCTTATGCTAAAATCGATTTAGTGCGAGGTAAGGAGATTTGGCGAGTTACTTCTGCGACTACTATAGATTCTTTCCCATATGCTAGAGCAAATAAAAATACAATCTTGCTCATTGCGCAAATTTCTAAACTAATAGAAAGACTTTGTAATGGGGAAGAGGCGAATAATAGAATTTTTGATGAAATTATCCAAGCATTTTATTTACTAGATAATCCCGAAATCAAAAAGGAGACTTGTGAATCCATAGAGATATATCTAGTGCTTCGTATTGTGCACAACCTGGGATACGTAGGGGAATCCGAGTTACTGACGAAGTACCTAGGAGACGAATTTAGTCAGGATCACCTCAATTCTGTGCTCACAGAAAAAACTAATATATTGGGTCATATAAATAAAGCATTGCGGGAAAGTCAGCTTTAGTAAGGATATATTTATGGTATAATAATTCTATGTCAGAATCTGATGAAAATTTACATAAAATCGAAGACATAAAGCGCAAGCTTTATGATCCAGCATATCCTAATGCCAAGCATCGCACTGAAGGGACTCTCCACACTGTGAGTCATGATGTGTCACACCATTGGACAGATGAGAATAATGTTCATGAAGGTAAACCAATGAAAGCACCCACAAAAATATTTAAGAAATTTTTTATAGGAGCAGTATTATTTTTTATATTCGCCATTATTTTTGGCGTTTTTATGTATTACCGCGGTGCCGATACAGTCACTAGTGAAAAGATAGACATCACAGTACTCGGGAATTCATTTACAGAAGGTGGAGCAGATTTGCCACTACAGATAGAAATTGTGAATCGTAACAATGCCAATCTAGAACTTGCGAATATGCTCATAGAGTATCCTCGCGGAGCATCAGCCGATAATAAGACAGACATGGTGAGACTTCCACGTGACCAGATAGGCACAATACTGCCCGGAGGAAGAGTAGAGAGAAATATTAAAGTATCTTTATTTGGTGATCAGGGGACAGTGCGCCAGATCACTGTGCACTTCGAGTACCACCCACAGGGTTCTAATGCAATTTTCACAAAAGAAGTAACTTACCCTGTTACTATAAGCACATCACCGCTTGCCCTTCGAGTGGATGGACCTGTGGATTCTAGCTCAAATCAAGCTGTGACACTTACTGTAACTGCTTCACTAAATACCACGCTCCCAAGTGCTGCTCTACTTAAAGTGGGTTATCCATCTGGATTCGTATTTGAGAGCGCAGACCCAGCTCCGCTTGCAGATAAGTCTCTATGGAGCTTGGCGACACTTACTCAACAGAACCCAGCAGTGATTACAATACACGGCAGGATTAATGGCCAAGATGGTGATGAGCAAGCATTCCACGTGTATGCAGGGACAGCAAGCCCTCTTGATCCAAACTTGGTTGATGTAGTTTACAATTCACTGCTTCACACTATTACACTAGCGAAGCCATTTCTGAATGCGAACCTATCAATAAATGGAAACACTGCTGACCAATTCTCCGTGCCTGATGGCCAGCCTGTGACAATGGACATAGATTGGACCAATAATTTAACAACACAAGTTTCTGATGCTGAAATACGCGTGCAGTTTTCTGGTAACGTCTTCAACAAAAGTTTAGTTACTGTTTCAAATGGATTTTATAATTCTGGAACGAATGAGATCATCTTCAATAAGAGTACTGCACCAGTTTTCTCATCTATAGATCCAGGGCAGAAAGGGAAACTATCATTTACATTTACACCACTCCCAGTTTCAGGAAGTGACACAAGTATGAAGGATCCACAAGTAGTAGTGGAAGTAAGTATAAAAGGGCGTGAGACATCTTCAGGTCAAGGATTTTCTGAAGTGAAAAATTTTGAGAAAAAGGTGGTGAGAGTCATGTCTGATTTCCAGATATCTCCACTAGCTAGATATGTAAGTGGAGCATTTCCACCAACAGCTGAGAAGGACACTGTATATAATGCGACTCTTACACTTTCAAATTCTGTTAACACAATAGCAAATGCTGAAGCACGCACTACTCTTCCTATATATGTGAAGTGGGGAGGGCTCGTAGGTACTACAGCTGAGAATGTGATTTACAACGATGTAACTCGCGAGATTACTTGGAAGATTGGGTCAGTGCGCCCTCATACTGGATTCGGACCTATAAATAGAGAAGTTTCCTTTAAATTAATTCTTACACCTTCAATATCTCAAGTAGGTAGCGTGCCTCAACTTCTAAAGGATGTGTCTCTCGTGGGTCAGGATACATTTGCAGGGAACAGTATCAAAACAAGTGTGACAGGATTAAATACTAGAATCGAGAATGATCCGGCTTTCAAATTTGGCTATGAACGTGTTATAAAGTAACTATATGGAAAACAACGACGACAAGCTAATGGAGAAGATAATAAGCCTTTGTAAGCGCAGGGGATTCGTTTACCCTGGATCTGAGATCTATGGAGGGCTCGCCGGCACATGGGATTACGGTCCGCTTGGTGTCGCACTCAAGAATAACATAAAGGATGCATGGAGAAAGAAATTCGTATCTTCCAGGAATGATATGTATGAAGTGGATGCTGCAATACTCATGAATGGGGAAGTTTGGAAAGCGTCAGGGCACGTGGATACTTTTACAGACCCACTCGTGGAATGTACTAAATGTAAAAAAAGATTCCGTGAGGATACACTTAAGGTGAAAGGTAAGTGTGATGATTGCGGTGGGGTGACGGGTGAAGCTCGCCAATTCAACATGATGTTCTCAACAAAGATCGGAGCGGTGGAGGATAGTGCGGCGACTGTGTACCTAAGGCCCGAGACAGCCCAAGGAATATTTGTGAACTTCAAGAATATTGTGGATTCATTTCACCCAAAGCTACCATTCGGAATTGCACAAATTGGAAAAGCTTTCAGAAATGAAATTACTCCAAGAGATTTTATTTTTCGAGTGAGAGAAATAGAACAAATGGAAGTTGAATATTTTATTCGTGAAGATGATGCAGACAAATCATTTACATATTGGCATGAGGAGATAGTGAGCTTTGCTGAAGAGCTTGGTCTTGATATGGCTAGTTTCCATGAGGTGATAGTTGGTGACGGAGATCGTGCTCACTATTCTAAGCGCACTACTGATTTCGAATTTGATTTTCCTTTTGGTCAAAAAGAATTATTTGGTCTCGCATACAGAGGAAGCTTCGATCTAAATAATCACAAACTTGAATACATAGATGAAGAAGCTAAAGAAAAGATAACGCCCCACGTGATAGAGCCTTCTATGGGTGTGGACCGCTTGGTTCTAGCACTTATGCTTTCAGCTTATGCTGAAGATACACAAGGAGAAGAAGTCCGTTCATATCTTAAATTTAAGCCAAGTATGGCGCCTGTAGTATGTGCTGTTTCTCCACTACTTAAGAATAAGCCAGAGCTCGTAGAGAAGGCGAGGGTGGTGTATGGAATGCTTAAATCTGAATTCGGAAGAGTGATGTGGGATGACAATGGCAACATCGGCAAGCGCTACAGACGCCAGGATGAGATAGGAACTCCATGGTGCATAGTTATAGACTTCGATACACTCACAGATGATACTGTCACTATTCGTGACCGCGATACAGGTTCTCAGGAAAGAATCGCTAAGCTAGAACTTGTTGATTATATAAAAGAAAGACTTTCCTAATGACAAAACCTAAAAAGATAATATTAAAAAATGGCCTTACTGTAGTGACAGTACCCATGAAAGATACTCCGACTGTCACAGCGCTTGTGCTTGTGGGCACAGGGAGCGACTATGAGGATAAGAGTGTGAATGGAATCTCACACTTCCTAGAGCATATGTGCTTTAAGGGGACAGAGAAGAGGCCTTCGGCTCATGCGATCTCCCATGAGCTTGATGCTCTTGGCTCACAGTATAATGCCTTCACAGACCATGAGCTCACTGGCTACTATGCGAAAGCAGATGCGAAAAAGTTTAAGAAAGTTTTTGAAATTATTTCTGACATTTATCTAAATTCTACTTTCCCTGAAGCTGAGATTGAAAAAGAGAAAGGTGTGATAGTTGAAGAGATAAATATGTATGAAGATATGCCACACCGCCATGTGCAAGATATATTTGGTGAGCTTCTTTATGGTGATCAGCCAGCAGGGCGAAACATCGCAGGCACGAAAGAGAATGTAAGAAAGATGACTCGCAATGATTTCGTAAAATATAAAACTTCACACTATGTGCCGAAGGCTACTACTATTGTGATAGCCGGAAATGTTTCAAGTAAGGATGCATTAGTGGAAGTAAAAAAGCATTTCGGTAATATGAGCGGGGGAGTAAAAGGAAAGAAAATAAAAACGATAGATAAGCAGGATGCTCCCAAGGTTATGCTTAAATTCAAAGCTACAGATCAAACACATTTCGTACTAGGATTCAGAAGCTTCGATATGTTTTCGAAAAAGAATACAACACTCTCACTACTTTCTGGAGTGCTTGGTGCGGGTATGAGTAGTAGGCTATTCATTAAGCTCCGCGAGGATTTGGGTGCTGCTTACTACGTGAATGCTTACAACAATCTCTCTCTCGATCATGGAGTTTTCCAAATATCTGCAGGTGTTACAAATGAACGAACACAGGAGGTGATTACAGAAATTTTAAAAGAATGCAAAAGATTAAAGGATGAGCTAGTCGGGGAAAGTGAACTTCAAAAAGTGAAATCTTTCATAATTGGTAATAGCAAAATGTCGCTTGAAGCATCTGACGATGTGGCGAATTTCTACGGCACCCAACAGCTTCTAAAGGGTGAGATGAAAACTATTGATGAAAAAGCTAAGGAAATAAATAAAATCACAAGCCGTGATATACAGAAAATGGCACGTGAGATATTCACAGAAAAACACTTAAATATGAGTCTTATTGGTCCACACAAAGAAGAGGCTAAATTCATTAAAATACTCACTTTATAAGAGATGTGGTATTATTGAAATATGGGAGAAAATCATACAAAAACTACTATTTCAATATCTACAGGGACCCTATTTCGGGTGCTACTTATTGGTGTGCTTGTGCTCGCTGTGTATAAGCTAAGGTCTCTTGTGCTCGTGCTTTTCACTGCTATAGTAATAGCTTCATTTATGCAGTCGGCACTTGCTAGGGTGAAGAAATATGTGCCAAACAGATCACTTGCTGCATTTATAATTTATTTTATTTCAATATCAATATTCGCAGGATTATTCTCTGTATTCATTCCAGTATTCCTCGAAGAAATGTCCGCACTTGTAGCACAGCTCGGACCATACATACCAAGCAATAGTATTCTGAATACTTTCCAGAGTTCTTCACTTACTGGTGCAAAAGATGTGGCTACAAGTATTGCTGGCAACGCATCGCTCGGTGATGTGATCAATAATGCGAAGAATTTAGCCGGAACTTTCTCTGGTGGATTTCTTGCGATCTTCAGTTCAGCATTCGATGGATTGTTTAATATGGCACTAATTGTAATTATTTCTTTTTATCTATCAGTGAATGAGAAGGGAATAGAAAATTTCCTACGCATAATTATCCCTGCGAAATTTGAAGAGTATGTGATAGGTCTTTGGCAGAGGACAGAGCGCAAGATTGGCTTATGGATCCAAGGTCAAATGCTTCTTGGTATTATTATTGGCGTGCTCTCATATCTAGGGCTCACAATCCTCGGGGTAAAGTATTCTCTAGTTCTCGCTCTTATTACAGCTTGTTTTGAGCTCATACCATTTGGAATGCTTCTTTCAATTTTGCCTGTTATATTATTCTCTTACTTAGATGGTGGCATATCATTGACCGCGAAAGTTTCTGTGCTTTATTTTATGCTTCATCAATTTGAGAATTATTTGATTTATCCACTCATAGTGAAAAAGGTTATCGGTATATCTCCACTCATTGTAATCGTATCTCTTCTTGCTGGTGCAGAGCTAGCTGGGTTCTGGGGAGTAATACTTGCTATACCATGTGCAGTGCTCCTTCTCGAATTCCTAGATGACGTCGAAAAGAAAAAGATATTTTCTGAAACTAATTAATATATGAATAAAACATTTTACATTACAACTACACTTCCATATGTGAATGCACCACTGCATATGGGGCATGCACTTGAGTTTATTCGCACAGACGCTATAGCTCGCTACAAGATGGTTCAAGGATACGACGTGTATTTCAATACGGGTACTGATGAGCATGGAGTGAAGATATATGAGAAGGCAAATGAACAGGGTATGACAGCTCAAGAATTCGTAGACAAAGGCTTTGCAGTATTTAAAGAACAGCTTGAGATGTTTGGTGTATCAAAAGATGTGCATTTTATACGCACTACAGATAAGCACCACGAGGAGGCCGCTCAAGAACTATGGAGAAGAGTGGAGAAGAATGGCTACATTTACAAGAAGAATTATGAAGCGAAGTATTGTGTGGGCTGTGAAAGTGAAAAGACTGATTCCGAGCTTGATGAAAAAGGGGAATGTAAGGATCACCCAGGCAGAGCACTCCAAATAATAAATGAAGAAAATTATTTCTTCAAGTATTCTGCATTTCAAGATAAACTTCTTGATTTTTATAGTAAGAATACAAAATTCGTAATTCCAGAATTTCGCTTTAATGAAATGAAATCTTTTGTGGAAGGAGGACTTCAAGACTTTTCTATCTCACGTATCAAGTTAAAAATGCCTTGGGGAGTGACGGTGCCAGGAGATGAGAACCAAGTAATGTATGTGTGGTTTGATGCACTTACAAATTATATATCTACACTCGGCTGGCCAGAGAATAATGAGCAATTTGAGAAGTATTGGCTAAACGGAACACCCACACAGTATTGTGGCAAGGATAATACTCGCTTTCAGTCTGCAATGTGGCAAGCTATGCTTATGGCCGCAGAACTTCCAAATTCACACCAAGTGGTAGTGAATGGTTTCATTACTGCAGATGGTGGACTCAAGATGTCGAAGACACTTGGAAATGTAGTGGACCCTCGCGACATTGTAAATGAATACGGTACAGATGCACTAAGATACTTTTTACTTGCCGAAGTTTCCTCTTTTGAAGATTCACCATTTACGATTGAGCGATTTAAAGATTCATATAATTCCGGACTTGCAAATGGGATAGGGAATTTAACGAACCGTATTATGAAAATGGCAGAGACTAACCTCGAAGTTTGGCCAGAAATTCCTCAAATGACAATGACAGAAGATTGGGTGCCTGCCATAACTGCTATGGAGAATTTCAATATTCAAGAAGCGATGGGTGTGCTAATGAAGCACGTGTCAGAGCTCGATGAGCTTATCCAGAGCAAACAACCTTTCAAACTCGTAAAGACAAATAAAGAAGAGGCAATCGAAATCATAAAAGACTTGGTAATTAAATTAAATAATATTGGCATAATGCTTGCTCCAGCACTCCCAGAAACAAGTAAAAAGATTTTGGAGATTGTAGCATCGAAGAAAATGCCAGAGGCACCGCTATTTCTTAGAAAAGATTAGCTTCATTTTATCTTCACGAAATGGGTATATAATGAGTGTATGAAGATACTTTTAGTGGAAGACAATGTAAAACTATCGAAGTCTATCAAGCAGGGGCTTGAGCAGGAGGGCTTTGCTGTGGACTGCCTTTTCGACGGTTTACTTGCTGAAAGCAGGCTTAAAATGAGCTCTGATGAGTATGATGTGGTTATCCTAGACAGAATGCTCCCTGGGAAAGATGGCGTATTGGTGTGCCGGTCCGTTCGTGATTCTGGCGTAACCGTGCCTATAATAATGCTTACAGCTCTTGATACAACTGGGGATAAGGTGGAAGGGCTTGATTCTGGAGCGGACGATTACTTGGCCAAACCTTTTGAATTCAGTGAGCTCGTAGCAAGACTGCACGCACTGCTTCGCCGCCCGAAGAACTTAGCACCTGATAAGGTAGAGCTAGGAGACATAGAGCTAGATACTACAAATAAAATCGTGAAGTATAAAGGTAAGGAAATTACTCTCACACTCAAGGAATTTATGGTGCTGGAATATTTGATAAAAAATAGAGGTAAGGTGATCTCGAGAGACACTCTGTATTCACACGCTTGGGATTTCGCTGATTCATTATTTAGTAACACTGTCGATGTGCATATTAAAAATTTACGTAAGAAGTTAAAAGACAATGGAAAAATTATTCAAACAGTACGAGGGTTGGGTTACAAAATTCAGTAATAAATTAGAGAAAGACGCTTTTCTTAAAGCGCGTATTCGTCTTACATTAATTTATACAGGTACTGCTGCATTTATCCTTGGAGTTTTCAGTTATATATTGTACGGTTCACTCGTAGCTCAGCTTTATGACTCTATTCAAGATAAAATATTTGATCCAAAGCTTAGGCATTTATTTTTAGATCGTGCGCAAGACATAATTCAAAGCCGTATAATTTTCGATGACATAATCGTCCTATCGTTTGTGTTAGTCTTAGGATTTCTTCTTACGAAGTGGACACTAAAGCCTATAAAGGAAAGTATGGATAGGCAGAAAAGGTTTATAGCGGATGCATCACATGAGCTTCGCACACCTATCGCAATACTGAAAACTCAAGTGGAGGTAGCTATGAGGAAAAAGCAGATTTCAAATGGTGAAGCTCAAGAAATCCTAAATGATGTATTAGGTGAAGTGAATGTGCTTGCGAACCTCGCAAATAATTTGCTCAGTCTTTCCAAGCAAACTTCAGATATTTCTAAAAAAGGATTTACAAAAATTTCAGTAAACAAAATTTTAAATGAATCAATACTGAAAATGAATGTGATTGCGGAAGAGAAGAAGATTGCATTAGTAAATAAGGTTGAGAGTATGGAGAGTTATGTAAACGGCGATTCTGTAATGCTTACTCAGCTATTCTTCAATATTTTAAACAATGCTATTAACTACACACCTGTGGGTGGAGTGATTACAATATCAAATAAAGTAAAGAATAATAATACTGTAATAAATATAGAGGATAATGGTAAAGGCATATCTCACGACAAGCTACCTTATATTTTTGAACCATTTTATAGGTCACTTGATAGTGATACTGTGCAAGATGGGGCGGGTCTTGGGCTCACTATAGCGAAATCTATTGTGGATATACATAGTGGAGAGATATCTATAAAAAGTGAGGAAAATAAGGGCACAAATGTGGAGATAACTTTGCCTCTTACTTCATAATACCTTCATGTAGCTTTGGTATAGTTTACATACTTCAAAAGTCGTCGAAGTATTAATAAAAATAAATTTTATGAATATCGAACTAAGTAAGAGTGAACCGCAGACAATAAGCGTGAGTAAGAATAAAGTAATAGTTGCATTGTGTTTCGGAATACTTATTATGATTGCGATGAATCTGTGTATGGCGATGCAATTGCATCATGTAAGGGGTTTTGAAAGAGGTGGTGAGCGTTTTGGAAGAGGCAGTATGATGTATGGTAAGCAATTTAATAACCAGTATCCTACTATGATGCAGGGTTATAAATTAAATAGTCAGGCATCAGAAGGAGCTGCAACTATAAATTCTGGAGCTACTTCCGCGACCAAAGTAGCCCCAGCTCAATAATAAATAAAAGAGTAATAGCTTCGATTAATAAACAGCACACGCTCCCCGTGTGCTGTTTGCTATTTTGTGCTAAATTATAGTTATGGAATTCAAATACATAGACATACATGCACATACGAACTTCAAGGCCTTCGATGAGGACAGGAAGGAGACTATAGAGCGGGCACTAAATGCTGGGGTGATGGTGATGAACGTGGGCACACAGATAGATACCTCTAGGAAAGCCGTGGAAATGGCAAATGAATTTAATGAGGGAGTGTATGCCATTATAGGGCTCCACCCGATACATACTGGAGCGTCGTATCACGACGTGAAAGAGCTTGGTGAAGAGGGGAAGGCTTTCACTTCTCGCGGGGAAGAGTTCAATGCGGATGCATACCGAGCACTCCTTAGAGATCCAAAAGTTGTGGCTATTGGTGAATGCGGGCTAGATTACTACAGATGCACAGAGGAAACTATTGCGAAGCAGAAGGAAGCTTTCATCGGGCAAATAAAACTTGCGAATGAATTTAAGAAGCCACTAATGCTCCATATTCGAAATAATCCTGAAGATAAAACTCATGATGCATACTCTGATTCACTAGAACTTTTGAAACAATATGCAGAAGTGAAAGGGGATGTGCACTTCTTCGCAGGTAGCTTAGAAATTGCGAAAGCATTCGTGGATTTCGGATTTACGATTTCATTTACTGGAGTGCTCACTTTCACTCATGACTATGATGAAGTAGTGAAAGCAATCCCGCTTGAGATGATAATGACAGAAACAGATTCGCCATACATCACTCCTGTGCCATACCGCGGCAAGCGCAATGAGCCAATGCACGTGCGTGAAGTAGTAAAAAGAATCGCCGAAATAAAAGGACTCTCTGAAGAAGAAACAGCTAAGATCCTATTTGCTAATGCTAAGCGAGTATTTGGAATTTAAATTACAAATTTTTTTGTTTAGTATTTTAAATACTAGTTAATATTTTGATACCAAATATCATTGATTTTTACAAATTTGATTGTATATTTGGAAGTATTTCCATATTCATTTTGTTTATTAATTTTGACTGTGGCAAATGTTTCTTTAATATCCCATATTGTGTTTTTAGATGCAAAATCTTCTGGAACTATATCTCCGATTAAAAATGCATCTACCATATTCATCATTTCTGTCAGTGCCTCATTATTGATAATATCATCAGTTGGCCCAAGAGGAGTAAGAATTAATATATATTTCGTAAATTCTTCAATATCTCTAGCTATGATGATTTTTCTAAATAACGAAAATGATTCTTGAATTTTAATCTGTGTGGGACTTAATGAAACTATATCGTTTCTAATTACTGTAGGAGTTGTCTGGTGTTGTGCTAAGGTAAAAGGAAAATCCCTTACTACGAAATCAGTTGAGGTTAGTTCACCTACTGGCAATTTTAATCGCAATATTCCTTCGATTTTTACAATATCAGTATCTGAACCACTAGAAAGTTCACCAGAGGCAAATGCTAAAATATTTGGTGATGGATATTCCAAGTACTTTGTATTAATAATAGGCTCAAAGCTATCGTCAAAACTATCATTTAGTCTAATTAAATTTTTGCCAGATTGGTCAAAAGCCCCAGTAATTTTTATATTTACAGAATCTATGTCATTGTTTTTTACAATATTTGGTATTGGCACCATCCGTATTTCTAGACCAAAGTCACCTAGAATTATGGGTGACTTTGATTTATCATGAACTTTTATCATAGCAAAACCAATATTTTGGGATAT
>CALRFQ010000005.1 GCA_943356675.1 Candidatus Nomurabacteria bacterium
AATATACATTGCCGGCCTTGAGCTAGGAAAATTTTCTGTTGTGGCTATTTCTGAAAATACTGGGATTAAAAGACCTACTTGCTACCTAATATTAGAAGACTTAAAAAAGAAGGGTCTTATCACAACTTTTCCAAAAGCTAAAAAGGTTTTATATGTTGCTGAGCATCCAAACAATCTTTTGAAAAGCACAGAAAGTTCTTTCAATCTAGCCAAGCAACTTATGCCAGAACTTCAAAACTTAATTGGTTCCGGATCACAAAAGCCAATACTCAAGGTATATGTAGGTCAAAAGGGTATTCAAAACATTTTTGAAGAAATATTAAGTGAAGGAAAAGATTTCTATTATATTATCTCTGTAAAAGATTTAGTGGAATCCGTTGGACAGGAATTTCTAGATGCTTGGATTGAGAAAAGAATTGCTAAAGGAATGAAATCTATTAGTGTGCGAATACAAGAAGGGGAAACTGAAAAAGAATTATATGGTGATGCTCCAGGGAATCTCAGAACACTCCGATATGCACCAAATGGATTTAAAATGCCATACACGATTTATATATTTGGGAATAAGGTTGCATTCGTTTCAAAAAATAAAGAACTCTTCGGATTTATTATCGAGAGTAATGATATGGCAATCTCAATGAAAGCACTTTTTGATGTAGTGTGGGGAATATCAAAAGAAAAATGAAATAGAATATTTAAGTCAAAGAGTAGGGGAGTTTGAAAATCTTTCCGATGCAGACCTCCGCGCACTAGGTGAAAAAGCTAAAGAGAAGAAAGAAGAACTTGAGGAAGAAGAAATAGCACAGCTACATTCAAAGCACGGAGTAAACAGGAAAAAATAAAACGCCGGAACATAAAGTTCCGGTTTTTATTCTTTGTCTGTTTTGGGTTCCGGTTGAATTATGATAGGGGAAGCATCATGTTGCTTCGCGCCTTCACTTATTTCTTCTGGCTCCTGAACAGATTCTGTTTTAGTTTCAGGAAGATAACTTTTTACATCATCAGAATCCTCAGCTAACTTGTCTTCATGATTTTTAATAGCCTCATCTAAATTAAAAATCTTTGGGCGCAAATCAAACTTAGACTCTTTGCTGGTGACGTCTGAGGGCTGTTTTTCATTGTAATTTTTACCTGGACCTTGTTTTGAATAATCTGGTGTTTTCATGATATATAAATAATTATTCGTTTAATATATTATACTCCAAAAATCGACTAAATACATTATATCATCTCCATTATATAATACGATTATAAAAAAATAACTAGCACGCTCTAAGCATACTAGTTATTCCGGACCTTTTTCTTCTAATGTGAATGCTAAATATAAGAGATAGCATCCAGTGAAAATAGAAATTATTCCTAATGCGTATTCTAATATATTCATTTTAATTGTTTTTTTTATAGTTTAACACGAAAAAACAAAAAAGTCAATTATTTTAATTCGAGAGTTATAGGGCAGTGGTCGGAGCCCATGTAGTCGGAAAGCATTGAAGAAGCTGTGACATTTTTCATTAATTCGGAGGAGACGAAGAAGTAATCAATGCGCCAGCCAACGTTCCTATCACGAGAAGAAGTCTTCTGATCCCAATATGAATACATATCCTTAGTATTTGGATGTAATGTGCGGAAGGTATCCACATAGCCACTGTTTATGACTTCATCTATCCATGCGCGCTCGATAGGGAGAAAGCCGGTATTCTCTTCATTTGCTTTCGGGCGAGCTAGGTCCACAGCTTCGTGAGCAGTGTTCACATCACCAGTAAAGATAATGTGGTAGCCACTTTTTCTTTTCTTATTTATAAATTTCAAAAATGCGTCATAGAATTTGAGTTTGTATTCAAGGCGGTGCGGACCCTGGCCACCGTTTGGATAGTAGCCATTTATGAGAATAGTTTTATCTTTTATTTTTCCTAAACCTTTTTCATAGTAGAGTACGAGCAGTCTTCCTTCTTGGTCGAGCTCTTTTACACCCATTCCGTATTCCACTTTGTCTGGCTTTACCTTCGTATAGATAGCCACACCACTGTAGCCCTTCCTCTCAAGTGATGGGGAAATATAGAAATGGTAATCCTCAAAATTCACAACTTCTTCTGGAAGCTGATCGAGAGTGGACTTCGTCTCCTGCAGGCACAAAATATCTGGCTTATACTTTTTAAATAACGGCTCAAAGTGGCCTTGCTTCACCGTAGCCCTTAGACCATTTGTATTCCAAGAAATTATTTTCATAAATTCAGTATACCAAATTTCTATTTATTTTTACCATGAAACTTCTTATGTACGTCACGGAGTTGAGCGTCGGTCACGTGGGTATATATCTGAGTTGTGGCGATGTTCGCATGACCGAGCATCATTTGTACGGAGCGAATGTCTGCACCGTTTGAGAGTAAATCAGTAGCGAAAGAGTGGCGGAGCCCGTGAGGTGTGACTTTCTTTGAGATACCAGCCTTTATCGCATAATTTTTCACTATCCTTTCAATCGAGCGCTGAGTGAGACGGCCACCATTTGCAGAATTCCCAGTTCCTGCCTTTTTATTGCGAGACGCTTGCACAAACATTGGCTCATCCATATCTTTTCGAGATTTCAAATATTCTCTTATCGCTTTCTTGGCCTCATCGGAAATGAACACAACACGAACTTTCTCTCCCTTTCCACGCACAGAGAAATCATCTTGTGATAAATCCAAATCATTATTGAGAGAGCAGAGCTCGGAGAGACGGAGTCCAGTAGAGAAAAATAATTCTAGTATCGCTTTATCACGCAGTCCTATCGGAGTATTGAGGTCTGGCGCATCAAGCAAGCGCTTGAGTTCTGTGGGTGTGATGATGTCCAAACTTCTTTGCTTCACTTTCGCAAGCTCTATCCTGTCTGGCGGAAGGGAAGTGATACCTCGCTTCATTAAATATTTGAGGAATACACGAAGTGCAATGAGGTGATAGTTCTGAGTATTCTTCTTCATCGTCGCAGATTGCTGGCCTTTCACTTTTACTCCACTCTGGCGGTTTAAGAAAAGACGAAATTCACGAATTTTATCATCTGTGATATCTCCGGAATCAGAAATTTTTCCAAATTCAAAAAATCTTGTGAGGTAATACTCATAATTATGCACAGTCTTCAGACTGTTGCCCTTTTCAATCTCGACATGCTCGAGAAATTCGCGTTTTAGTTGGTCGATTTGTGCCATATCGTTAGAAGTAGGAAATCTTTAGATTTCCGCAGTTATACTAAGTTTAATAATTCTATAAAATAATCTAAAAAGTTTAATTTTCCATCAAAATATGACATGAGGGACTTCTAACGTGAGCCATATCTAGTGTCGTAAAACATTATATCACATAAAAGGAGCGAAATAGGTGAGATATTGCAATATATTTCAAAGTGTGCTACTATATGACCTATGTTAACAACGAAGAAAAAGCAAAATATCATTAAGAAAAACCAGGTTCATGCTACTGACACTGGCTCTCCTGAAGTGCAGATTGCGATGATCTCAGAGCGTATCGACGAACTTGCTCTCCACCTCAAGAAACACAAGAAGGATAATCACTCACGTCGCGGACTTATCAAGATGGTTGCTGACCGAAGAAGTCACCTAAAGCACCTTGAGAAGACAGACAAGTCTCGCCACGAGAAAGTTGCTAAAAAATTAAAAGCTTAAATCAAATTGCTCCACCAATAGGTGAGGGCATTTTGATTTGATATACTATATATATGATAATCAAACACAAAGAACAGAGAGTTGGCGTGTTTATCGACACCTCCAACCTATACCATAGTGCCAAGAACCTATACAAAAGAAAGGTAAACTTCGGTGCTGTACTAAAAGAAGCAGTCGCTGGGCGAAAGCTCGTGCGTGCTACAGCATATGTGATCTCAAGTGAAGGCGGAGATGAGAAGAACTTCTTCGAAGCTCTCACTAAGCTCGGTATTGAGACTAAGACAAAAGACCTCCAAGTATTCGCCGGCGGAGCAAAGAAGGGTGACTGGGATGTGGGTATCGCTGTGGATGCTATGAAAATGGCACCTCGACTCGATGCTGTAATACTCGTGGCAGGTGATGGCGACTTCATTCCACTCGTAGAATACTTACAGAACACATACGGCACGCAAGTAGAAGTAGTTTCATTTGGCAAATCCGCTTCAATGAAACTCAAGGAAGCTGCCGATGATTTCCTAGACCTTTCACTGAACCCACAGAAATATTTAATACGCTAAATTTATGGCAGATAATCTCGCACCCATAACACTCACAAGAAAAGTAGAAGATATCCATTCTGGTGGATTTTCTATGGAAGAGGAGAAGGCTCTTGGGTTTAAAGATGGGGAATTATTTAAAATACCACAGGCACTTCCTGAGCTTATTACTCTACACAAGAAATACTTCTGCAGAAATATGGAATTGTATAAAGAAAAGATTTTACAAAATAATCCTGAATACGTAGAAATACAGAAAGACGTATACTATCATACTAGTACGATAGTATCTGAACAGATAGCATATGATGCCAGTAAGGGAGTTATAGTTATCGAGAAAGGTGCAAAGATAATGCCATTTTCTTATCTCGTAGGACCACTTCGCATCGATGAAGGTGCTACCGTAAACCCTCATTCATATATCTCAAATTCATATATTGGAAAACATTCCAAAGTGGGAGGAGAAGTGGGGGGAAGCACGATGGAAGCCTACTCAAACAAATCTCACTACGGTGGAATCTTCGACTCATATATTGGCTCATGGGTAAATCTTGGAGGAGGCACCTCAAACTCAAATTTAAAAAATACATATGGCCCAGTGAAAATGGCAGGAATTGAAACGAATGAATTGTTTTTAGGAGCTATCATTTCTGACCATGTGAAAACAGCTATTAATACTTCGATCTACACAGGAAAAATAATTGGTATTGGTGCACATATTTATGGTACGGTAACGGAGGATGTCCCTTCGTTTACAAACTATATAAATAAGGACAAAATGACTACTATTCCATTTGATGTAATACTTAAAACTGCAGCGCGAATGTGGGGAAGACGGCACGAGACAGAATTTCCTGAAGAAGACAAAAAGGTGCTATCATATGCATACACAGAGACAGAAAGTGAGAGAAAGGAGAGAGGTGTGAAAGAGGGCAAATTAACATTTTAAATAATCTTAAAAATTTTTACATTTTAAAGGTTGTCGCAGGTGTAACTTTTCGAGAGGCTTACGGAGGTGGGCGCACCGAGTACGAGATGCTTTTTCAGCAGAAAAAGACAGCGTACTTAAAGAAAAGTTATACCAAGAAAAAATCTTTAAAATAAATAAACATATATGCAAAAAATATTAGTGATAGGCGCGTGTGGACAGATTGGTGGAGAGCTTACACTCTCACTGCGGAAAATTTATGGTGGAGAGAATGTAATTGCTGCAGATATTAAGGATGAGCACCCAATGCTAAAAGGCACTGGCCCATACACTACTCTTGATGCTACTGATGCGGAAGCCACAAAAGCTCTAGTTGAGAAAGAAGGTGTGACTGATATTTATTTACTCGCGGCACTCCTCTCTGCCACAGGTGAGAAGAATCCGAAGCTCGCTTGGGATCTTAATATGAGTAGCCTCCGTCAAATCTTAGACCTCGGTGTGGAGAAAAAGTTAAAAATCTTCTGGCCATCTTCCATCGCAGTCTTCGGAGCTACTACTCCAAGAGACAACACTCCTCAAAAGACAATCGTGGAACCTACTACAATGTATGGAGTCACTAAGTACGCAGGTGAACTTCTTTGCCAATATTATGCGAATCGCTACGGGCTCGATATAAGAAGTGTGCGCTACCCAGGACTCATAAGCTGGAAGGGTGAACCAGGTGGAGGCACCACAGACTACGCAGTGGATATATTCTACGGAGCACTGAAAGATAAAAAGTATTCTTGCTTCCTATCCGAAGACACATACCTCCCAATGATGTATATGGATGATGCCATTCGTGCAACGACAAGCCTCATGCAAGTGCCGATTGAAAATATGAAAACTCATATGTCTTACAACCTTTCTGCTATCAGCTTCTCACCAAAAGAAATCTCAGAAGAAATTAAAAAGCACATTCCAGAATTTACCATCGAATACACAGAGAACGATCCTCGCCAAGCTATAGCTAATGGTTGGCCAAAATCCATCGATGATTCTGCCGCTCGCGCCGACTGGGGCTGGAAGCATGAATTTGATTTGAGTAAGATGACAGAGGTGATGCTGGAGAATTTAAAAATTAAGTTAGAACTTTAAAAATATTTATAAGATTTTTTTGAAATTTTTCAAGATTGTCGCACGCGTATCTTTTTGAGGGGCTTGCTTAGCGCGACGGCGCGTAGCACTGAAGAGATTTTTCACCAGAAAAATCTGTGTGCCCGAAAAAAAGACATGCGAAGTAAAAATCTTGGAAACCAAAATTTAATTAAAAATATATGTATACAAAAAAACTGATAGATTTTATAGAAGGGGATTTGAAAGCCATAAAGGATAATGGTAAGTATAAGAATGAGCGCGCAATTGAAGGTGCGCAAGGTGCGCATGTGTCTGTGGGTGGGAAAGATGTGATAATGTTCGCTTCAAACAATTACCTCGGACTTGCAAACCATCCTAAACTGATTGCAGCTGCAAAAGAGGGAATGGATAAATTTGGCTTCGGCACTGCATCTGTGCGCTTCCTTTCTGGTACACAAACTCTGCATGCAGAGCTTGAGAGAAGAATTGCAAAGTGGATTGGCACAGAAGATGTGATCCTGTATTCTACGAACTTCATGTCGAACCTCGGAATTTTTGCTACTCTAGTAAACGAACCCTTCGGATCTGCAGAAGCTTATAAAGATGTGATCTATAGTGATGCAAACAATCACGCTTCTATCATCGATGCATTCAAACTCTGCAAGAAAGAAAATTTAGATAAAAGAATTTACAAAGGTGGCGACCTAGCCATGCTCGAACAATTTCTAGAAGAAGATAAAGAAAAGAATTACAGAAATAAAATAATAGTAACTGATGGAATATTTAGTATGGAAGGAGTCTCTGCAAACTTACCAAAGATGGCAGAACTCGCTGAGAAATATGAAGCACTACTATTCGTAGACGATGCCCACGGAGTGGGAGTAATGGGTGAAACAGGAAGGGGAACTGCAGAATCCCAAGGCATGCTTGGTAAGATCGATGTAGTAAGTGGCACACTTGGCAAAGCCTTAGGTGGTGCCATCGGAGGATACATAGGTGGTAAAAAGCAATTGATTGATTTACTTCGCCAGAAATCCCGCACCTACTTATTCTCAAACGCTGTGCCAGCTTCCATCGTGAATGCAGGTATCGCAGCTTTTGATTTACTTGAGGGTGATACTAGCCTCACAAAGAAAGTAAAAGAGAATGCTTCATACTTCCGCAATCTTCTAGAAAAGAATAACCTCCCAACGTTACACGGTAATCACGCCATCGTGCCACTCATGATAGGCGACGCCACAAAAGCACAAGAACTCTCCAAGAAGCTTTTTGAAAACGGCATATATGCTGTATCACTTTCTTTCCCTGTCGTGCCTGAAGGCGAAGCCCGCATCCGCTTCCAAGTTTCCGCGTTACACACTCAAAAAGATCTTAATGAAACGGTAGAGAAAATCAAAGAGCTGTATCAAAAATAAAACAAAAGCCACAAAGTGCGGCTTTTGTGGCTAGATCTATCTTGTTGTACGTTTCCCAACACTTCTCAAAAGAGAAGTGTTTCTTTTATGTTCAAGCTGATTACTAGCATTTGAAAACAGATTAACACAAAAATATTTTTTATTCTACTGTCACAGACTTCGCGAGATTGCGAGGCTTGTCCACATCGGCGCCGCGGATTAGTGCAGTATGGTAGGCGAGGAGCTGGAGAGGGAGGACAGAAAGTATTGGCATCCATTCGTCCGGCACGTTTGGGATTTCAATAACGTGATCGAAGATTGAGTGGAGCTCATCTTTGCCTTCGCGAATAATTCCGATAGTCATTGCTCCACGAGCTTTCACTTCTTGCACGTTTGAAATTACTTTATCTATCATATCTTCATTTGTAGCGACTACAATAACTGGGAAATCTTTCTCCACTAGCGCGATAGGGCCATGCTTCATCTCACCAGCTGGGTAACCCTCAGCATGAATGTAAGATATTTCCTTAAGTTTGAGTGCGCCTTCAAGTGCGACAGGGAAGAGGATTCCACGGCCGATAAAGAGTGCACTTTCTTTTTCTTTCAAAATTTCCGCAATCTTTTTAATCTTCTCTTCTTCTTTCAGAACTTTGTTCACAGACTCACCAATCTTTTCAAGTGAATCCACTAACTTTTTATAAGCATCAGCTTCTAGTGTTTCACGTCTTTGCGAAAGCAGTAGTGCGAGTAATGAAAGGAGAACTACTTGCCCTGTGAAAGCCTTCGTGGATGCCACACCGATCTCAGGACCGACGTGTATATATGAGCCTGCATCTGTAGTGCGAGCTATAGATGAGCCCACAACATTACAAATTCCATATGTCACAGCCCCTCTTTCTTTTGCGAGAGATAGTGCGGCGAGTGTGTCGGCAGTTTCACCAGACTGTGAAATGGCAATCACGATGTCGTGCTTGTTTAGGATTGGGTCGCGGTAGCGGAATTCTGATGCATACTCCACTTCCACTGGCATCTTCGCAAGTGATTCGATAAGGTATTCACCCACGAGTCCAGATATCCAAGATGTTCCACAAGCTACGATGATGAGGCGGCGAGCTATAGCGAGCTGGTCGGCAATTTCTTCAAGACCTCGCAGGTGCACGGAGCGATCAGGAAGTATATGCCCGCGGAGTGCATCTTCAATAGTATGCGCCTGTTCGAAAATCTCTTTCTGCATGTAATGATCGTATCCGTTCTTGTCGAGCATTGTGGCTTCGAGTGTGAGCTTCTCGATAAATGGTGTGTGTGGCACACCAGCAATTGATGAAACTGTGTATTCACCACTACGTTTCACGATAGCTACTTGGTTGTCATCCAAATAAATTACGCTCTTTGTGTATTCAGCGATAGGTGATGCATCGGAAGCAATAAAGAATTCTTGCTCACCGATTCCGATTACTAGCGGGCTACCCTTACGAGCTACAATGAGAGTATCCTTGTCACTTTCATCCATCACGATAATGGCGTATGCACCCACGACTTGTGTGAGTGACTGGCGGACAGCTTCAAGAAGTGTGAGGTTTCCTTTCTCTTTCACTGCTTCGATAAGGTGGGCGAGGACTTCAGTATCTGTGTCTGATGTGAAAGTGTGGCCTTCTTTAAGTAGGGCGGACTTCAAGACTGCATAGTTCTCGATTATACCATTGTGAATGATAGCAATCTTGCCGGAGGCAGAAGTGTGAGGGTGGGAATTCCTGTCGGATGGCTCACCATGAGTGGCCCAGCGAGTGTGCCCAATGCCGATATTGCCCTTTGCACCATGCTCTTTAGCATGCTTATAAACCTCGGCAACCTTACCCTTTTTCTTATAAACCTTTAAATTATCGTCCATAATAGCAATACCGGCGGAGTCATAACCGCGGTACTCAAGCATCTCTAAGCCCTTTATAAGTATAGGGAATGCGTCTCTTTTACCAATGTAACCAATTATTCCACACATATAAGTAGATTATACATTTATTAGGCTATATATCAAAAATTAAAAATCGCCCTAGGCTTATCTTTTTTCTTAAAATTCTCGTAGGTGTAACTTTTCTGGAGGCTTACGGAGGCGGACGCGCCGAGTACGAGATGCTTTTTCAACAGAAAAAGACAGCGTACTCCAAGAAAAGTTATACCAAGAGGATTTACAAATTGCCTTGGTATATCTTTTTTCGGGTCCGCATAATTTCTTGTTAGAAATTTGCTCAGCACTCAGACCGTCGTCTTCCGTCGGCCCCTCAAAAGTTACACCTGCGACAATTTTAGGTAGTGATTAAATAGTGATAGAATAGATACATGAACGAAAATATAAAAAATGCTATTAGTAAATTTGATTCAAAGAATGTACTCGGGTCTGTGGAACTTTTCAGCAAGCAATGTGAGCTCGCGTGGGGAAGTGTAAGTGAGAATAAAAATCACAGCGATGTGAAAAATATTTTAGTTTGCGGAATGGGAGGCTCAGCGCTCGGTGCATACATACTACAGTCACTGAATATTTTCACAGTGCCTATTACGATGAGTCATGATTACAATATCCCAGCTTGGGTAGGTGAGGGCACGCTCGTGCTCGCGATGAGCTACTCCGGAGGAACAGAAGAAACTCTTTCAGCGTCACAGAAAGCAATTGAAAAAAATGCGGAAGTGGTAGTGATCACAGTTGGTGGTGAACTGAAAAATATTGCAGGGAAAAATAATTTGGAAATTCATTTGATAGACAAGAGCGCAAACCCATGCGGACAGCCACGTTTCGGAGTGGGAAGTATGATGATGGAAATTTTGAAAGTTTGCATCGATCACAATATTTGTAATTTGAAAAAGGAGGAAGTGGGAGCTGCACTCACAGAGCTTTCAAACTACAAAATAAATTTTGAAAGTGTGTGGGCAGAAGCCGAGAAATTAAAAAATAAAATGCCAGTACTTATCTTCAGTGAGCACCTCACAAATCTCGGGCGCTTCACTCGCAACCAAATTCACGAGACAGCAAAAGAGCTCGCACTATTCCACGAGATCCCAGAACTCAATCACCACCTTATGGAAGGACTCACATTCCCCGATACAAATAAAGAGAAATTATATTTCGTATTTTTCGAATCAAATATGTACAGTGCAAAGATTGTGAAAAGAATCGCAGTGACGAAAGATGTACTCGGAAAGCAGGGGATACAATATATGAGTATCGAGATGGAAGGTGAGTCACCACTTTCTCAAGCTCTCATAGGAATGCTCCACTCCATGTACCTCGCATATTCACTCGCTCTCATACACGAGAAGGACCCTAGCGACATCCCTTGGGTGAATTACTTTAAAGAGCAGTTAACTAAATAAAACAGTATTCCTTCAAAATAGCCCTATAAATAGGGCTATTTTAGCTTGACAAATGAGCTATAAATATGCTATAATATATTAAATTTTTAAACCTATAATTTCCTTCAAATCATGAAAAAGTTTTTCTCGTATTTACAAAAAACAACTTGGGTAGTTATTGTAACTTGCCTAATCCACTTAATTTTCCGAATTATTAAAAAGGGTGAATTTGATATTCACTATTTTAGAAACATCGGAGATGTTATCGTTCCCACAATCATTTCATTTTCCCTAATTATATGCCTGTGGGAAATTGAATTCCTTAAAAAACCAAGAGAATGGAAGTCTGGAAGAGATATTGCATTAATTATAAATTTTTGCATTTCAACCTTGATTCTTGGTGTACTGTACTACGATTATGCGTTTGGATTTAGTTCCGACATTAGCATGTGGAAAATTGAGTATGCGGTTGCTGGGTTAAGTATTGTTGCCGGTGTTATTCGTCTACGCTACAGCATAGTCGTAAACATTGTCGCTAGCATGCTACCAGTAATACTTTACGCAGATGCGGGAATGTTTACGGTTAGCATTATCTGCTTAACTATTGCTTCATTAATCTCAGTTGTCTTAAGATATTTAATCTTCAGCGACTGGGGTACATTAGGAGAAAAAATTGATCAGTGGTTTGCTAAAAAAAAGAAACTTTATCGTGAAAAAAATACCGATACTACTGGAAACAGTAAAGAGGTACAAACAACAAATTAAAGCTTAGCCGCTTTTAGACACATTAAGTCGTCTAAAAGCGGCTTTTTGTTTGTGTGATTTTACTCTTTATAAAAAGCTCATAATCTGCTAGTATAAGGGTATTATCAAATTAGTTCGCTAATCTCCAGACAGATAGAATTGAAGCCCGAAAATATAGGGATTTCAAAGCTAGAGTCTGGAGAGTAGCTCAAAAGAATATGCATTCACAAGAATTCGAAGTGGAGATTGGTGGCAAGAAGATTGTCGCTATGTTTTCTGATTTGGCAGACCAAGCCAACGGTTCAGTAATATTAAAAGCAGGGGACACAGTAGTAATGGCAACAGCTGTCATCTCAAGAGACGGGAAGTCCAATCCTGGATTTTTCAATTTGACTGTGGAGTATTTAGAAAAGTTTTATGCATCAGGAAAAATTCTTGGTTCACAATTCACACGCCGTGAAGGCCGTCCTTCTGACCAAGCTATACTAGCAGCGCGCGTGATCGACAGAACTATCCGCCCACTCTTCGACCACAGAATTAAAAACGCTGTGCAAGTAATCATCACAGTCCTCGCAGTGGGAACTGAAGATCCAAAGACGCTCGGAATCAATGCTGCATCTATCGCACTACACATGAGTGACATCCCATGGGGAGGTCCTATCGGAGCTGTGCACATCAGTAGTACAAAAGAGAATGCACAAATCGCAGTGAACAATTACATTCCTCAAGGAAATGATCCAGTGTATGCACTCGACCTTATGGTGTGCGGTAAAGACAATACTATAAATATGATCGAGGCTATGGCATTTGAATTTGAAGAGAGTATCGTTGGCAGTGCATTTGACCTAGCAGTATCTGAGATCACAAAGTGGGAGAATTTCCAAAAGGATCTCCGCGCGAAAATCGGAAAGGAGAAGCTCATATTTGAAACAGCTGAAACTACAGAAGAAATCAAAAAGCTCTTCAACGGCCTAATCGTTCCAATCCTTGATAAAGGACTTTTCAGTAAAACTGAAAGCAAAAAGACAATCACAGAAGCTGAGCACGAATGGAAGAAGTTTGTGGAAGAAAAGTATGAGGATGACCAAGCAATGAAGTTCATCGCTGAAGACTACATCGAAACTTACATTGATGATGCTCTTCACGTAGCTGCTCTTACGAAAGATATGCGCCCAGACATGCGTGCGCTCGACGAAGTTCGCGAACTCTTCGGTCAGGCTGGTGGTGTGTCACCTGTGTTACACGGTTCTGGAATCTTCTACCGCGGGCAAACTCATGTGCTATCAGTACTCACTCTCGCAGGACCTGATGCTATGCACACTATAGATGGTATCGAATTTGATGCGAAGAAAAGATTTATGCATCACTACAATTTCCCTCCATATTCTGCAGGTGAAACAGGAAGAGTAGGCGGAATTAATCGCCGTGAAATGGGCCATGGGTTCCTCGCCGAGAAAGCTCTAACTCCAGTTCTTCCAGATAAAGTTCTATTCCCATACACTATCCGCGTGGTTTCAGAGTCCACAGCATCGAACGGTTCCACATCACAAGCAAGTATTTGTGCTGCAACTATCGCTCTTATGGATGGTGGCGTGCCTATAAAGGCGCCGGTTGCCGGAATTTCTATCGGAGTAATGATGGACGCAAACGATAGTACAAAGTACAAACTCATAACGGACATTCAGGGACCAGAAGATCACTATGGTGATATGGACTTCAAAGTAGCCGGAACAAAAGAAGGTATCACAGCTATCCAGCTCGATATCAAAGTGGACGGTGTGCCAGTGCAAGTACTCAAGGATGCGCTCGTGCAAGCAAAGAAAGCTCGTCTTCATATCCTAGAAACTATCGTGAGTGTCATCGCATCACCACGCGCAGACATATCACCACGTGCTCCAAAAATCTTAACTGTAAAAATCAACAAGGATCAAATCGGTATGGTCATCGGCCCAGGTGGAAAGAATGTGAATATGATTCGCGAACTTACTGGCGCTGAGATAACTATCGAAGAAGATGGCACAGTGTTCGTCACAGGTAAAGATGGCTCTGCGGAGAAAGCTGCAAAGATGATTGCTGACCAAACTCATGTATGGCAACCAGGTGAAATGATGAAAGGTGAAGTGGTGAAGATCGTGGACTTCGGTGCATTCGTACGCTTCGGCGGAGGAAGTACAGAAGGACTTGTGCACATTTCTGAAATGGCACCCTTCCGCGTAAACAATGTAAATGATATTCTTAAAGAAGGAGAGATAGTGCCGATTAAAATTCTGAAAGTAGATGAGAAAGGAAAGATTAGTCTTTCTATAAAAGAAGCAGACAACAAATACTTCGAATCAAAAGCTCCTAAAGCCTAAAAATAATGGATCCCGATAGAAATTTAACAAAAAAAATAAATTTACAATTTAATTCTGGGAACATTATCTATATTAGAATAAACATAATTAATTAATAAATTTCACACGGGATGGATACAGAAAATAAAAATGAAATAATGGGTAGCAGTGAATCACGTATACCTGCTGTGCATACATATCGTAGTGATATGGAAGAGGTAGTGCACAGTGAAGGTGCATCACTTGCTAGTATTATGCTTGCAGAAAAAAAGCGACAAGAAGAAGAGATAGAAACAACAGAAGGTACTGGTGTGAAAAATTCTGTAGTATATATCGTGCTTAGTATCATACTTGTAATCGGTGCTGTAGTAACTGTGTATGTGCTGAAGAATATGACAAACACTGCTTCAACTGCGCAAATAGTTCAAGATAAACTTTCGACATATATTTCTTATGATAAAGTCACTCACATAAATGCTGATGGATTACTCGGCAAAGAAACAATAGGGAATGTAATACAAAAAGCTCGCTCACAAGCTGGCAAGCAAGGTGAGGTGGAAGCATTGTCACTCGAGAAAGACGCAACCGCACTCGCCCTAACTACAAATGAATTCTGGAGTGCAAATGGTAGCACATTACCTAGTGATGTAATGAGCGCACTTTCAAGCAATATGATGCTTGGGCTATATACAACTTCAAGCTTGGATCGCCATGTATTCTTTATCTTCGGAGTGCAGAATTATGACAAAGCACTGTCTGGTACATTAGCGTGGGAGAAGACAATCCTCGACGATGTGTATGCGATATTCAATATTCAGATAAATGGAAATTATTCTCCTATAATGCAAGCCTCATTTGAAGATGTGGTGATCAATAACAAAAATGCTCGAATCGTACGTGATGTGAATGGAAACCCTGCACTATATATTCTCTTTATAAATAAAGATCTATTAATAGTGACAGACAATGAAGATGCAATACAAGAAATTACTAACCGCAGCCTAGTGAAAAACGCAAAGCCCCTCTAGTTGCGCGTTTACCCTAGAATGCTAAAATTGATATATGGAAAATTATAAAAACAAACTAATAGAAGAGAAGGCATTAATCGAGAGTGAGCTTGGGGGAGTAGCCATCAAGCACGAAGAAACTGGCGTTTGGGAAGCAAAGCCAGTGGAAGAGACTTACACAGAAGCTGATGAGAATGACCAAGCAGATAGAACAGAGGATTACGAAGAGCGCTCTGCCTTAGTAAACACGCTCGGAGACAGACTAAATGATGTACTTGCATCACTTGCAGACATTGAATCTGGAAAGTTTGGAACTTGCACAGTTTGCGGAATGAAGATTGAGGAAGACCGCCTAGAGGCAAACCCCGCAGCTCGCACATGCAAAACTTGCATGAATAAGGTTAACTAGTTTATTAATAAAAAATGAGAATAGTTCTTGAAGAGGGGCTGGCGCAGGACGACGGTCCGAGCGCTGAGCAAATTTTTAGCAAAAAATTATGCGGACCCTCTGAGAGAAGCTATTCTCTTTTTTTATTTAAGTAAATTACCCTTGGTATAACTTTTCTTGGAGTACGACGTATTTTTCTGGTGAAAAATCGTCTCCTACTCGGCGCGTCCACCTCCGTAAGCCTCCAGAAAAGTTACACCTACGTGCAATTTGTTTGGTAAATAAGATTTTGTAGTATAATAATTATATGTCGTTCTCGAGAGTTTATGCGGCACAACCTCATATGCTGAAAGGGAAGGTGGTTACCGTTGAAGTGGATATTACAAAAGGCACACTTCACGCTTTTACAATGGTAGGACTTCCAGACAAGGCAGTCGACGAAGCGAAGGACCGCATGAGCTCCGCGCTCAAGAACTCTGGCTTCAATTCTCCTAAGAATCAAAATCAAAAAATAGTTATTTCACTTTCGCCCGCAGACCTGAAAAAGGAAGGGGCGTATTTTGATTTGGCTATCGCGCTCTCGTATTTACTATCTGCTGAAGATATAGACTTCAATCCTGAAGGCCGAATTTTCCTCGGAGAACTTTCACTAAACGGTGAGCTACGTCCTATCAAGGGAGTGCTCCCACTCACTCAAGCTGCGAAGAGGGAAGGCTATAAAGAAATCTTTGTACCGAAAGCAAATGCAGAGGAAGCAGCACTCGTGGATGGCATCACCGTATACGGTGCAAATACTCTAAAGGAAGTGGTGGACCATATTTATAAAATTAAATATGACAAAAAGGGAAACCCCTTGGAACCTGAGAGAGCGAAAATAATTCCCCAACCCAAAACTCAAATACTAAAGAAAGATAAAATTCACACCATCGACTTCTCTGACATTCGTGGGCAAGAGGGAGCAAAGAGAGGATTAGAAATTGCTGCAGCCGGTGGGCACAACATCGCAATGTCAGGACCACCCGGCACTGGGAAGACGATGCTCGCTCGCGTGTTCTCACACATTCTGCCAGACTTAGCTAATGATGACATTTTAGAAGTGACCGGCATCCACTCCATAGTCGGAATGCTTGAAGATAATTTAATTACAGAATCTCCATTCCGCTCTCCTCACCACACTGCAAGTTATGTGGCGATGATAGGTGGCGGAGCAAATCCGAAGCCAGGGGAAGTGACCCTCGCACACAAAGGTGTGCTCTTCCTCGACGAATTCCCAGAATTTGAAAAAAGAGTGCTTGAAGCACTACGCCAACCACTTGAAGATAATGTGGTTTCCATTTCACGTGCACGAGGCTCGGCACTCTTCCCATCAAACTTCATCCTCGTCGCTGCAATGAACCCTTGCCCATGTGGCAATAAAGGCAACAAGCAGAAAGCTTGCATCTGTAAGCAAATGGACCTCGATAGATATGCGAGGAAAATTTCCGGTCCAATAATAGACCGCATCGATATCTGGGTCACAGTAGGGGCAGTGGACTACGACAAACTTTCAAGCACCGAAACGCACGGAGAAAAGACAGAAAGAATAAAGGAGAGGGTAATGCGAGCAAGAAATATTCAAGAGAAAAGATTTAAGAGTGCCACAAGAGTTTTGAAAACAAATAGTGAAATGAATGTAAAAGAATTAAATACTTTCGCGCCACTCGCAGATGATGTGAAAAATTTGTTAAACCAAAGTGCAGAAAGATTACAACTCTCCGCCCGCGCCTACCACCGCGTCATCAAGCTCGCCCGCACAATAGCCGACCTCGAATCCGCCGAGCATATTTCCTCTTCTCACATTCTCGAAGCACTACAATATAGACCAAGAGTTAATCAATAATTAATACAATATCTATAACCAACATAAGCGATAGCATACTATGAGTATAACTGAAAAAATCTTAATACTTCTAGCTACACCTAAGTATCGATATAAAGGTGTACCAGTTAATTGTTTTGGTATGACTGTTTTCAATGAATACAAAAAACAATCAGTAAAAAATACTTTCTCAAAATTAAACACAAGTAATTATATATCAAGATCGGAAGGTAATTATATGATTACTCCAAACGGAGAAAAGTATTTAAATAAAAGGAATAAATTTTTAAAAACATTTAATTCACCTTTTAAAAATAACTCAGAAAGAAATCTACTCGTTCTATTTGATATAACTGAGGGAAGAAAAATAGAGAGGGAATGGTTAAGGAGACACCTAAGAAAATTTGATTATCATATGATCCAAAGAAGTGTGTGGGTTGGACCTTCACCATTACCAAAGGAATTTATATCGTATATTAAAAAGTTAAACTTGAAGATTCAATAAAAACTTTCAAGCTGGCAAAACCATATACGATTAAGAGATAGTACTCATAGTAAGCGATAGCATACATTGAGTATACTATGATGGAAACAAGGGAGGTAGATTAAATTTCTTTTTCGAGGCGTTTGGCTTCGGCCCAAGCGAGCTCGTAGATCTTTTTCATTGCGTCGGCAATCTCACTACTTTCAATAATTATTCCTAGCTTCTCACGCCATGATGCAATCATAACTTTGTTATCATAAATATTTATTTCAGGATGAAAGCCAAATGAATCTGGAACTATGACTGATTCACGCTTCTCTTCTTTATCTAGGCTTGCACGCTCTTGAGCCTCAGGTGAATTCGGAAAAATTGCGCGGATTGGTATTCCTTTCTTTGCACGGCGCTTATAATACTCTGGGAAATAGTGGGGAAGTGTCGGTTCTATATCCTCTACACTCGCATAAGCAAGAATCGTTTCATGAGAGCTTAAAGTATCTTCATACACTTTTTGTAATCCATCTTTGCCTTCATAAAATTTAATCTTTGGGCGATTATCTTTATTGTGTAATGACACAAGCTCGGGGATAATTTCTTTCGCCTTTCTCAAGGCAGAATTATATTCAGCAATCTTTTCTTCTAAGATCATTTCAATATTCTCTGGTGATTCTGCAGTGTATTCCTGCTTTGGCTCTTTACCAGAAGTGCGCACCAATTTTTTCAGCTCAAGTGATGCCAGCACGTGATAGGCAGTAGGGCGGTTAATTCCAGCTTTACGTGCAATCTGTGTTACCGTGCCTTTACCTAATTCGAGTAATGCTAAATAGACTTCAATTTCCTTTTCAGAGAAGCCAATAGTAAGCAAATTTCTTTTAGTATCAAACTGAGTGTTTATCATAAATCCATTGTATTCTAAAAGCCATACTTTGTCAACCTATATCAACAAAATTTAAGTATAATACAAAATACCTTATTTTATATAGTTAAAATTATATCTTTTCGTTCTAAACACTTGACAATATGTTATATTTTGCTATAATATGTACAAATTAAATTATTTAAAAATTGAAATCTAGGACAAACCATCCAAAAAATGCAAAGAAAACAATACAGGGTATTGGAATACTTGCGATCATTATTCTAGTAATAATGAGTAGTCTACAATTCAGAACTATATCAGTTTTAGAATTTGATGAATACACTAACAACGCTGGGAGTATTAGCCCTAACTATTGGGTTTTACCAGACGGTAAACAAATTAAACTCCTTACTGGAGAAACAAGAACAATCGAAGGATTTGATTTCTGTGTAATGCATGACTATCTAGATTTGGTAGGGATGCACAAATACATAGAGAGAAAACTACCAGCAAAGAAAGAAACAAGGATTAGCTTAAAATTATCAGAATTTACTAAGCCTGAAAAATTTATTTGTGGAACATTGCCATTCGCTCGACCAAAAAGAATCAGATTGATTCAACCATCCTATCCTTATGGTAAAAAGCAAACTTATTTAGGAGGAACATTGGTAACCGTAGCGTCACAACTTGAAGCCATTGGTTATGAAGTTGAAATTCTAGACATGAACATTAATGAGTTCTACTCTTTAGAATTGGAAAGGGGGCAATTTATTGGAATCACAATTTTGGGTGCACCTTACATACCAAAAGTTATTGTGTACGCAGAGGTACTTAAGCGCCAAGGGCATACTGTTTTAATTGGTGGTCAAGGAATTGAAGGTTTTAGTAATGAACAATTTAAAAGTTTATTTGGTGAAACCGCAATTCAGATTACAAATGATAATGATTTACTAAGTGCTCTGGGAGAAAAAGATAATACACTTCCACATACATATGACGTTTCTTTAATAAATGTATTATCTAAAATAGATAAAAGACTATTAAAACATTATCTCTCTCATGAAATGACAATGGTAATGTCTCAAGGTTGTCACTTCAAGTGTGCTTTCTGCGCTGCAAGAAAAAGTAGGGTAGAACAGTTCAAATCAATTGTGTGTTTTGGAAAAGACATGCGGTTCCTCGCACAATCAGCAAAAGATTTCGAAATTAGTGAATTGAATTTCTATGCAACCTCTTTAGACTTTTTCCAAAACCCAAAAACTGTTTTTAAATATCTTGAACTTCTCAGAACTATCCAGCAAGAGACAGGAGTAAAATTTAAGATTCGTTGTTTAAGTTGCACTCCTTCATTCATTAATGCTGTTCATTTGATAGGTGTAGAAAATTTTAAGCATCTGATGGTAAGTTCAGGATTATGGTGCGTTGGGCTCGGTATTGATGGAGGAGATCCGACAATATGGAAAGCTCAGAAAAAAAACCAAAACAGTATCAGCAAAAACAAGGATTCACTTGATTTAGCAAGGGAAGTAGGAATTCGAGCAGAAATTCTTATGATCATGGGATTCCCCCAGGACAATATTAAGACATTATTTAAATGTGTGAGGGATTCAATTCGATATGCATGGCACTGGCCTAATACAATGCTTCGCCCATATCTTGCAAAAGAATTTGTTCCAGGAAATGATAGTTGGAAATCTGGTGGACCAATAGTAAACAGTTTTATTTCTGACCCTAAAAAGTTTTATAACTTAGACTTTTGCGCGGTTGGATCTAAAACAACTCATCCTAGATTTTGGCACAGAATGTGGAGCAATGCTTCATACCTAACCATAATCGGAATTCTAACTCCATTTGGTAGATGTGTAACATCACCACTACTTCCACAAGGAAACGACGGCTGGTATGGCAAGTTCGCAAAATGGTTCAATAAAATTGTTCCTTTTGATAGGTAGTTCTAAAATTAAAAACCCCTCGACATGTCGAGGGGTTTTTATCTTGGAGTGTGGGGAGCGGTTTCGGGAGTGATTAATTTGGGCTGAAGAGTTAGGGTCTCTTTTTTCTTGGCTTTCTTTTTCACGACTTTCTTCTTAACTACTGGCTTTTTCACCACGGGCTTCTTTACAGTATTCTGCGCTAGGACCACGGGCTTCTCTGGCACTAGCACGATAGGTGCAACAGGTGGTGTAGAGATAAGTGCGCTATCTACTATCGGCTTTTCTTCTTTGGCTGAAAGTGCAAGAAAAGAGATTGGTATAGCGAGCGCTATAATAAATGAAGCTATAGAAATGTGACGAATTTTAATCATGGAAGTCGGATGATGTGTTATTTACCTTTAAATCTTTAAAAGGATTAACTCCACCGCGACGCTCAATATGAAGATGAGGTCCAGTAGAGTGCCCTGTAGAACCCACATAACCGATAAGATCACCTTGTTTCACTGTACTTCCTTGAACTGCAGTCACCTTACTCATATGTCCATACAAGCTTTGTGAACCATCTGCAAAGTTCTCCACTACATAAAGTCCATATCCACCGTTGTATCCACTACCTTTTGCAATAAGAATATCACCGTCTGCGACTGCATATATAGGAGTACCCTTTGGGGCAGCTAAGTCTACACCATTAGCACCGTGAAGCTTTTGAGAAATCCTTCCTGATCCAGCTGGGAATGGCCAAATGAAACCTTTCACTATCTGACCTGTAGGCTGACCATCCTTTTCAGGAGTGTCATTTACTATCACTGGCTTTGGAGTAGGCTTCTTTACGATTACTGGCTTTTCGATGAGAGCTGACTTACTTACACCTACGAGTACTATAGTATTACCAGCCTTTATATCACTCGCTTTATCGAGCACATTGTATTCTAGGATATCTGCAACACTAATTTTGTATTTCTTTGAGATGCTTTCAGCTGTGTCACCATTCTTCACTATATATAGTGCACCACTAAGAGGGATAATAATGAGTGAAGTGCCTGGTTTCGTAAGATCTGCCTTATTTATATCACTGTTTGCGTAGACTATAGCTTGCCTTGTTACATTGAAAGCCTTAGCAATTGATTCTAGGGTATCACCCTGCTTTACTAGGTAAACGTTAATCTTTACAGAGGAGGAAGAATAGCCATCTTTTGATAGGTCGGCTTCTGTGCCCATAGGACCCACCTTAGATTCGATAGCCTCATCACCCACAATAGTTACTGTTGGCGTTTCACTCATATTTTTAAGGTCTGTAGTTAGTGAAGGCTCTAGTGCACTGCCTGTCTGCACATTGTGAGTCTGCTCTGAGACAGGACCTATAGTAGTTACCTCAGAAGCATCAGCTCCTGTGCCAAAAATATCACCTATAAACGAGAAAAAACCGGCGTGGGTCGTGAAAGGGGTGAATACTAGCATTGACGCAAAAGAAAATACAAAACAAGCCTTTAGTACTTGGCCTTTATAAAATAAGGTTATTTTAGATAAAACGGCATTTCGTGACTGAATTACGCTCGTTGTATCCTTTTTAGGATTTTTGTTACTCATGGGTTTTGGGGATAGACAGAGAAGGCTGTGAGCTAAGGAAATGTGCTTATTTTACTGATTTATACAGGTTTGACCCCTGTATCTATATAGCGTACCGCAACTCCTAGGCCAAGTCAACCCAGAAAGTGGATACGGGGTGGATAAAGAAATTAGACGATTATAGCTATAGGTTGTATAATAAAAATATGAAAAATTCATTTGAACCTAAGAAAAAAAATGAGAAGCCTATAGGCCCGCTAAAGATTAAGGACTTATCTAAATTATCATATAATGAACTCAGAAAGTTGGGCTATAGTGTGGCAAATCCTGCCACTGACAAGGCAATGAAGGAGATCGTTAAGCTTAAAACTGAGGCCCTTGAAAAAAGCATTAAAAGTAAGAGGACCAAACAGCAAGTTTCTGTAAATGAGCCTCCGGCAGGACCCGCACCTGTTGTAAGTACACAAAATGCCAAAGTTGGTAAAGCGTACCGTATGGATGATAGTACTCCTACTTCGGCTACTCAAAAAGTAGATAGCAATACTGTCGTAACTTCAAATGTAAATACCTCCGTACAAGAAACACCTGAAGCAAAAAATGAAAATATAGCAAACGAGGAGCAAAAAGCTTCCGACACGAAAGAGGAGGTGAAGAATGAAGAAAGTTTGTATAGTGATGAGTTTACAAAAAATATTCAAACAATTTATCTAACGGAAGAATCAAGATTAGAGAACCTAGGTGTGACAGGAAGAGCACTAGAGGTACGCCTTGCGGAATTCAAAAAAAGAACTCTTGAGCCAATGCTTGAAGCAGAACTAGAAAGAACTGGTAAGAAAATTGAAACTCAAGAAGAAAAGGAAGTTATAAATCCTGAACTGAAAGCTATGCACGACTCTATAGATAAATCTCGCGATGATTACATAAAAGGATTAGTAAAATTTCAAAAGCTAAATACTTTAAAAAGTAAAATAAGTGGGATGCTTGGTGGAAGCAATGAAAAGAAAAATGAAGCCGAGCAAGAAGTAAAAGACCTAAAAGAAAAATACGACCAGGCTCGCATGGAATTAAATACAAAGTTGTATCGTGAGAGAAAGGCACAACTTGAAGAGAGTGGAATGTCTCACGGTAAAATTCAAACTGAGCTCGCAAACTTCAGAATTGAGATGCTGAAGCAAATTTCTTTTGCTGAAATGGCACTCGTGAACGAGAAGAGGGCTGAACAGTTGCCAAAATCAAGATTGGCAATATTTAAAAATGCTTGGGATAATACTTTGAAATTCGTTGCAAAGCCTATAAGTATATACCAGAAGCTCGGTACAGACTGGGGAGAGTATCAGAAATACAATGTGGGACTCATCCCTATGGGTAAAGACAAAGATGGCAAGCAAAAGTACTACAGACTTGGCCAAGTATTAAGAACTGTAGCAATGTCTACAATGTTTAGCTATGCCGGAGCAGGAATGCTTGGTGTAAAACTTGCAAGAAGTATAGGAACCACCATCGGAGGTAGTGCGGCGATCGACAAGCTTGGTAAAAACATAACTGAAAAGAAATTAGATTTTGCAAAACAGAAAGAAGAATTGGTAGGTCGGTTTAGCAGAGAAGAAATTAATCTTCCTGAATACGAGGCACAACTTCAAGCTATAGAGAAGGCAGAAAGAAAAGCAGAAAGAATGAATAATATGGCAAGTATTGCCGTCGCTGGCCTCATGGTGGAAGCAAACTTAGCTGGAGGAAGCGGTCATATGTTTGGTATTGATACTCACACAGGATTTAATTTAGACAAAACTATAAGTGATAGCCTAAGTCATATTGGTTCTGGAGAAAACATGCACACAATGGAACAAGCGGGACACTTCGTAGACAATAGTAATGCAGAATTCAAACCAAAGATTTTCACAAACCCAAACGACAATACAAGTGTAGCATTTAGACCAAATATGCCTCAGCATCCAGATATGCCTAGTGAAAGCTTGGGTGAGAAATCTCAAGGCTGGCTTCATAAAATCGGTCAGTGGTTCAGTAAGACTGATAAGCACAGTATGAGCAATCCAAAAATTTCTTTGGAAGATAAAAATATAAATACTGGTGGTAAAAGTATATTCGATAATCAAAACATTAAACCTGGCTATAAAAATATTTTTGACCAGTACAATACCCCAGAAAATACTGCTCACGAAATTCCCAAGGAGGCAATAATAGATTCAAAGCACAATGTGGGTATTACTTACGCACTCAAATCACAAATTGAACTTAAGGGAGATGCATATGCACAAGAAGTAGCAAAAGCTATAGGCTACAATGGCGACACTCATAATCCAGAATTTTACAAAGCTCTTGGTGAGAAATTCGGCTACTTGGGAGAAGGTGGTGGTGTAGGAGTGCAAGCTGGAGCTGCTTACGAACTTGGCTTCGATAATAGTGGAAAATTATCAATCCAAGAATACGGAGTTGATGGCAAAGCTACAGAAATACACTATGTAGGTGATAACGGCAATGACCTAAATGGTGCAAATGAAAAGTATGAATATAAGTATTCAAATATTGTTCCAAAAAATAATGAAGTTCTTGCATATAAAACTGATGAATTAAAAGATGTTGATTTCAAACCAGAAGTTAATCAAGTAGAAAGAGCGGAGATGCCTGAAGTAAATAATACAGAAATATCAAATACCACTAGTGCTCAAAATCTGGAGAACGCGAACAACACAACAGATCCTTATGAACTTAAATCAAAAGATATTGAAGTAGGTAATACAGAAAATACTACTGGTACAAAAGTAGATCCATATAATCTTGAATCTAAGGGAATAAGAGTGGGCACACATCCTACAGATCAAAATACTGGAGGGAACAATATTAATTCCTATTATGATCCGTACGGATTACAAGCTAAAGGTATACAAGTAGGTAATCATCCTACAGATAATGGAGGACCCCACCCTACAAGTAATGGCCCTCACCAAACAGGAAGAACCTTACCACACCCTACAAATAACACTCGAAGTGTTATAGATATCATTAATGAAAGAAGAATGGGTATCCCTCGTGGTGGTCACGGAGGTGGTGCGCCACAAGATCAATATCCAAATGATACAGATAACCCAGACCAGAACTCCGGTAAGGTGCCTATAAATACTGAAGCAGGACAAATTCAAAGAATCAAAGTGAATAAAGCTGTGGATTACATATTTGGAGAGAACAGACCTTCAGGTAGACACATAGATGGATTAGAAACTAGAGAGTGGAATAAGATGAAAGATATGCCAATGCAAGACATAGAAGACAGGAAGCATTGGTTTCCACTTAATCAAAGAGATAATGCAGACCAAATAAAACACGTAGTAAATGCATCTGGAGTGAGCTACATGAGAGAAGATGGCACAAGCCTTACACTCAAAGAATACCTAGAAAAGATTGAGGCACAAAATAATAACAATGGTTACAATGCTACTAGGCACTGGTTAGAGCAATAATTATAAAGTCGATAATAAATAAAAATTAAAATATATGGCTACAAATAAAAATATACATAAAGTTCTAATCAAGGTCCTAGGGGTGGAAGATGCGAGCCCTGAGAAACAGGATGAGTTAGTCGACTCTGTCGGTGCTGTAGTATACCAAGCAGTGATCGTGCGTGCGATGGAAGAAATGAGTGACGAAGTTATAGACGAATTTGAAAAGCTTACAAATGGTGCACCTACTCCAGACTTAATCATTGAATTCTTTATGAAAAATATTCCAAACTTTGAGCAAATGATGAAAGAAGAGGCAGAAAAAGTTCTAGGAGACGGAATTGTAATGATGAAAAATTTAGAAAAATAAATTTATTATTCTAAAAAATACCACGATTAAAGTCGTGGTATTTTTTATGCTACAATAGGAAAACAATATGGAAAAAGATATCTTAAAAGAATTAAATGAACGCCAAAGGGATGCAGCGGACTACACAGAAGGTCCGCTTCTTATTGTGGCAGGAGCTGGAGCAGGGAAGACCAAGACTCTTACATATAGAATCATAAACCTAATCCGTAAGGGCGTGAGTCCTGATGAAATCCTAGCTGTAACCTTTACAAATAAGGCTGCAAAGGAGATGCGTGACCGTACAGTGGCACTACTTTCAGATAGGCAGTACAACAGATTGCCATTCATTTCCACATTTCACGCTCTCGGTGTGTACATACTAAAAGAAAATGCGCATATTCTCGGCCTCACCAAGCATTTCACTATTGCCGACGAATCAGATGCTCAGTCTATAATCAAGGATGCACTGAAGTCGCTCGATCTTGATCCCAAGCAGTACGAACCGAGAAAAATTAAAAGTATGATTTCAAAAGCCAAGGGTGACTTCATCTCCCGCGAGAAATTTGCCGAGGAAGCAGTGGCGCCATTTGCTGTGATGGTCGCAAAGATTTGGGAAATGTATGAGAAGGGACTCAAAGCGGAAGGAGCACTAGACTTCGATGATTTACTTCTACAGACAGTATTACTACTAAAAAAATATCCAGAAATAAAATTAAGTTACCAAAACAAATGGAAGTATATTCACATCGATGAGTATCAGGATACCAACGAAGTGCAATACGAACTCACAAAACTTCTCGTGGGTCCAAAAGAAAATATTTGTGTCGTGGGTGATACAGATCAAAACATTTATTCATGGCGCGGAGCAAATATAAAAAATATGCTTCACTTCGAGAAAGATTACCCGAGCGCAAAGATAGTAATGCTTGAGCAGAATTACCGCTCCACGAAAACTATCATCGAAGCCGCAAATGAAATCATTAAGAAAAACGTTTTCCGTGCTCCGAAGAATCTTTTCACAGAAAATAATATCGGTGAGCAAATCGGAATTTGCGTGGCTTATGATGAGACGGTGGAAGCGAATTTTATCGCACAAAAGATTTATGAACTCTGCGAGAGCAAGGAAGCAGAGCCAAAGGATATAGCCATATTATATAGAGCAAATTTCCAATCCCGCGTACTCGAGGAGGCACTTCTCTCTCGGCAAATACCGTATCATGTGCTCGGAGTAAAGTTCTTCGACCGTAAAGAAGTGCGTGATATCCTATCGTATATTCGTGCATCACTCAATCAGGAAAGTTTGTCTGATATAAAAAGAATTATAAATATTCCAGCACGCGGAATAGGTAAGGTAACTCTAGCAAAACTTTTTGCGAATCAGTTTAGTGAACTTCCAGCAGGTATGCAAACTAAAATAAATAAATTCTACGCAACGCTTGAAGATTTTAAAATTTATATGGAGAGCCATACTGCGAGTGAAAGTGTAAAATACATTCTGGAGAAAAGTGGAATGGAAGCTGAGCTCAAAGCCGGTGGTGAAATGGAACTTGAAAGGCTCGAAAACATAAAAGAGCTCGTAACGCTCGCACTCAAGTATGATGCATACGGAGAGGAGAGTATCGACATGCTCCTTACTGACGCATCACTAGCATCAGACCAAGACAGCTTAATGCACGACAAGAAAAATGAAGGTGTGAGACTCATGACTGTGCACGCATCGAAAGGATTAGAATTCAAATATGTATTCATAACAGGGCTCGAGCAAGATCTCTTTCCACACGCAGGAATTGGAGGAAAAGGGAAATCAGACAGCGAAGAGGAACGTAGACTATTTTATGTGGCAGTCACGCGCGCTGAACATAAACTATTCTTATCATACGCAAACATTCGCACAATCTTCGGAATGCGCCAAGTAAATTCACCAAGTGAATTCCTTTCTGACATTCCAGCACATCTCACAACACTAGAAGAAGCGAATTACGAAAGTACTGATAGAGTGGTGTACCTGTAACTCGCTTCGTGGTTATAATAAATTCCACTCTTTATCCCTACAAATCCGGCCCACAAGCCGGATTTGCGCGCGTCCACACCTACTCGTGGAATTTATCATAACCACTTCGCTTGCGAGAAATTTTATATTCCTACGAAGCACTGTGGTATTATGTATCTATGGAACATAAAGCTAAAAAGTCGCTTGGGCAGAACTTTTTGACCTCACATACAGCCCTTTCGGCTATGTGTAAGGCTGGAAATGTGCAAAAAGGCGATATTGTGCTTGAAATTGGCCCTGGAAAAGGGGCTCTTACCGAGGTAATCCTGTCTTTTGGGGCTAAAGTAATAGCCATAGAGAAGGATCACGACTTGATACCGCTTTTGGAGGAGAAATTCAAAATAGCCTTGGAAAATAAGGATTTAATCCTAATCGAGGGGGATATTATGGATTTTGACCCGAAAAAATACGAACTTAACCCAAAGGCCTATAAAGTCATCGCAAACATCCCATACTATATTACAGGCCTAATTATAAGGCTATTTTTGGAAAGTGAGGTTCAGCCTGAAAATATGGTGCTCCTAGTCCAAAAGGAGGTTGCGGACCGAATAGTGGCTAGAGATAAGAAAGAAAGCATATTATCCTTGTCTGTAAAGGCTTATGCCGAGCCAAAATACATACTAAAAGTAAGCAAAAAGCTCTTCCGCCCTGTGCCAAAGGTGGATTCTGCAGTAATTGCCATAAATAACATAGGAAATAGCAACTTCAAAGACAAGAAAGAGATGGAAAATTACTTCAACATCATGAAGCTCGGCTTCGCACACAAGAGAAAGATGCTAATAGGGAATTTGAGCCAAGAAATTTCTAAAGAAAAGATAATTGAGGCGTTCAAAAAAGCGGAGATAGAAGAAAAATCTAGAGCAGAAGATATACCACTAAGTAAATGGATAAAACTCGCACAATGCTTGGATTAAAAGCTAGAATATAATTTAAAAACATTGTATACTTAGTGAATGGATAGCAAATATCTACCTAGTTCAATTTTCATAAAAAAAGCTGGCATATTAATCGTACTTATTGTGATCGCAATCTTGATTGTGAAGATTACTCCAACACTCCGTGCAAAAATAAAATCAAACACTCTTTCAAAAGTTTTTGTGAAGGATGTGGCTAGCAACGATAGTAATAGTAATGGAATTCAAGACTGGGAAGAGAAGCTCTGGGGTCTAGATCCAAAAGGTAATGGACCATCAAACAAAGAATTTATAACAGCAAAGAAAAAGATTCTTGCGGCAAATTCACCTGCAGGTAGTGAGCCTACAGAGAACGACAAGTTATCAAGAGAATTCTTCGCACTTGTAATGTCACTACAAGACAGCGGACTTAGTAATGATGAGATACTTTCAAAGGTTTCTGACCAAATCGGTAGTAAAGTAACACTTATAGATGTTAAAAATATGTACTCATACGATATCGTGAAGACGGTATCCACAAACAGAACTTCTGTAACTACATACCGCAACAACCTAGCTATATTAATGAAAACTTGCCAAGATAATGGTATAAGCTCAGAGATGGATCTTATCGGTACAGCACTAAACCATGATGACAAAAATTTACTTAAAGGATTACCAAATATAGAAAATGCCTACAAAGATTGTGTCGTAAAAATGATGCAAATGAATACCCCACTTGAACTTTCAAAATACCATTTAAATATTATGAACAATTTTGAAAAGTCTGCACAAATGCTAAAAACCGTAGAGAATCTCTTCGATGACCAAATATCTGGCCTTTCTGCGATTGTAAGTTATAATGAATACAATAGAATAATAATTGAGTCACTGAACGGCATACGAGATTATAAAATAAGTGCTATAATTTCTAGATAATATGGAATACGAGAAAAAATTTCAAATTAATAAAAAACTGTCCGCAGTTTTAGTTTTTTCATTATTAATTTCTCCATTATTGCCATTCTCAAATGACTTAAAAATAAACTTTGCTAGCGCTGCGAGTACTCTTCCTCCATACTCTTCCATACTTGACTCAAGCTTGAAGAACGCAGATGAATCAGGAGAGGAATCGAGTGTTCCACAAATGACCGACTTCGCCAAGTATGGGACAAAAGTTCTAGGCTGCAACAATAGTGCGGGATTATTTAGAAAAGCATTATCAGACCTGAATGCTGAAAACGCAGATATTACTTCCTCTGGAACATCTGCTGTTACAGGTAGCTCTGATGAGTCGGCACTAAAAGACATGCTATCCTCAGGGGTTGGAGATAATGCTGGTAACGGATCATCAGACGGAACGATAGATTTCGAACTAAATAAATATGGTAATGTAGATGCAGAAATAAACTCAGCTAGTGATATCGGAGCAATAGCCTTAACCACTGGTTCTCAGCCTGTAGCTGATGCAGGTGTACTAAAATCTCTTAAGAAACTAAACGATAATCAAAAAAAGATAATGGAAGACTCTGCCAATAAAAAGGTTTGGGAGCAATGTCTAAATGGTATCGCGGTGAAAATTTCTCAAAAGCAGATTGCATCAATGTCGCAAGGGATACTAAACTGGGTGAACACAGGCTTCAATGGTGACCCTCTCTTTGTGCGCGACCAAGAGTCATTCTTTAAGAAGATTCAAAACGATAGTCTTCAATCATTTATCGCGCCATTCACAGACCCTACAAATGCATCACTATACCCATATGGAAAAAGTACTGCACAAATGCTTGTAAATAATTCGAAAATTACCTTCTCTGATGTTGCGAAATCAACTCTTCAGGATTCACTACCAGAAGGAGTAACAACAGAGGATTTTAGTAAGGATTTCTCGAAAGGTGGGTGGACTGGGTGGCTGTCACTCACACAGAATCCTGCGAATAATCCTCTTGGTTTCACGCTCATGGCAAGTGAGGAAGCACTAAAACAAGAGAGTGAAAAAGTGCAAATAAAGAAGGATGAGTTGTTGCAAGGCAAAGGTTTCCTCTCAGCTACAAAGTGTATAGAGCAATCTTCTCCAGACGGCACAGTTGGGCAAGAGAGTACTTATCGTGAGACAGGTAACTCTTTAAACTCTGGCGACCCTACATGTATTCGAACTGAAGTAGTAACACCTGGGTCTATCATTGCCGACCAAGCAAGTGCAGTGCTTACTTCACCTATTCGCCAGCTTGAGCTCGCAAAGACAGTGAACGACTCACTCGATCAAGTATTTAATTCTCTCGTAAATCAATTAACAACAAAAGGCTTATCTTCTCTTGATTCATATGCGAGAGGTTCTGTAACGATGGGAGATGTACCAGCATTAAACATGCTAGAAAAGCCATTTTATGACACTTATTCAAATCTTATAAAAGTAAACCAAGGATATGGCGGATGGTACCGAAGTGGTGATGATTTCGATATTACAAGAGACTTGGGCGACATATACACACCAGCTTTTGAATATAGAGAAATAATAGATCCAGTTAGTGTAATCGCCGGTGGTACTAAAACAGTTAAAATTCCAATTCTCGACGCAAAAGGTAAGCAAAAGAAAATAGTTGCCAAGAAAGGAATAATTTCAATACAAGAAGATTATATAATAGCTGCCACAGAATCCTTGAAGGCATTAGATCCTATCCTACCAGCGATAGGTGAGCTTGATTACTGCATCCCAGGACCAAACCCTTCGTGGGAAACTAGAACTAAAAACAGAATATACGACTTGCAAAATTACCTCTCAAACATGAGTTATAATGGGAAAGAAAGAATATCGGAGCCTAAGTGGTTGAAGACAGATGCGAACCTTAGTACAGCACAAGGCATTGTATCAGGCCTCGGAGTCGCATTGTCTGGACCAACAGGGGGGATAAGCTTAGCAGTAGCTGGAATATTTGCAGGTGTAGTTGCTCTGATACATAGTAGCCATGCAAATAAAAATGCAGCAAATGCTGCTGAAATTGAAAGGCAGAATCTGAAATCTGAATTCTACTTTAATAGCAATCAATCTGGCTTAGTAAACAGTCTTACTACTCGATTCGGACTCTACCAAACCTACATAAAGCAAAGATACACGAAAATATTCGGAGGATATGATATCACTGGGGGGACAGAGCCACAATGTAATGACGGGATAGACAATGATAATAATGGTTTGAAAGATTCTGCAGATCCAGGATGCCATAGTGATCTACATCCAAACAATGCTAGTTCTTGGGATAAAGAAAGGGGTGAGGACAAACCTCAAATGAAATGTAATGACAATAGAAGTGAAAGTAGTCAGGGGCAGAATACTACAAATGGTGGATTGAATTCATTAACTGTGACTGATAACATGAACCCAGATTGTTACCCTACACTAAGCCCACGGCCAAAAATAGAACTCAACCGACAAAAATTTGTAGTCCCCAACGGTACAAATGGATTGACGGTAACTACAATTGACCCAAGGTATGTACTCGCTCAGTACATGGGGCCAGCTAGAACACTCGATCCTATCGCAGATGGATATGATAAATACTTTGATGGATACAAGGCCGGTGTCGCGAGGGAATGTAGCGATGGTATAGAAAATGATACAGATGGAGTAAGTGGGGCTCCTGATGGATACACAGATGCACTAGACCCAGGATGCCATACAGATGGAAACAGGAATAATCCTACTACATACAACAGATACGGAAATAGTGAATCGAACTCTACTGTATGTAGGAATAACACAGATGATGATGGGGATGGCACAAAAGATATGGGGGATACCGGATGCCATAGTGACCTCGATGCAAGTAATATCGCAACATACTTACCATACAGAACAAGTGAAATACACCTAGACGCCACAGTGCAAGCGCAGCTTCCGATGGCAGCTGCTGGGCTCAATATAACAAAGGATATAGAAAACTATGATGCCAATATCGCCCAAGCAAAGAAGGATTACAAGACAGAAGTGACTGAGGTAAAGAATAATATTGTAAAGTTAAAATCAATAAAAACAGAAGTAGACAAAATAATGAAGGATGCACAAGATAGACGAAATGCAAAAATATTTAGTATGAAAAAAGCTGCATTACCCAACGAAGTTAATTTCTGCCCGGGAGTAGATCCTGATCCAACATTAACTGCTCAAGTGGATCCAAATGGTAGTACTGGCGGAAGTGTGCAATAATAAATTATATGGAAAGAAACCCAAGAAAAACAAAAGCATTCATAATAACCTTCATCTCAGTGTTGGCATTACTTATCATTGCTTACTTCCTGTTTTTCCGTGGTGACGGCAAGATTTCTCAAACACTTAGCGGAATACAAAAAACATTCTCACCACTTCTTGGAACCTCAAAACCAAAAGACATTAGTACTGTTACAAATTCTAGCTCTACGGGTAGTACAAGTAGTAGTAGCGGAAATGGTGCATCATCTAGTGGCAGTATAGCAGGCACAAGCTCTGGAGCAGGGAATGGGGGGACTCTTGGAGGTGGTACTACAAAAAATGGTATCAAATATCCTACGCAATGTAGCGATGGGGTAGATAATGATGGCAGAAATGGTATAGATATGGCAGACAGGAGCTGCCACACTGATGGAAATGCAAACAATATAAATAGTTATAACCCAGAGAGTGCTCTTGAGTACGACTTCTCTACTCTAGGGAATGGGACTACATCAGTACCACAGTGTGCAGACGGAATAGACAATGATAATAAGAACGGCGCCGATGCAAAAGACAAGAGCTGCCACACTGACGGAAATGCAAATAATACAAAAAGTTATAGTAAAAATATATTACTCGAGTTTGATTTCAAAGCTAATGGTAAAAACACGAACAATACACCACAATGTAGTGATGGAGTAGACAACGACGGCAAGAATGGAATAGATATGGCGGATAAGAGCTGCCACACAGATGGAAATGCAAATAATATAAATAGTTATAATCCAGAGAGTGCTCTTGAGTACGACTTCTCTGTGGATGGAAAGTATCCTTTATATATTCCGCAATGTAGTGACTGGGTAGATACAAACAAGAATGGAACGAAAAATGTCGGTGATGCTGGAGACAATGATGGAGATGGATTAATAGATTCACAAGATCCTGATTGTCATACAGATGGAAATGCAAACAATATAAATAGCTATAATCCCGACAGCGCGTTGGAATACGATTTTCTCTCTGTTTATAAAGGTTTGAATACAGAAACTCAATGTAGTGACGGAGCAGACAATGATGGCAATGGGCTCGCTGACACAAAAGATCCAGGATGCTGGAAGGATAGAAATGATCCTACTACTTATGATGCAAACGACTCTGTAGAGTTTGATATAAATACAAATGACTATGTTGATGCATGTACTGTGTCACTTATGAAAGCTCAGATTATCACAAACCAAGCAGCTATAGACAAACTCGAAGCTGCTGCAGTTCTAGCATACAATAATTCATTCATTATAAAAGCTGGGAAAAGAGGAATCTGGCCAATAGTGAAGAAGGGTGGAGGTGGTGGTGGACCAGTAAGCATCGGATCAGGACCTGTTACTACAGAATGTAGTGATGCGGCAGATAATGATGGTAATAATCTAAAAGATGAAAGTGACCCAAGCTGTCATACTGATGGCGACAAATATAATCCTGTATCTTATGATAAAACCATAGCAAAAGAATTCAACATACCTAAGGTTGACACAGCTCCAGTGCTTGATTGTGTGGACGGCATAGATAATGATAGGAATGGACTATCAGACGCGAAAGACCCAGGATGCTGGACCAATATGATTGATCCGAGTACATATAATCTAAATGATAATTATGAAAAAATAGAAATTACTGAATGTAATGACAGTGTCGATAACGACAGTAATGGTGTGATAGATAGCAAAGACCCAGCATGCTGGACCAATATTAAAGATCCAAAAACATACAACCCAAGTTTGCTTTATGAGAACTTAGTGGGTACATTTACTATTCCTCATGTTCAATATACAAAAACTACAGTTACGGTAGTTACAAAGAATGGCACACTCCTCATACCGGTTATCCTTCTTGGAATTTACCCTGGAAATATACTTCCAGTAAGTGACACTCTAATAAATAATTACTTAAATACGATGGGCTACGACAAACAAGCTGTAGACTCAGATGGCACAGCCTGCTTGATAAATGGAAGAGCTCCGCAATGTAATGACTGGGTTGATACAAATAAAAATGGAAGAAAAGACAAGGGTGACAGTGGTGACAATGATGGTGATGGCCTTTTCGATCGCTCAGACCCAGGCTGTCACATAGACAATAATCCTATACTTGCGTGGGACAAGACAAAGAATTCTGAAATAGATGGAACAAAAATAATCCACCCTCCTTATGTGCCTGCATGTAGTGATGGGGTAGACAATGACGGCGATAATCTAACAGATGAGAACGATCCAGGTTGCCATAGTGACCTGAACCCAAATGTAATCCTGTCGTACATACCAAATAAAACTAGCGAGCTTAATTTCATTCCTCAGTGTCGTGATAGTAAAGATAATGATGCGGATACTCTCGTAGATGACAAGGACCCAGGATGCCACACAGATTTGGACCCAAATAACGCTGCTTCATATGACCCCAATGCGTATACAGAATTCAATTTCATTCCACAGTGTCGTGATGGCAAGGACAATGACGGCAACAAACTTGCTGATGATAAAGATCCAGGATGCTACACAGATCTCAAGATTACAAAGAAAACAGACGGTACTATCGACACTACGAAGTATGACCCAAATAAGGCAATAGAGTTTAAGTATCTAGCTCAGTGTAGTGATGGTATAGATAATGATGGCAAGAACGGAATAGACTCCGCAGATTTGGGATGCTGGGAGGATAAGACAGATTCAAGTACATATAATCCAGAAGACAATATGGAGGCAGAATTTAGTGGAGGATACACACCACAGTGTAGTGATTTGAAAGACAATGATGGTGATACATTCATAGATGCAGCAGATCCTACTTGCCACACAGATGGTAATGCAAATAACAACGGACAAGATGCTGCACATCCAAATACTTACGACCCTAAATACTATTCTGAATATGTTAATCCAAACATAATTCCTCCTCCGAATCCTACTCCGTCTATAGCAAGCTGTGTGGATGTGCCACTCACATTCACACCAGAAGAGCAAAGAAGGCTTGATGAATTGAAAAGGCAATTCGCATTACTCGCTCCAAAACTTAAAACTGATGCAGATATAATCACTGAAAATGACCAGAAGCAAAGCTATATTGATTTGGTTGCAAATGTGAAGGCTCTTACAATTCAGTGTTATGACCAGACAAGCCCTAGCAAGTATGCAGGCCCTCTAGACCGCTTGAGTAACCCATACTACAAGTCTCCAACTCAAACTTCATTTACTTATGCTTCCACAGAGACTTCAAACATAGACAGTGGCACATGGCTTGGGGATTGGAATTACCTACACTTTGAAATAGATGCAAGTAAAAAGATTAACTCATACAAACACCTTGGTGATGCTAACGGGAACAGACCTAGATACGGCCTATACGATATAAAGGAAATAATCGATAAAGCAGACAGGGAAAATAAAATATTCCTAGATCGGAGGGATGTGTATAACTCTGCAATAGGAACGCAAGGTTCACCAACGCTTTCACAATTTAATAATGGAGATTATGTAAGTAATAAAGATATGGAGGTAGACCCAGCCTTCTCATCTACACCAAAACTAAATACTATATACCAAATAGCAGAAGGATATGTAAACACTATTGGAAATGAATATTCTTGTACTCCTAACAAAGTTTCCAAAACTTACGATGAAACTAAACACACCAGCCCAGATAACATAGATGTAGTGTATGTATGCCCATTCCTAGATGGATTAAGAAAAATGATTTATGATGAAACTCCTATCATAGTGAATGGTAATATAAGAAGCGGTGCCCATGATGGAGGTAGCTATCAAGTAACTAGTTTACAGAAAATTAATGTGAAAGTTCTAAAGAGAATGGTGGACAACCTTGTAATGAAAGTGAAGAATGGTGACCCTTCAAACACAAGTTCTATATATGCATTCCCACTTTACGACTTCGAGCAGGTAGTGAAAATCTGGTAATAAGCGCTCCTATAAGGTAATACACCTTATAGGAGCGTGTTGTTTTAGAAAAAAATGTTATACTAAAGGAGCAAAGAGGGCATTGTAAAAACAGTGAAAAAATTCTTGCCATACATCTTCACATTGGTTATCATCGCGAACATCCTCGCGCCTATTTCAGTCGTATTTTCAAACAATAAAGCTCAAGTGGTGACTCAAAAAGCAGAGGCGGTAGGTGATAATGAACCGACTACTAAAGAAGCAATGGACCAGGCAAAATTAAAGGAAAAAGAGCTAAATAAAAATGAAGTGACTCCGAGCAATATGAGTCAATCTACAGGAGACAAATACGACACTAGTTTTTTTATTTGTATGCTAGATCCTAGGCCACATTGGAATGGGGAGCGATCGTGGGCCGCATGTTTTATTGGAGTATTTGATGTAATATTTATTATAACAGCAAAGTTAATGGCCTATGCAGGTATGTTTTTCGATTGGACAGTGGGCTACTCACTAGATAGTAACTCCTATAGGTCTACTTTTGTGACGGAAGGGTGGGGTATAGTGAGGGATATGTGTAATGTATTCTTTATATTTATACTTTTATATGTTGCATTCTCTACTGTACTAAATCTTCATGGCTTTAAAACAAAAGAAATGATAGTGAATGTAGTTATAATTGGACTCTTGATCAACTTCAGCCTATTTGCTACGCATGTCATTATAGACACTTCAAACATTCTAGCTCGAGTATTTTATAATAATGTGGAGGTAAATGTCGGGACAAATAGTAATGGTACAAACACAGTAGTTGCAGGAGTGGACACAGGTGTAGATAAAAATCTAACTTCAGATCTAGGTGAGAAGCATCTATCAGCATTATTAGTAAGTAAAATCAACCCACAAGAGATTCTTACAAATGCTTCTAAATTGGAACCAGGGAGTGCTGGCAGCATAAGTGCTGGTACATTTTTAATTATTTCTTTCTTGTCTATTGTAATGTGTATTATAGGTACAATAGTTTTCCTATCAGTAGGATTAGTATTTATAGCTAGAGTCATAGGATTATGGCTTGCTATGGTACTAGTGCCTCTCACATTCTTCTCATACACAGTGCCAGCACTGCAAGACATAGACATGGTGGGTTGGAAGAAGTGGTGGCCAGAAACTCTCAATCTCGCATTCCTAGCACCGGTATTCATGTTCTTCTTATATTTGATTATTAAATTCCTTGATACTGGTCTGGGATTATTTAATGCTGGCTCAAAAGATGGTATTCAATGGCTAATGGGAATAATAATTCCATTCATCTTCCTTATGGTACTACTATGGAAAGCAAAGGGTATTGCGACAAAAATGTCTGGTGAACTCGGTCAGCAAATTACTGGTGCCCTCGCAGCTACAGCCGGCCTCGCCCTTGGTGGTGCAGCACTAGGAACAGCATTACTAGGAAGAAAGGTTATTGGACAGACAGTGGCGAGAGCTTCGAGGGGGGAGACCGCTACACAAAAGTATGAAGCTGGAAAAGCAACTGGTGTAGGTAAGGTGACTGGGTGGGTTGGATCAAAGCTTAAACTAGGAAGAGTGTTTGGTAACACGAGAGATGCAAATGGTACTATTAACAATGGTATTGGAAGTATATTAAATGAAAGACAAAAGAAAGTAAACGAGATAGAGCATGGCCGCCATGAATTAGAATCTCTAAAAGAGAAGGCCCACTTGAAAGATGTGTCTGATGAAAATTTGTCAGGTGAAAATATCAAAACCCTAAAAACAACATATAATAAAGATAAAAGAGGTGAGATTGAAGCAGATATTCGTAAGGGGGCTAAACCATTAGAAGATGAAAATGGTGTTTCATACGCAGGAGGAGAAAGTGGATTTAAATCAGCTAATAGAACAGCTTTTGTAAATAAAATGAAGAAAGAGGATGTAGATAGTATGGATATAAATGGAGACCTTACTGATGAAGCAAAAAAGAAAGTGGAAGACCAGCTTACAGTACAATTTAATGCAGCCCTGAAAATATCTGCTGACAAGGCAAGCGAAGCAGGGTTTACGCATTTGCAAGAGGAAGCAAAGAGACAAATTAGCATAGGAGACAGATTAGTTTCAAAATCAAATACTGGAACATACGATGTAAGAAACATTTCACAGAGCAAAACTGATAAAAGAGAAGGTATTGTAACGAAACTCGGAGTTGGTGCTGTAGCAGGGATTGCTCTAGCTGTTAGAACTGGACTTAAAAAATCTGTAGATGTTAACCATGGTACTGGTCAAGGAAATTTCCTAAAAGATTTGAGTCACACTTTTACTGAGGCGATGAAGAGCGCTAAAGTAGATGTAAAAGTTGCTGCACCTCATGGCGGAGGAGATCACGGTGGAGGGCATGATGACCATGGGGGAGGAGGACATCACTAGGATTAAGTAGGAAGTAGTAGGCAGTAAGTATTAAGGAAGGAAGTAGTGGTATAATAAAAATACAAATGGACGAGAAACAATTACAACAAAAGATTGCAGAGTTCTACACAAAATTGTCACCAAAAATGCAAGAGATGTTTTCGAAGATGGAGTGGCTTGAGAAACTTCGTGGCATTAGCCTGAAATACAATCTCACAGAAACTCAAATTCAAACTCTTGGCACAGAAACATCTCTCGTAATGCTTGGAATTATTCACCCAGATGAATATGAGCAGACTCTTATGGCAGATCTTGCAGTACCTCGCCCTACAGGCCTAAATATTCTAGACGATATAAATCTCCAAATTCTAAAAGAATGGAGAGGGGATTTAACTACAACTTTTGAAAACAATGCGAAGGATTTAGCAGATAAAGAGTACGGGAATGGAAAAACCGTCGATGAAAGATTCGCAAGCCTACCTCAGGATGTGCAGGATGCCATCTCTTCTTCTGGCTACCAGAATGCACTTCTTGAGATCGGTAAGGCGAATAACTTCAATATAGAGATGATGGGAATACTCGACAATACGACAACAAAGATGATGCTAGGCGTGATTCACCCTGAGGAATACAGTATGAAAATAAGCTCCGCGATGAATATATCGAAGGAAAAAGCCGACATAATAGCCAAAGATGTAAACGAGAAAATCCTAAAAAACATTCGCACTTCACTTATAACTCACACAGAGAAAGTGCAAAAGGAAGAGCAGCCAGAGCCTGCAGTGCCACTGCCTCCATACAAAAAGCCTGAAGTTGAAATGAAGAAGGAAGAAGTGAAAGTAGTAGAAAGTGCTCCTCTTATTACGCCAGTCTCAGATTATATAAATATAGATATTCCTATGCCACCACAAATGCTACCTGTGGCAGATAACAACAATGGAGTATTCCAAAATGCCGGAATTGAAATTGAGAATAAAATCACTCAAGAGCCAACGAAATCTATGACAGAAGAAATGGTGAAAAAAGATGAGCAAGCCCTATCCATGTCTGGAGTAAGTGTGGTAGAAGAAAAAACCGTAGTAAACCCTCCTGTTTCTACAACACAAGCTCAAATGATTGCTGGTATTGAAGATACTCCAAAGCCAGCACCAAACATAATGAGTGATAAATTAAAAAATATCACAATCAACGCAAACTCTATAAAAAAGCCAAATACTACAACCTTCAACATACCTACAGCAGGTAGTGGTGCACCAAACAGTGGTGATCAATATAGAGAGAGAATATAACATATGCAATTCAAAGTACCACAATTTATAGATGTCGAAGACAAACTCTTTGGACCTTTCACATTTAAAGAGTTCGTATATCTAGCTGGTGGAGCAGGGCTTATCTATGTAATTTATAAATTAGTAATCATATGGATCGCTGTACCACTTATCATAGTAGTAGCGGCATTTTCTGCAGCATTAACATTCTATAAAATAAATAATAAACCATTTATCTATTACGTACAGGCAAGCATAACATACGCCCTAAAAAGCAAGCTGTATATATGGAAACAACATTTGAAGAAACCAGAAGTAGTAAAAGACAAAGTGGCAGAGCAAACAGAAGCACTACCCGCTATGACCACAAGTAGGCTCAAAGATTTGGCATGGAGTTTGGATGTTTTGGATCAGGCACACAAGTAGAAAGTATTAAGCAGTAAGTATTATGTATTATGGAATAATGAATTTAACCCCTTGATACTTTCTACTTACTGCTTACTACTGTATAATAATACATATGGCATTAAATGCTCGCGCAGCACAAGAATTTGTTCCCATCAAAGAAGTTCGTGATGGAGTCATCGTCCTAAAAGACGGGGGCTTGCGTGCTGTCCTCATAGCATCGTCTATAAACCTTTCTCTAAAATCAGAAGATGAACAGCATGCAACCATAATGCAGTTCCAGACATTTTTAAACGGACTCGATTTCTCTGTGGAAATTTCCGTGCAATCCCGCAAGCTTGATATCCGCCCATACATAGTATCTCTTGAAGAGAGAATGAAGCTCCAAACTGAGCCACTAATCAAGCTTCAAACAAAAGAATATATGGATTTCATTCGTTCTTTCACTGAAGAAGTAAACATAATGACGAAAAGTTTTTTCGTGACTATCCCATACAGTGGCGACACTAGCTTCGCTCCAAAAAAAGGTTTCTTTGATAAATTATTTGGTGGTAATCAGAAAGCAACCACAAAAGAAGAAGATTCAAAAACAAGATTTGAGGAGAAGCGCACTCAGCTCGACGAGAGAGTAGGGGTAGTAATGCAAGGACTCGGATCTTTTGGTGTGCGTAGCACTCAGCTCGGCACAGAGGAAATAATTGAACTGTTCTACAAGACATTTAATCCGGGTGATATAAGTCAGGGAGTAAAATTACAATAATTATATGGGAATAATATCAGACATTTTTGGAAAGAAAGGAAATGCTCAGCAAGGGCACGGCATGATACTTCCTGTACTTCCTGAAGAAATATACAAAGCAGCCACACTTGAGCTTGGTGATATCATCGCACCGTCAGCGCTGCAAATCACACCAAAGTCACTAAACTTGGGGGACAAAATTGCTCGTACTTTCTTCGTAATCTCATACCCAAGGTTTCTCACAGACAACTGGTTCTCACCAATTATAAATTTGGATAAAATTTTCGATGTTGCATTCTTCATACACCCTATAGACACACCAGAAATATTAAAAGCTTTTCAAAACAAAGTGGCGGAGGTTCAGAGCCAGATTTCAATCCGTGAATCAAAAGGAATGGTGCGTGACCCAATGCTCGACACTGCATACAATGACCTTGAATCTCTTCGTGATTCTCTTATGCAAGCTCAGGAGAAAATGTTTGATGTAGGACTATACATCACAATCTATGCAGACAGTGAGATAGATTTATTTAAAATTGAGAGTGAAATAAAGTCTCTCCTTGAGTCCAAGCTCGTATACCTTAAGCCGGCGCTCTTCCAGCAGGAAGAAGCCTTTAAAAGTGTGATTCCACTAGGCACAGACATACTAGGTATTCACCAGAAGCTAAACACAGAGCCTCTTTCATCTGTATTTCCATTCGTATCATTTGACCTTACATCAGACAAAGGAATACTCTATGGTGTGAACCGCCACAATTCAAGTCTTATAATATTCGACAGATTCTCTCTTCCAAACTACAACTCTATTACTTTTGCTACATCTGGTGCAGGTAAATCATATGCAACTAAGCTAGAAATCTTGCGCACACTGATGTTCGACACAGAAGTAATCGTGATCGACCCTGAAAGAGAATATGAATACCTTTCTGAAGCAGTAGGGGGCAGATACTTCAACATCGCACTTTCATCAGATCACCACATAAACCCATTTGACCTTCCACTTCCTTCTGAGGATGAAACTGGCGCAGATGTACTACGAAGTAACACTATAAACCTAGTGGGATTATTCCGCATAATGCTCGGAGGTCTTACTCCAGAAGAAGATTCAATCATCGACAGAGCCATTACGGAGACATATGCACTCAAGGACATCACAGCTGAATCAGATTTTAATAATATCGAACCGCCACTACTTTCTGATATGGAAATGGTGCTAGCAGGGATGGATGGAAGTGAATCTATAATCCAAAGACTTTCAAAATACACTCGTGGTAGCTGGGCAACATTCTTAAACCAGCCATCAAATGTGGATATCAACCGCAAATTCGTAGTCTTTTCTGTGCGTGATATGGAGGACGAGCTCAAGCCGGTCGCTATGTACATAGTCACACACTACATCTGGAATGCAGTTAGGAAGAACATTAAAAAGAGACTCCTAGTGGTGGATGAGGCATGGTGGATGATGAAAAGTGAAGATACAGCATCTTTCCTATTCTCAATTGCTAAGAGAGGCCGTAAGTACTACCTAGGGCTTGCCACAATCACTCAAGACGTGGGCGACTTTATGAAAAGCCCATATGGAGTGCCTATTGTGACAAACTCTTCCATCCAGCTACTACTAAAGCAATCTCCATCGACGGTGGACCTGCTCCAAAAGACTTTCAACCTTACAGATCAAGAGAAATTCCTACTTCTTGAGTGTAATGTGGGGGAGGGCATATTCTTTGCAGGACTCAAGCACGTGGCTGTGAAGACCATCGCATCCTACACTGAAGACCAAATCATTACTTCTGACCCATCACAAATACTCGCCATAAAGAAAGCTAAGGAGGAGCTAGCGGCGGGAGAGAATAAGTAGTATGTATTAAGTAGTAAGTAGTAGGGGATTAGAATGCACTTACATTAATATAATACTTTCTACTTACTGCTTTATGTACTATAATATAAAGGTGAAAAGATTTGTCCTAAAGTCTACTATTCTATTTATTTTGCTAATGACCATAAGCACTCCTTTTGTAATGCATGCAGAGTCTAGTATAAATGAAAGTGATGTTAATGTAGAAATAAATCCTCAAAATCCAGCCCCAGGAAAAAATGTGACAATCACAGTTTCAAGCTATTCTGCGAATTTAAACAGAGCTCAAATTGACTGGAAAGATAATGCGGGGAATGTTCTATCTAGTGGGGTGGGGTCCACAAGCTACTCACTTGTGGCTGGCGGACCAAATAGTGATGTAAATGTGCAAGTATATATCACCCCATATGGAGACAGCACTGCAGTGGTAAAGCAAATTTTTATTCACCCTACAGATGTGGACATCCTTTGGCAATCTATCGACGGATATGTGCCCCCATTTTACAAAGGGAAAGCTTTACCCACTAGCGAGAGTGTGATCCGTGCAGTAGCTATGCCAAATGCTGGGGCAGTGGCAAATAACAACAACATTGTTTACACATGGAAGCTCGAGCACAATACTATGAGCAAATTCTCCGGCTATGGCAAAGATTCATTTACATTCGAGAACAGCTACCTAAGAAACACTGAGCATATAAATGTGAGTGCATCATCTGTGAACGGATCTTATAATGCAGAGAACAGTATTACAATTCCAATACAAAAATCAAAAGTATTATTTTATTTAAAAAACCAAGACGGGACTGTAAATTACAGCAATGCTCTTGCAGACAATTCACAAATAAGTGGGGAAGAGAGTACTATCGTGGCAGAGCCTTACTTCTTTCCACTCACTAGCGGAGCAGGATCACTTAAATATACTTGGAAGATAAACGGGGGTGCAATAGATACACCAAGAAACCCACTATCTCTCACAATCAGGCCAGCATCCACAGGTGGCTATGCTACAATTTCATTATCAATCGACAATATATCAAAATTATTCCAAAGTGTATCAAACACTTTAAAACTTAATTTATAAAATATGAAAAAATATATCTTTATCTTAACAATTTTATCTTTACTAGTAGGTAATTTTGCTTATGCAAGAATTGATTTAAGCACTGATACAGATAAAGTTGCAGTAAATGATAATATTCTCTCAGTAAAAGTGGATTTCTTGGCAAATACCGCTCAAATAAATGCACAAAAAATAGTATACACAGGATCTACAAAAACAAGTGCCGGCACAGTACTTCAAGCGGTGTCTGGGTCGATATCTGTAAATTCAACTTCGAACCCAAATGTAAATGGCACAGCAACAATAACAATAAATTTAGATAAAGCAAAACATCCAACAGGTACTACTTTTACATTATATTTAGCAGATAATGATGGCTCAAATTTTACTACATCATTTAATACACCGTCATCTTATAAAACTGCTGCGGGTTCTGGCGATTTTTATTATACTACTGGCTATGATTTAGGTGTAGCATCAAATTATTCTATTTACAAAAATGATATAAACAATAGCTTCTTTAGATTTACCACCTTAGCAGCATGCACCACAGCATGGCAAAAAGCTATAGATGATATGTATTCAACAGAAGGTATTGGTTACAGTAGAAAAACTATTAAATTTACTGAATGTTTTGAATCAAAAAATTTAATCCCAGCACTAAATACTTTTATAGGTAAACTTAAAGAATATGGCACATTCTCATCTTCAGTTCCATTTTATTACTATAGTTGGAACCAGTATGATAACACTTGGGGCGGATCAATAGGCTTTAAAACTAAAGATGCCTGTGATAAAAGAGAGAAACTTGAATTCGGAAAAGGAATAGTGTCACATTGTGCACCGTATAGTATTCCACCAAAACAACCAGTGAGTTGGAATGGAAATGCTGTAAATGTAACACCAACCCCAAATACACCATATAAAGATGAGTATAAATTACTTGCCCCAATTCCTGGACTTACTGAGATAAATAGTACGACTACAATTAGTGACTATTTGAACATAATATTTAAAGTAGGTATCGGGCTCCTTATCGCACTCTCAGTGATAATGCTTGTCATACACGGCGTTCAATATATGGGCGATGAATCAGTATTCGGCAAGACGGAAGCTATGCACAGCATCCGCGCCACAATAGGAGGGCTACTACTCGCTCTTGGTGCTTATGCAATATTAAACACGATTAATCCTGATCTGGTAAATGGAAGTTTGAATATTAAGAAATTAAATTTTACAATAACGCCTACTAGTAGTAACACCTCAACAGGAGCTACATCAACTATGTGTGTAAAATCTGCAAATGATCCAAACCCTGATGACGCAAAAGGTTGGAAAATAGATATTAATGCTTATCCTCTTATAAGAGATGAATATATTCCAGCGATTGATAAAAATCTACCTCTGGGTGCCCAATACTTGTTAACAGCACATACAATCGCCGAAGGATTTTCTAAAACAAATGGTAGAGCATACCCAACTCATAATCCAGGTAATATAGGTAATACAGACCCAGCTGGATTACCCCTAGACTGTGGTGATTTTAGTACTATTCCACCTGAGGGGAGAAAAGCAGTTTCTAAAAACTCATATTGTTTTAAAAATCTTACTGATGGAATTAATGCACAAGCTAAGCATTTTAGAATAGTAGCTAACAAAAATGCCACGTCTAAAGAGTCCTCCTATGTAGTAGGTGGAACTTATGCTGAATGTACATTAGGTGGAGTTCCTTATGACGGATCTCTATATCAATACCTGTGGATTTATGCTGGTGGTGCTAGGTTAGATAATGGTTATGCAAATATTATAATCGGATATTTTGACTCAAAAGGAAAAACAATAACAGCCAGAAGTAAAATGTGGGATATTTATAATATAAAATAATATGTCAAAAAAGTTATTAATGTTAATAATAGGGAGCATACTAATCCTAGGAGGGGTAGGGGTCTTCATATACTACAAAACTGCTGCCACAACGACTGGAGCAAATACTGCGACGAGTACATTTAAAAGTTTCCTACCATTCGGACTTGGTAATAGCTCTGGCACTACAGCAGGCGACACTACAAACACAAATACAGTGGGTGGTGACACTACCTCAGGAGTAGGCACAGATGGTGCAGCCCCAAGAGATGTATTAACACAGGTCACTACTTATGGAGTAACGGGGGCTAATTCTTTTATGGTTATGAAGGCCACACAACCAGGTGATACAAATACGGCTACTCAAAATGCCTCGGCTATAAAGTTTATTGAGAAATCAAATGGTCACATTCACCAGATATTTATAGATGATGGTCAGAGTTCAGAAATAGATAATTCTGCAATTCCAAATACTTATGAAGCATTATTTAGCTCTGCTGGTGATTCTGTGGTGTACAGATACTTAGATGATACAGGGAAGAACATACAGAGCTTCTTAAGTATAGTGGGTATGCCTAGTGGTCAGTACCTACCAGAAAATGTAATTTCTATTTCTTCCTCGCCAGCAAATTCATCGTTCTTCTATATTACAAAAGATGAAAAAAATAATGCAGTAGGAAACCTCTTCACCCCAGCGGGAAGTAAGAATGTAAAAGTATTTAAATCTCCATTCTCAGAGTGGAATACCGACTTCACTGGAGCTGAAAATGTATATCTTACAACGAAGCCATCCTATAATACAGAGGGTTCTGTATATTCTCTAAACACTAGAACTGGCATATTTACAAAGGTTTTGAGTGGTATTAAAGGCTTAACTACAAAGGTTAATCAGGATAATTCTAGAATGATTTACAGTAGTAATGAAGGTAATGGTCCTAAGCTTTATGTGTACAATATCCAAAGTCACGAGATAAAAGATACTGGACTATATAGCTTCGCAGATAAATGTGTCTTTGCTTTTAATAAGATAGATGCATACTGTGCTATTCCAAACACAAATCCTAAAATCCAAAACCCAGATCTATGGTACCAAGGACTTGAATCTTATTCAGATTCTATTTTCAAAGTAAATACAAATACTGGCACAATATCTCAAGTTATTGACACAAGCATAAAAGGCGAGATAGATGCTACAAATCTATTCCTAGATAAAACAGAGAATAATTTATTCTTCACAAATAAAAAAGATTCCACTCTCTGGAATCTAAACCTAAAATAAAAATATAAAATCCCCGAAAGGGGATTTTATATTTTATCGTTATCAAAATTTTCTACAAAGGTAATCACCACTTTTCTATCACGCCCTTCTCCCTTTGATTCAGTCTTAATATCTTTCATTTGCTCTAGGAACATATGCATCACTCTTCTCTCAAAGGCTGGCATAGGCTCGGCTTCAATACTGCTCTTGAAGTACCTAGCACGCTCTGCAAGCATATGAGCAGTAGCACGAATAGAATCCATATGTTGCTTCTGGTAACCATTCACATCAATTTGTAAGTTCCTAAGTGCCTCTTCTCCATGTTCTTTCTCAGCCATTTTCTTCACGAGGTGATTGAATGATTTAAGAGCCTCACCATCACGACCAATAAGGAATCTAGAATCAGGAGTAGAGATAGAACACCAAAGTGTGTCGCCATCTTCTGTGAAGGTGCATTCATTTATCTTGCATCCTGTAAGAGCGCAAACATTTTCTACGATTGTTTTAATATTTTTTGTATCCATAAATTAATTCATGCGTTCTGCTACTACCTTTCCCACAGGAGTCGGCTTCGCAGGTAATGTTCTTCTAATATACATCTCTTGCAGAATAGTGTAAATATTACTTGTAACCCAATAGATGGCTACACCTGCAGAGAATTTGTACGCAATGAAACCAATAAATACTGGGAGGATGTATTTTATGTTTATAGCCATAGAATCTGAGAGTTGTTCTTGGAAAGTCTGGTCCTCCTTTTTTACATTTGGGTCCTTCTTCGGTAGGGGACTTGCATAATAGCCTTGTAGAAATTGCGATACTCCAGCAAGTATTGCTAGAACTAGTGAATTACCATGAAGATCTAATACCCCTAGAAACATAGTATGCATACTGGTAGGCATCTGTATGAAGCTATATAAAGGACCTGTCTCAAGTGAAAGACCCCTCAAGAAAACATAATAAAGTGCAAATATCACTGGGAGCTGAACTAAAACAAGTAAAAGTCCTGAAAATGGATTAATATCATAATCCTTATATAATGCAAAGGTTTTTTTAGCTTGTTCTTCTTTGTTTGGGAAGTCAGTCTTTATCTTCTTGAGCATTGGGGCCAGCTCTTTCATTATAATCTGACTCTTAATAGACTTCTTGGATAGGGGGTAAAGTATGAATTTAACAAGAATTGTAAGGATAATAATAGCAAAGCCCACATCACCCATAGTGACATTGTTTATTATAAATATTAGAGCGTTATATATTGGCTGATAGAAAACTGTATTCCATAGTGTATGCATTCATCTATTGTACACGAGGAATGCATATTTTCAAACTGAAACTATAATAAAAGGTTGGCTTTTTTAAGCAAAGATATTACATCACTTGAAATATCCATCGAGCTAACATTTTTAGCTTCTTTTTTGAAGAAAAACACACCCACAGAGTTAGTTGTATTTAGGGGATAAAGTATTGAATAACCCTTTCTTCTAAGTTTATTTCTATCAACAGCGAGTTTGGCTACTGATTTTGGGGCTACAAAAGCAAAATGGCTATATAAATCAAGGCTTTTTGGCATATAACGCAAATAAAGAAGGTTCCCGTGTGTGGTTTTACCTTCCTTGAGCACTGTATCAAATAAAGACTTTGTGACTCTTCTATGCTTTGAGAGCATGAAAATTAAATAGCGATCTTTGCGCGACCTTTTTGGCGTCTAGCTTTTAGAACTCTTTTACCATTTGGAGTCTTAGAACGCACGAGAAATCCGTGTGTTTTAGCTCTTTTTCTCTTATTTGGCTGGTATGTTTGAGACATAGGACAAATATATACTAAAACAGGCCATAAAGCAAGTGTATAGGGGTTATCCACCTATTCACAGGTTATTAACAGGTTAATTAAGATATAGATTATTGCCCTAGGGAAAGAACTTGTATAATAGTACCCATGATACCATTTAAAGACCTCTGGAATAGTTGCTTACTAGATATTGAGGCAAACACATCTCGCGCCAACTTCACAACTTGGTTTAAAAATACATCTATCGTAAAAGAAGATCAAGGAACTTTATATATTGGTGTACCAAATGAGTTTGTAAAAGACTGGCTCTACAATAAATTTCATAAATTAATAGTGAAGACTCTCATGACACACGGGGGAGACATAAGAAGTGTTGAATATATAATAATTAAGTATGAACCTCAAACTACAGCAAAAGAAAATACTCAAATAAAACCTCAAACAAACAAAGAACTACCTCTTACTGATTTGTATATAAACAAAGAAGATAACTTAAACCCTAAATACACATTTAATTCTTTTATTGTGGGTCCTTTTAATGAGCTTGCATATGCTGTGGCACAATCAATCCTAAATAATCCTGGTCACAACTACAATCCATTCTTTGTGTATGGAGGCACAGGGCTTGGTAAAACTCATATGATCCAATCAATAGGAAATAGTATAAAAACAAAATACCCAAATAAGAAAATTTTGTATGTAAGCTTAGAGAGGTTCTCTATTGACTATGTGACTTCACTTCAAAATAAAACTCCAAACGCCTTCAAAGAGAAATACAGAAAGTATGATGTAATAATAATGGATGACATCCAATTTATCTCAGGTAAAGATAAAACACAAGAAGAACTCTTTCATTTATTCAACACTCTATATGAAAGCAATAGGCAAATTATCTTTTCTTCAGATAAACACCCAAACTTCATTCAGGGTTTGGAAGAAAGATTACTATCAAGACTTTCCTCTGGTATGACAGTGCAAATAGTAGAGCCTGATTATGAATCAAGACTTGCTATAATTAAAGCCAAAATAACGCAAAACAACTACCAGCTTGATGAAGATGTCATTTCTTATCTTGCAGCCTCTCTGGAGGGCAACATACGCGAATTAGAGGGTAGTCTAAACGCACTCATTGCCCAATCAAATCTAAAAAATAAAAGTATTTCTCTTACTGAAGCTAAAGCTTTAATTAAAAACAACATAAAACCAAAAAAAAATGTGGCTATAAAAGAAATAGTGGCTACAATCGCTGAATACTACAATATAGAAGAAGCTAGTATTTATGAAAAAACAAGAAGAAAAGAAATAGTAAGAGCTCGACAAGTAATAATGTATATACTCCGCGAAGACTTCAGTATTTCATACCCACTCATTGGCCAAAAGCTTGGGGGTAAAGATCATACAACAGTAATACACTCACATTTGAAAATTAAAAAAGATTTAATTACAGATCCGGGGTTAGTTCAAGAGATAGAGAAGATTAGAATCATGTTTAAATAGGTGTGGATAAAGATATGTGTAAATGTGGATAAGTAAGGTAAAAAAGCTAATAGGTTAATATTTTAAAAAATGATTAATGAGATATTAAAAATAAATAACTTTATAAAAAAC
>CALRFQ010000006.1 GCA_943356675.1 Candidatus Nomurabacteria bacterium
GCTTCAATCTGACGGATACGCTCACGAGTCACACCGAAGTCTTGCCCCACTTCTTCAAGAGTGTGCTGTACTCCGTCGAGCAATCCATATCTTAGTTCTAATATCTTTCTTTCTTTTGGAGTAAGTTCAGATAGAACTTCTTTGATTTGGTCTGAAAGAATACGGCGAGAAGCATCTTGATCAGGGCGAAGGATTTTATCATCAGGGATGAATTCACCACGAGTAGACTTCTCATCATCATCGCCAATTGGCTGCTCAAGTGATACAGTCTCTTGATTGATCTGCTCGATAACGTGAATTTTCTCCACGTCAAGATTCATTTCTGTAGCGATCTCTTCTGCAAGAGGCTCACGGCCTAGGTCTTGTGAAAGACGGCGCACAACTTGTTTGTATTTAGAGATTGTTTCCACCATGTGCACCGGGATACGAATAGTGCGTGATTGGTCAGCGAGCGCACGAGTGATAGATTGGCGGATCCACCAAGTAGCATAAGTCGAGAATTTGTAACCTTTTGTCCAATCGAATTTCTCCACAGCTTTAAAGAGTCCGAGATTACCTTCTTGGATAAGGTCTAGAAGTGTTAAATCAGAGGACCGTCCTACGTACTTTTTCGCAATAGAAACCACCAAACGGAGGTTCGCTCTTGCAAGCAAATTCTTGGCTTCCAAATCCCCTTTTTCAATTCTGCGAGCAAGTTCCTTTTCTTCAGAAGCTGCGATAAGTGGGTACTGTCCGATTTCCTTCAAATACATTTGAATAGAATCATAAGTCTGAGTATCCTTAGTGTATTTCTGAGCAGCCTTCTCATTTTCTCCATCCATATCAAGCAAGTTTCCACCCTCTAGCACATCGATGCCCGCTACTGAGAATTTCTCATAAAGTTCATCAAGGAAAAGAATATTGCTTTCAATATCTGGGAAAACTTTAATAATCTCGTCATAAGTTACGAAGCCTCTCTTCTTACCCTTTGTGATTATTTCATTTGCTTTTGCCTCAAGGTCCGCTGCTTTACGAGTTGCGTTAGTCTCCTTTATCTTTTTTGGTGCGGGTGTCTTTTTCTCTTTCACTACCTTTTTTACAGGAGCTTTCACCACCTTCTTTTTCGGAGCTATCTTTACCACTTTCTTTTTCAAGACTTTCTTTTTTGGTGCTACTTTTACCTTCGCCTTCACAACCCTTTTTACAGGTTTTGCTTTTGCAACCTTTTTTATCTTCTTCACTATTTTCTTCTGTGTTTTTTTCTTTTTCATATTATTTAAAATTATTGACTTCTTCGACTTTTGATAACTTGTATACGAGTAATTAATTTCTGATATTCTTCAAGTTCTATATGTGCTTTATCTCTATCTCCTGTTCTTTCGTATTCATGTAATTTCTGCCGGATTTTATCAATATTCGCATTTATTATTTGTTCTTCTATATTTAAGGAAAGTTCTTTAAGATCACGAAGCATCAAATCTATATCATTATTGTAAAGCATCTCTGCCTCAAGTGCCAGTGCATCACCACTTTCTTTATATGGGAGATTTATTTCATTATATAGCTCTTCACCTACAGTATTTTTAAATTCAATTTCAACTTTTACAAATTCCTCATTTGGAGTATCAAGCTTACTTCCCGCACTTAATATAGCAAAAAAACGGTGATACATAGTCTCTTTAGAATTTGGCTTAACGGTAGTATTTGTGCTCGAAACAACTGCAACTTTTTCAGCATCTATAGAATTTTTATATATTTCAAAGTCTTCTGAAAGTGCATTCTCCGGTATCCCTGTAGCTCTGTGAATTTCAAGCATGTATGCAGATCTATCCATAGCACTCTTCACCTCTAGTAAGTATGGGAATACCACATCACGAACCATTTTACCTCTCTTTCTCTGATCACTCTCTTCACTGCAAATGCGATTTAAGAAAAATGTAATAACATGCTCGGCTTTCGCTATTACGTTCTTCCATTCATCTGGTGTCTCTGCTATCACATCGGCTGGATCTTTACCTTCCGGAAGCTTCGCCACTTTCACTTGCATATCGAGTGCGAATGCAATGTGAGATGACCTGCCTACTGCACGCACTCCAGCAGAATCACCATCGAATGCAAATATTACATTTGGTGACAGTCTACGAACTAGGCCCAAATTATTCACAAGGCCATCATCACCTGTACTACTTGCAAATGCAGTGCCAGAGACTGCCACAGTGTTTGTGAAGCCTATCTGGTGCGACATAAGCAAATCCATCTGCCCTTCTACTACGATGCTATATCCTCTCTTTTTTATCGCGAGCTTTGCTTTATCTATACCGAAAAATGTTCCAGACTTTGAGAATAGTGGTGTCTCTGGAGAATTTAAATACTTCGCTTCTTCTATGTCAGAATTTGAACCAAAAGTGCGACCTGAGAATGCTATCACTCTTCCGCTTGAATCAGATATTGGGAAAATTATTCGAGCACGGAAACGGTCATAAATTCCTTTTTCAGATTTCTTGATGAGTCCCGCCTTTTCAATATCACTTTCCTTATAACCTTTATGTGTAAGGTGATCAGAAAGCTCTCTCCACTCGGGTTTCGCATATCCAATTCTGAAATCTTTTATTGTTTGATCATTTACACCTCTCTTTACTAAATAATCCTTAGCATCAGTTCGGCCGGCAAAGTCCTTTTCATAAAAAGCTGTCGCTTCCTCCATTATTTCATAAAGTACTGCGAGGTCATCTTTCTTCTCACCTTTGAAATCAGTGAGGATAATTCCTGCACGATCAGCAAGAATCTTGAGTGCACCTTTAAATTCTACTCCTTCAAACTCCTGCACAAATGAAAAGATGTCGCCCTTTTGATTACAACCGAAACAATAATAACTGTTTCTAGCTGGTGATATGAAGAACGACGCCGTCTTTTCATTATGAAATGGGCACTTTGCTTTAAAGTTAAGTCCTGTGGCTTCAATAGTAAGGTATGAAGAAATCACATCTTCTATAGAAAGCCTCGCTTTAATTTGCTCTACAGCGGAAGACCCATTTATCATAATTTTTATTATTCTGCTTGATTACTTACTTCAGCATCTCCACGTCCTTTCTTGATTCCGCGGTGAGCTCCGAAGCCAGTACCTGCAGGGATAAGGTTACCAATAATAACGTTTTCTTTAAGACCTCTTAGGTTATCTACTCCGCCACGAACGGCATTGTTGATAAGCACACGGTTTGTGTTTTGGAATGATGCAGCTGATAGCCAACTCTTAGTTGTGAGTGACACTTCTGAGATTCCAAGAACGATAGTTTCTGCCTTTGCAGGGCGACCATTCTCTTTCTCTACGCGTACATTCTCTTCGATAAGTTCTATTGATTCTACGATTTCACCTGGTGAGAATGTAGTATCTCCAGCATCCTTCACTTTCTTACGTGAGAACATTTGGCGGATAATGATTTCAATATGCTTTCTTGAGATAGATGCACTTTGTAAGTCGTAAACTTTGTTGATTTCATTTACGATGTAATCCTCAGCCACCTCTTTGTTTCCGAATTTTACGATTTCGTTGATATCTGCTGATCCATCTGTAAGTAAGTCACCTGACTTCACTTTACTTCCTGCTTTCACAAGAGGCTGACGACGGAATGCTACAGTGTATTCTATTTCATTTGACTTACCATCTACCTTTGTACCTGCCTTGTCGGCAGACAGGTCAGAAAGAACTTTGATAGTTTTCTCTTTTCCGTTGTTTGTGATTTCTAGAACTTCTCCATCTGTATGGGCGATGATTGCAGGATTTTTTGGAATACGGCGTTCGAAGATTTCTTCGACACGAGGAAGACCGGCAGTAATGTCCACACCAGTCACACCTCCAGTTTTAAATGTACGAAGTGTAAGCTGTGTTCCAGGCTCACCGATAGCTTGCGCTGCGATGATACCAACTGCTTGTCCGACTTGTATAAGACCATTTCTTCCTAAGTCTAGACCGTAACATTGCTGACAGATTCCGTGCACAACTTCACATGTAAGTGGTGTGCGAACGAATGCTTCCTTAATTCCAGCTTTCTCCATTGCAATAGCATCAATCTTGTTTACAAGGAATCCTTTCTTGTACATTACTTCACCCTTGTCATTCTTCACATCAGCGAGAAGGACACGGCCATGAATGTGCTCTACCAAGTTACCATCTACTGATACGATTTTCTTTCCGAGTTTTGTTCCGCAATCTGCTTCTGTAACTACCACGTCTTGTGCGACGTCAACGAGTCTTCGTGTGAGGTATCCAGCCTTCGCAGTGTTTAGCGCAGTGTCCGCTAGTCCTTTACGTGATCCGTGAGTAGTAATGAAGTATTCAAGTGGTGATAGACCTTCGATATAAGATGGGATAATTGGGAAGTCTAGAGTCTCACCTGAAGTATTCACGATAAGACCTTTCATTCCACACATCTGTACTAGTGATCCCATACTTCCGCGAGCTCCTGAGAATACGAGGTCATAAGTAGATCCACGTGGATCTAGTGTTGCAGGGATGATTTTTTCAATTTCCTTTTTCGCAAGTTCCCAGATCTCAATTACCTTCTGACTTTTTTCTTCTTCAGAAAGGAGACCATCATTCCATTGTTCAAGAACTAGCTCTTCTTCTTTACGAGTCTTGTCGACAATTCCTTTCTTACCTGCTGGTACACTAATGTTTTCAATACCCCAAGTTACTCCAGAATATGTAGCATACTTGTAACCGAAAGATTTAATCTTATCAAGCACGTCTGGTGTCGCATCAATACCATACTCCATAATGATTTCGTCTACTAGGTTTGTCATACGCTTCACTGTGATTTCTTCATTTAGGTAGTTGAAAGTTTCTGGAAGAATTGAGTTGAAGAGTAAGCGTCCGACAGTAGTCTCAAATGGCTTACCCTCGAATTGTTTGTATTTTGGTTTATCAGAGCCTAGAACTTTAATCTTTGCGCGGAATGTAATTGCTCCAAGGTCAAAAGCTGTGATTGCTTGGTTTGAACTTGTAAACATCATACCTTCACCCTTTTCACCATCGACAGTCTTTGTCATCCAGTAACATCCAAGAACGATATCCATCTTTGGGTTTACGATTGGCACTCCATCTTGTGGTTTAAGTAGATTCTTTGTTGCAGCCATGAAGTCACGAGCTTCAGCTTGTGCAGCTGGAGAAAGTGGTACGTATACTGCCATCTGGTCTCCGTCGAAGTCGGCGTTGAATCCAGTACAAACAAGTGGATGCACTTGGATAGCATTTCCTTCGATAAGGATAGGCATGAATGCTTGAATACCAAGACGGTGAAGAGTCGGTGCACGGTTTAGGAGCACGTACTTACCCTTGATCACTTCTTCGAGTATTGCCCAAACTTCTGGCACACCTTCTTCAATAAGACGGTTTGCACCACGAATGTTGAAAGCGAGTTCAGTTTCAAGAATTTTTGAAATTACGAATGGCTTGAAGAGTTCAAGAGCCATGTGCTTTGGAAGTCCACATTGTGAAAGTTTAAGCTGAGGACCCACAACGATAACAGAACGTCCTGAGTAGTCCACACGCTTACCGAGCAAGTTCTGACGGAAGAGACCTTGCTTTGATTTCAAGTTATCAGAAAGTGATTTAAGAGCACGCTTCTGAGATTGTGAAATTGCTTGTGAATCGTTTTGCTTTGCGATTGAGTTGTCGATAAGAGCATCCACTGCTTCCTGAAGAATACGTTTTTCGTTTCTTAGGATCACATCTGGCGCACCGATTTCCTTCAATTTTTTCAAACGGTTGTTTCTGTTTATCACACGGCGGTAAAGGTCGTTGATATCACTTGTCGCATGACGGCCTCCATCTAGCGCTACCATTGGGCGTAATGCTGGGGGAATAACTGGAACAACAGTAAGGAACATCCATTCAGGACGGATTTGTGACTGAATCATTGATCGGATAAGTGATAGGCGCTTTTCCAATTTATCTTTTTCGATTGTACTTGCCTTTGGCACGAGAGCTTCTGTCGCCTCTTTCAATTTCTGTAAATCAAGATTTTTGAAAAGTGTGTATATAGCTTCTGCCCCGATAGCTGCTTCAAAACATGCTCCGTACTTGAGTGAGAAGTGGTGGTATGCAAGTTCATTGAGCACTTTACCTGGAGCGATATCAGAAATTTCTCTCTTTGTATTAAGAAGAAGTTCCTTCAATTTTTCTTTTGTTTCTTCATCACTAGCATTTTTGATTTTTGATTTGAATTCACTTTCAAGATTCTTGATTACAGTATCTTTTTCTTCTTGGTGCACATTTGTAATAATGTAACCAGCGAAGTAGATAACCTTTTCTAGATCTGTAACAGTGATGTTGAGTAAAATAGACATTCTACTTGGAACTCCGCGTAGGAACCAGATGTGTGCTACAGGTGTAGCAAGCTCGATGTGACCCATACGGTCACGACGAACTATAGAGCGAGTAACTTCCACTCCACATTTCTCACACACGATATCCTTATAACGAATACGGCGGTATTTTCCACAGTAACACTCGTAATCTTTTTCTGGTCCAAATATTCTTTCATCGAATAGTCCACTTCTTTCAGAGCGTCCTGTACGATAGTTTATTGTTTCTGGCTTTGTGACTTCACCGTAAGACCATTCACGGATATTTTCAGGCGATGCGAGCTTGAGGTGAATCGAGTTGAAATTTGTTGTATCAATTGTTTTCATATATGTATTAGTGAATGGTTATTAATATTCTACGATGTCATCGTTTTTAAGTTCGACGTCTAGTGCGAGTCCACGTAGGTAGTTGAGAAGCACATTAAATGATGCTGGCACATTTGGCTCACCGATTGGATTGCCCTTAATGATTGCATCGAATGTTTGTGAACGTCCCATAATATCGTCTGATTTGATTGTGAGCATTTCGCGTAGAGTGTGAGCAGCACCGTGACCTTCAAGAGCCCAGACCTCCATTTCTCCAAATCTCTGTCCTCCACCTTGAGCTTTACCTCCGAGTGGTTGCTGTGTGATAAGTGAGTACGGACCGATTGAACGCATGTGAAGTTTGTCTTCCACCATGTGGTGAAGCTTGAGCATATACATGTATCCGACTGCGATATCTTGATCGAAAGCATCTCCTGTGCGTCCATCATATAGAGGCACGCGTCCGTTCTCTGGCATTCCAGCTTTCACAAGCTCAGCTTTGATTTCTGGAACTGTTGCAGATGAGAATGAAGGCACGATAGCTTGGTAGCCAAGTGTGTGCGCAGCATAACCCAAATGCATTTCTAGAATCTGTCCTAGGTTCATACGAGATGGCACACCGAGTGGTGTAAGGATGATATCGATTGGAGTACCGTCGGCCATGAATGGCATTTCTTCTTCAGGAAGGATTGTAGAGATGACACCCTTGTTTCCGTGGCGTCCTGCGAGCTTGTCTCCAACTGAGATATTTCTGAGCTGTGCTACTTCAATGATGATACGCTTGATGATTCCACTCTCAAGTGAGTGACCTTGGTCGCGTGAGAATATCTTCACACCGACAACGCGTCCTTTCTTTCCGTGCTCAAGACGCATTGATGTATCTTTCACATCACGAGCCTTTTCAGCAAAGATTGAGCGAAGTAGGCGCTCTTCTGGAGTAAGTTCAGTTTCCCCTTTTGGAGTGATCTTTCCTACTAAGATATCGTTCTCACGAACTTCAGCACCGATGCGGACAATACCGTCTTCATCGAGGTCTTTCAGTTTGTTCTCACCAACGTTTGGAATATCGCGAGTTGTGATCTCAGGACCTAGCTTTGTGTCGCGCACATTACATACGAATTCTGTTATATAAATACTTGTGAACTTACTATTCTTTACTAGTCTTTCAGAAAGGATTATCGCGTCCTCGTAGTTGGCACCACCCCATGACATGAATGCCACGAGTGCGTTCTGACCAAGTGCGATTTGTCCGCGGTCAGTAGTTGAAGTATCTGCAAGTACACTGTTCTTCTTCACTACGTCGCCGAGTGTGACAGATGGGCGCTGGTGGAATACTGAGAAGTTGTTTGTACGAGAGAAAGAAATAAGTGGGTATGTGTGATGCTTTTTATCACTATCTGTAACCACGATTTTCTTGCCGTCTACGTGAGTTACCTCTCCATTTACTTCAGAGATAACAAGGCGTCCAGAATCGCGTGATGCGAATTCTTCCATACCAGTTGCGACTAGTGGTGCTTCAGGCACGACACAAGGCACAGCTTGCTTCTGCATGTTACTTCCCATGAGCGCACGCTCTGATGCGTCGTGTTCTAGGAATGGGATCATAGATGTGGCTACTGAGAATGCTTGGTTTGTGGCTACGTCGACGAAGTCGATTTCATCACGTCCGACAATACCTGGCTTTGTACTTACGCGAGCTTCTACGCGCTCTTCTGTAATCATTCCTTTGTCATCGTACTTAAGACCAGCGTGAGCAATGTTGTACTTCTCTTCTTCAAGCGCATTTAAGTACACCACTTCGCCAGTGATTTTTCCGTTCTTTACTTTGATGTATGGAGTCTCAATAATACCGAATTCATTTATCTTCGCGTATGTAGAAAGGTGGAGGATAAGACCGATGTTTGGACCTTCTGGAGTGTGGATAGGACATACACGACCGTAGTGAGAAGTGTGCACGTCGCGCACTTCAAGGCCGGCACGCTCACGAGTAAGACCTCCGGGGCCGAGCGCTGATAGTGTTCTTAGGTGCTCTACTTCCGCCATCACGTTTTCTTGGTTCATGAATTGTGAAAGCTGGTTCGCAGTAAAGAATTCTTTAATACGAGCTTGGAGGGGTCTTTGGTTTATTATTTGTACTGGAAGAGTTGTGGCTACGTCGATAGTACTCATACGGTCTTGCACATTTCTTTTGATTTGTGCCATACCCATACGCACTTTCTGCTGGAGCATTTCGCCCACATAGCGCACACGACGCTGACCTAGGTGGTCGATATCGTCGGCTTTCGCACCTACTGTACTGTTTAAATGTATGATGTGCTCAATGATAGATACTACGTCATCTGCAGAGATTGTACGGCGCTCCATTTCCTTTGTATCCATGTTCTTCTCGAAACGCTTGTTGAAGCGGAATCGTCCGACAGGAGAAAGGTCATAACGCTCTGTACTAAATAGTGCTGTAACGAATTCACGTGCATTGTCTGCTGTGGCTAGGTCGCCATCACGAAGACGCTTGTAAATCTCTATGAAAGATTCACTTTCTTTCTTCGCTGGGTCTTTCTCAAGACATAGTGCGATAGCTTTCATGGCTTCTTCGTTCTTCGCAAATGCTTTCTTTATAGCTTCATCATCTTTCATTCCGAGTACACGAAGGAGTGATGTGACAGAAAACTTTCTTTTCTTGTCTACACGTACATAGATAGCCCCATCTATGTCGCTCTCGATCTCAATCCATACTCCACGAGCTGGAATGATTTTTGCACCGAAGAATTGCTTTGTCTTTTGTTCTTGATCTGTGAAGAATACTCCGAAAGATCGAGCTAGCTGTGGCACGATGACACGCTCCACACCGTTGATGATGAAAGTGCCGTGCTTCGTCATAAGAGGAATATCGGACATAAAGATTTCTTGCTCTTTACTTGTGCCGATTGTTTTATTTAAAAGTTTGACACGAGCCTTAAGCTGACCTTCGTAGGTAAGCTTGTTGATTTTTGTATATTCTTCTGTGAACTTTGGTTCTCCTAGGGAGAAACCTGTCCACTCTAATTGAAACTTCTTTTCTGAGTAATCATTAATGGGTGAGAATTCTTTGAAAACTTCTCCGACCCCTTGCTCCACAAACCATGCGAATGAAGTGAGTTGGTTCTCGATTAAATTTGGAAATTCGACCAACGGCTTCTTGTACTTTGAAAAGTACTTCTTCTCATACGTGTTTTTTTTCTTCATAGGAAAAATAATGTACCCATAAAAGGCAAAACGCCTCTTACAAGTGGGCTTATATGATTAATGATTATTAATAATTGTGCACGAGAGATATACCCTTCCAGAATATACCTATTTTAGATCGATTTAAGTGCCATAACTCAATCGGGTCAATCTGGGATATATCCTATACTATTAAGGCACTAATGTCAAACTGAACATTTCTCATTAAATGAGATAGAGTATTTCTAGGATAAATTGAGATATTATGCGATTTTTTCAAAAATCTCTCCTAAAAAAGTATCTTTATAGATAGATTTGTTTAGCAAGAACGGTTCTTGCTAGGTTAGCTAGGACAGTCCTAGTTTATGACAGAGTCCTCTATCCCATTATCTATGATATAATTTTCATATGAAAGAAGGAGGACCAATAAAACATGAAATGCCCCAAATCAATAAAGAGACAGGCATGACTGCAGACTATATAAATGAGATCGGTTATCTTTGCACATTTTTCGAACAAGGTGAAAAGGGTGAGATAATAAAAGCGCTAATAAAAAATGGTGTCAGAAAATACCAAGATAGATACCCAGAGAGTGAGTACAATAATGTAATCACTGAGAAAAATAAATTGGCAGTAGAAAGACTAAATGAGTTGGCAGATAGAATGAATCAATTCGCTAAAGATGAAGATTTCAATTTGAGTGAATTTGCTTCTACTTACAATGAAATGACTTTCCTAATCTTTGGATCCGAAACTAGAAAAAATATAGACACAAAAGATTTTGGTAAATGGAAGTTGGATTAATATTACCCTTTCTAGGTGCAGCCTAGATATGTAAAAAATAAAAAAGAGGATAAACAATTATTATAATTGTGTATCCTCTGATGGCTTCCTATGAATGGAAGCCGAATTTTTTTAGCTGCTCAAGTTCATAAATAGCTACAGCTCTTAAGCGATTAGATGTTAGATATTCTGTTTGAATATTTATAACTAATTCTTCGTCATAAACTAAACTTTTAATTTTAATGTTTTTTTCTTGAACACTTACCTCTTTTAAGCTCTTTAGAAAAATAACACTTAATTTATTCAAGTTCATGTTTCTGGTTAATACAACGTACTCGACGTTTACTTCGAGTACGATTGCATTCTCCCTAACTGTGCTTGAGAATCTAGCATATTTTAATACTTGATGTTTATTTAATGCATCAAGTATCGTCGGAAAAATTTCCAACGGTGGAGTTGATTTTATCCAATTTTTTTTATTTGCCATAGAATAGATTTTAATTTACCTAGATTAAACACCTAAATGGCATTAATGTCAATACCCATAAAATGGGTAAAAATATTTTGAACAAAAAGGAAAATGTTGTACGATTATAATAAATTCAAAAATATTGGAAATCATGAGAAATATAATCCCCGGAAATCACACACCAGAAGTACACCCAGAGAGAAAAATAATTGAATCTTGGGTTGTTGAGATTTGTAAACGCGATACAAGTAAGGTTTGTATCCATTTATTAAATGAAGGCGACAAAGTAATTTGCGCAAAAGTATCTCCCCTCGAAGCGGAATGGGACAAAAATGGTGGAAACTGCTTAGGTGTCCAAGATTTACATGAACATGAAGAAGGTATCAAGAAATTGATATCCGACCACAATTTTCATCCGCACGAATCGTGCTGAGATTGAAATTTGAACGAAATATGAGGCCCTGCAATTAATTTTGCAGGGTCTTATTTTTTAGTACTAGCTTTCCACTCCTCTATCTTCTTGTGGTCACCACCGAGCAGTACCGGCGGCACTTTATAATTTTTATTTTTATATTTTAAAATTTCAGGACGAGTGTATATTTCTGAAGATGAAATTCTTTCTTCTTCACGGGAATCGAAGTTCCCAAGCACGCCGGGTACTTGGCGAGATATGGAGTCTATGAGAACCATAGCTGGAATCTCTCCGCCAGTCAGCACATAATCCCCTATGGAAATTAATTTTGTTTTCAGGATTTTATCCACGCGTGCATCGATGCCTTCGTAGCGCCCGCATATCATAATGATGTCTGTATACTTTTTAGAAAAAGTTTTAGCATTCCCTGTCGTGAACTTTTCGCCCGCAGGTGAAAAGTTTACGATTAGTGTCTTCGTATTTTTCGCTTTAGCAATTTTCTTCATCACACTCTCCACTGCCTTTATTATAGGCTCTGCCATCATCACCATTCCAGGCCCTCCTCCATATGGCCTCTCGTCCACAGTGCGCGACACATTGCCATCTGGCCAGACTTTCTTGTATTTACCACTTACATACATACGAGGGTTTATGAAATCCACTTTTATCTTCTTTTCCTTTATCGCCCGCGCGAGTATAGACTCCCCTAAGTAGGAGCCGAACATTTCTGGGAAAATTGTAATAACGTGGAATTTCATAATATATTTAAAGGTTACAGGTTATAGAGAAAAATTGCAATAGAAAAAACGCCCGATAGAAAGGCGTTTTTCTGTAACCTAAAACCTATTACCTTTAAGCTGTTTAAATTTATATTCCCTTTAGATCATCGAGTGCTGAGTCAATACTGCGTGATGCTGCACCTGCTGACTCACTTGGAGCTGCGGGAGCACTTGCACCTTCAGCTGGTCTCATACCACCTTCTGGTTCGTTAATCTTTAGATTAACGCGGGCATTATTCTTCATACCGATAACGCGTAGGAGTGTGCGAATTGCTTTCGCAGTGTTTCCTTGGCGACCGATAATCTTGCCCATATCTGCTGGGTTCACAGTCATAGTAATAAGTACACCCATCTCATCCACAGTGCGATCAATCTTCACATCACTTGGATTATCAACGAGAGCTTTTACGACGTATTCTAGAAATGCTTTATCATCTGCTGGCATATATTCCGTATATTCTTATGTTCATAATACTGCAGCGCGACTAACACTGCTTGCATAAATTATATCACAATCTCATTTTTATTCGCAATAGAAAATGTGCAAGACGTAAGTCTTGCACATTTTCCAAATTTTTAATTAAGCTGCTTTAAGTTCTTTTCTTTTCTTTGTAGGAGCCTTGCGAGAAAGCACATTCTTCTTCTTACCTTCTACGATTTTCTGAGAGATAAGGAAATTGTTTACTGTGTCTGAAGCCTGAGCACCCATCGAAAGCCAGTATTTGATACGATCAGCTTTGAATAATACCTCACCACTCTTCACATTGTATGAGCCAAGAATCTCTTGGAAACGGCCTGATTTCGCAGCGTTCTTTGAGTCAGTAAGAACCACGCGAAAAGCGGGGTCATTCTTGCGTCCTGTTCTTTGTAATCTAATTGCTAACATAGTGCCTATACTAGCATATATATAAAAAAAAGCAAAGAGGTGCTATACTGGGAAATATGCAAAAAGCTAAAACTCATAAAAAGGAGACGAGTCGGTACCGTGAAGGAATACTGTCTATTTCCCATAAAGGAACAGGCAATTTAAGGATTAAAGGCAGTGACGAAGTCGTAGAAATCCCCCACAATTTCCTTCACACAGCGTGCGATAGAGATGAAGTAAAAGTCCTCCTTCACCCACTATCCGGCGACAAGGTCCAAACAGGTGAAATAGCAGAAATTCTCCGCCGTGCAAAAAAGGGTTTCTCTGGTGTACTTGAAAAGGAGCATGGTATGTATTTCCTTGTGCCTGCAGACCTCAAGATGTATGCAGATATCGTAATCCCAGAAGCAGATCTAAATGGTGCAAAAATTGGCCAGAAGGTTTTCGTGGAAATCACTGAATGGAAAGATGCGAAGAAAGCTCCTATCGGAAAGATAGTGAAAGTCCTCGGCGCTCCAATGGAGCACAATGCCGAGATGGAAGCCATCGCACTTGAGAAAGGCTTCGATGCAGTATTCCCAGATGTTGTAGAGAAAGAAGCTGAAGCAATTTCTAAAAAAGGCATCACAGAAAGTGACATAAAGAATCGCCGTGATATGCGAGGAGCTCCCACTATGACTATCGACCCAGTGGATGCCAAGGACTTCGACGATGCACTATCCTTCCGTGAGATCTCAACTGGTCACTATGAGATCGGTATTCACATTGCCGATGTGTCGCACTATGTAGTGCCTGGCACAGCTCTCGATGAAGAGGCTCGTACCCGTGGCACATCTGTGTACCTAGTGGACCGCACAATTCCCATGCTCCCAGAAGAACTATCGAACGACCTCTGCTCACTGAAGCCCGATGTGGACCGCCTCACTTTCTCTGCAGTTTTTGAAATCAATTCACAAGGTCACGTGCTCACGGAGTGGTACGGCCGCACAGTAATTCATTCCGATAAAAGATTCAGCTACGAAGAAGCGCAGGGTGTGCTCGACAAGAAGCAAGGCATCTTCTATAAAGAGCTCGACACTATGAACAAGATCGGCAAGAAATTACTTGCACAAAGATACAAGGACGGCGCAATTTCTCTCGATGCAGATGAAGTGAAATTCAAACTCGATGAGAAGACTGGTGTCCCCCTTTCTGTATTTACAAAGAAGCGCGGAGACACAAATAGAATGATTGAAGAATTCATGCTCCTTGCAAATCGCCGTGTGGCAGAAGTAATGACGAAAGACAATAAAAAGAAAGGTGGAGTTTTCGTATACCGCATTCACGATGAACCAAACAAAGAAAAGATGAAGGACCTCGCCTTCTTCTTAAAGAAGCTCGGCTACAATGTGAAATTGAAAGATGGCATTATCCCATCTGAAGAAATAAATGCTCTAGTCATAAAACTCGAAGGTAGCCCAATAGCAGCCACAGTGCACAGCGCTATCATCCGCACAATGGCGAAGGCTATATACTCCACGAAGAACATCGGTCACTATGGTCTCGCATTTAAGGATTACACTCACTTCACTTCACCTATCCGCCGTTACCCCGATGTGATAGTGCACCGCCTACTTGCAGACTCACTCGCAGGCAAACTCATGCCGAAAGAAAGATGGTTTGAATACGAACAAATGGCCACAGAAGCTTCAAGCCGTGAGAAGGAAGCTGCCGATGCAGAGCGCGCATCTATCAAATACAAACAAGTGGAATACATGTCCACTCGTATCGGAAGCACATTCACTGGTGTCATCACTGGAGTCACAGAATGGGGCCTATATGTGGAAGAGAAAGAAACGAAGTGTGAAGGTATGGTCCGCATGCGCGACCTCAAGGATGACTTCTACATGTTCGACAAGAAGCACATGGCAATTCTAGGTAAGAAAACAAAGAAGAGATATATGCTTGGTGATAGTCTTAAGATAAAGGTTATGGGAGCAGATATGAATAAAAAGACTATCGACTATGCACTTGCTTAAAAACAAAAAATTAATATTTAAAATACTGATCGCGATTTTCATTATTGCTATCTGTGTTTTTGCATTCAAAGCATACACCCTGAAAGTAAATAAAGTAGAGGGCACCACACAAGCCACAGATTCTGCGAGCGCTATCGCAACTCAAAACGATAAGGAAAAAAGCGTCAAACAAAATTTACCGAGCGCTGGCACATATCATATAAATAAAAGTTTCGATTTAGTGCCAAATGATCCAAAAGGCGACAAAAATGTTGTCCTAATCACTATCGATGACGGACCCACAAAGTTTGCAGAGAGTATGATGGACACGCTCGATAAACATAGTGCAAAAGCAATCTTCTTTATAAATGGCATACATGCAAAAGGAGATTTGAAAGATATACTAAAGACTGAGACGGACCGCGGATTCATCGTGGGCAATCACACATGGAGCCACCCATACCTTAAGCGTATAAGCTTCGAAGCTGCAAAAAGTGAGATTGATAAAAACTCCAAACTCATCGAAGAAAGTACTGGTGTATTCCCGAAGTTCTTCCGCGCACCATTTGGTGAGAGCACCCAAGAAGAAAGGGATTATATTAAAGGTAAAGGAATGCTTTATATGAACTGGTCCGGCTCAGCAAAAGACTGGGAAGCAAAATCAAAAAATAAAGATGTATTTATGAGCAATGTAATGAAAGATTTGCACCCTGGTGAGATCATCCTCATTCATGAACACAAAGAAACAGATATGTATCTGGACGAGCTCCTCACAAAAATAAAAGAAAAGGGCTTCACTCTCCTCGATCCAAAAAATATTTCTAATTAAATAAAAAACAACCCAGAAATTTCTTTCTGGGTTGAATTGCCTAATTAGTTAGGACTTTTTAAACCTAAAATCACGCCTTCTTTTCTTCTTCCTTTTGAGCTGCTTTTGGCTCTTTAGGTTCTTTGTACTTGTAATCCACAGTAAATTCGATACTACCATCCGGCTTTAAATTAAAAACCATCTTGTGTTTCTCGTTGGAGCCATTTTTAATGTGCTCTTCGATAATACTTAAGGCTTTCATTGTTGGGCTAGTGGACTCAGTTACGGAATGCTTTGTTACTAAATCGGTAGTAGGAGTTGCCGCATTTGGCTTTTCACCACGATTTGCTTCCGATTGCTCAACCACTACAGGGATATCTGCGTCAGCAACAAAGATAAGATCAGTTAAATATTCTCCTTTGCGGACATCGTTCCCGCATCCTTGAAGAAAATAAACTGTTTTCTCTTTACCGTCAACTGTAATCTCTCCAGCGTATCCAATTACGTTATTTAAAACGCGACTTTGTCCGCTTGCTTGATTGGCATAATGAACCATACCGTGACCTGACAACCTTCCTCTTCTAATGTTACGTACATTAATTTTTGCGCTTTCACCGAACTGACTTCTGGCAATTTCATTAATACGACCTTGAGCTCCCCCATCATTTACCCCACCAGGAACCTGAGGAACTCCTCCAGTCACTGGATCAAGGTTTTTCTTGGGGTAACCTAGAACAAAAGTCATAAATAAAATAAAAGCCAAAATAGCAAACATTAAAGCTAGACCTTGCCAAAAGCCATCCTTTTCCCCTTTTTGAGAGATAGGAACTTTTGCTTTTGGAATAGTGTCGGTAAATACAGGATTTAGTTTGGTTGTATCCCCTGTAAAGAGGACTTCCCCAGTTTTCATCATGCAATACCAAATTCCGCTGCTTGGGTCCAGGTAAACCTTACCCGGCATTTGTAGGATGGGGTTTCTTGCTACCACATCTCTCCAACTTTCGTTTTTGCCAAAGTAAACTTTAGCGCGACCCCATGCAGTGTAACCAGGCTTAACTGTGTCGGTAACAACATAGAAGAATTTAGGTTCAACAAATCGAACTGAATCGGATGTTGTTGTAGAAGAATTTACTGGTGCAATACCAGTACGAGTGTTGCATGCTATCGTTAAGATAACACACATGAAAAAAATTAATTTTTTCATAATGAAAAGAAATAAAATGATTTAAAGGACATACCCTCTTCCCTCGGGCAATGGGAGCTTTGGCTCTGAAATACTTAGTATTTGACAGACCGTTACTTGTACATATTATAGCACATTTATATGGCATTTGTCAAGCTAAAACCCCTTGCAATACAAGGGGTTTTAACGATATTGGTATTTTATTTTGCGTAAGCGTTTGCGTCAACGAGTGAGATCGAGAGGAGCTTTGAGGCGCCGTCGGCTCCGACTGTGACTCCGTAAAGCACTTCTGCTCGAGACATCGTCTCACGGTTGTGAGTGACCACGATAAGCTGAGAGAACTTCGAAAGGTTCTCAAGCATGTCGCCATACTTACGAGAGTTTGCTTCGTCGAGCGCAGCGTCTGTCTCATCTAGCACGAGGAATGGTGGTGGGTTCACCTGACTCATAGCGAAGAGTAGAGCAATAGAAGTGAGTGATCTCTCCCCACCTGAAAGCATATGAAGGTCTTTCACTTTCTTGTGAGGTAGTGACACATTTATGTCCACACCTTTCTCAAGTGCAAATTCTTCATCTTCCACTTCCCCCTCCATTTCTACATCCTCATCTTTCTTCTGGCGCTTCTGCTCTACTACGACTGTTAGGTTTGCATTACCACCACCGAACATAAGTGCGAAGAAATTCTGGAACTCAGTATTTATTTTATTTACACCTTCTTTGAATTCAGTATCAAGTGTGTCCTTGAGTTCATTTATCAAATTCTGAAGTGTACTAGAGCTTGTCGCTAAGTCTCCCAATTCCCTTTCTAAGAATTGATCACGCTCAATAGTTTCGTTGTATTCTTTCAAAATTTCAGCACCATTTCCGATTCCCGCATCTTCAAGCTTGATCTTGATACGTTCAATTTTTCGTCGAAGTTCCTCTTGTATGCTTCTACTTGCAGGAGCATCCTCACCCTCTGCTTGAGCTTTAAATCCGTTCTGTGCATATGTGAGCACTTGCATGCCGATAAGTGTCGAGGCTTCACGCACCTCACTCTCAAATGAGAGCTTGATACTCTCCAATTTTTCTTCTTCATATTTAAGTGAGTGCATATCAGAAGACACTTCATTCTTCTCACCTAGTATCTCATATCTCATTCTCTCACTATCACGAAGATGTACTTCACTTTCTTTTGTTTTAAGATCAAGCACACGGAGTGCTTCACGGCATTTATCGGCTTCGCTCTCTAGCTCTTTAATTTCATTTAAAATATTCTGTCTCTGATTTTCGAGCTCATTAATCCTATCTGTATTTACATCATTAGTCTCTACGTTCTCAATCTTACTCTCATTACTCCTCATATGAATAAGATCATTTTTCAAATTTGAAAGTACTGAGAATATACTTTCTTTCTCACTACTACTAAGTGCGAGTTCGATTTGTGACAAGCACTTATCAAGCAAGTTGCTCCACTCACTGAAAGAAATCACTCTGTTTTCTTCTTTTTTATTTTCTACTATCTTTGGAGCTTTTAGCGCATCCATCATACCTTCGAGGCGCCCGAGTGTGCGAGAAAGCTCTTCACTCGCTCGGCGAATGCGATTCTCCTCTTTTATTATTTCTGAGCGTTCCACACTCTCACGATTTGCATTCTCTGTGTTGTACACTGGTAAATTCGCAAGTCGCTCTTCAAGTGAAAGCATCTTCTCATCGAGCATTCGTCTCTTGTGAGTAAGTGCGCGAGTATTCGTAGTGATGTATGCAGATTCTGCTCCTAGATATGTCTCATAGTATCCATTTAGTTCTTCGCGTAGTGCGTGCGACTTCTCCACCTTCTCCACCTGCTTTTTCAGGAAGAGTATGTGTGGCGCTATCTCACGGCGAATAGACTGCACTTCTTTCATATTGATTGCAGTCTTCTCGAGTTTTCTTTCTGATTCTTTTATTCTGTATTGGTAAACTTTAAGTCCGAGTGCATCCTCTATCATCGCGCGTCTGTCTTTCGAAGATGCATTGAGCACGCGGTCAGCCTCACCTTGAGAGATGATATGGTGCCCAGATGAGCCGATGTTTACAGATGCGAGCAAATCCACTACGTCCTTGAGGCGCACTTCAGTGCCATTGATACTATAAGTATTCCCGCCGTCTGCAAAAACTTCACGAGAAATAGATATCTCATCGTAGTCGAGAGAAACTCCAAGACCAGAGTTTGTAAAATTAAAAATCTTTTTACTATTGTCGAAAGTAATAGTGACAGATGCGCGGCTTGCAGATGGCATCATCTTTGAGCCTTTGAATATGAGGTCCACTCCGCCCTTACCACGAAGGCTCTTCATGGACTGCTCTCCGAGCACGAAACGCACTGCTTCCACGATGTTGGACTTTCCAGAGCCATTTGGACCCACGACGGAAGTGATAGGTGTATTGAAAGATAAGGTACTCTTTTTACCAAATGATTTGAATCCAGAAAGTTCAATGGATTTGAGTGTCATATGAGGTTAGTCGAGCCAGTTCTTAGCTTCTAATGCGGCGCGTGCTGCAGCCTGCTCAGCTTCCTGCTTAGACTTCCCTTTACCTTCTGCAATGCGAGTATTTCCGAAAAATATTCCGATAGTAAAATGCTTATCGTGGTCTGGACCATTCTCATGAAGAACTTTGTATGATGGAGTGACTCCTTCGTGCTCTTGGCACTTCTCTTGAATCCAACTCTTCGCATCACGGAATAATTTCTTCTCTACTATTTCCTTAAGTTTACCAAAGAGAGTCTCTCGGATAAATTTCTCTACAGGTGCGTAACCTTGATCCATATAAAGTGCACCCACGAATGCTTCGTAAGTGTTTGCGAGTATGTATAGTCTTGCCTTGCCACTGTCTTTCGATTCACCCTTGGAGAGTAGCAGGTATTCATTCATATTGAGCTCTCCGGCTACTTCACCGATGAGTATTGCATTCACAAGAGATGATCTGTATGCAGTGAGTTCACCTTCATCAGAGTTTGGATATGTGCGGTAAAGGTAGTCCGTCACTGCTAGCTCAAGCACAGCGTCGCCAAGGAATTCGAGGCGCTCGTTGTGTGAGATTTTGTTACCAGAATTTTCATTTATATATGAGCGGTGTATGAAAGCCTGCTCAAGGAGTGCCTTGTCTTTAAAATTTACGCCAATCTGTTTTTCGAATAAGGAGAAATCTATCATAATATTTAAATTAAACTTTTAAGATTTTGCTGTCAAAATTTCTATTGATTTTGTAAGAAGTGGGACCATGTTGTCGTAGATCTTGAGCTCTGCTACATCAGCAAGCTTGAACCATCTTGCATCGTCGAGTCCGCCTGTGCCTTTCTCAAGTACGATATCTGTAAATTCTGATTCACCAAGGAAGAACACTACTTGCTTGCGGATTTTACCTTGCTGAGGATGTGAAGCGATGTATTCATTGCGTCCGAGCATTTCCTTGATCTTTATATCGAGGCCCATTTCTTCTTTGATCTCGCGGATAGCGCCTTGCTCTTCATTCTCACCTTCTTCGATGCCACCCTTTGAGAGCGTCCAGTATCCGAAGACGTCGTGCACAAATGCGAAATATATTTCGCCATCCTTTTTAGCATACACCACCGCTCCGGCTTTCTTCTCTATTGGGAATTTCGCAGGATCAGTCTCGGCAAACTTTTTGGCAATTTGCTTTTTACTTATGTCATCCTTTCCAGGCTCACCGATCTCTTTGTACACAGCTCCGAGCACTCCGTTTACGAATTTACTAGAGTTCTCACCACCGAAACTTTTCGCAAGCTCGATAGCTTCATTGATAGCTACCTTTGGAGGGACTTGTGTGCGGTCACCGAAAAGGAGCTCGTATAGACCCATACGAAGAATATTCCTATCAACGATAGAAATTTTCTCAATAGGCCAATCTGGCGCAGCCTTCTCTATGATCTCATCTATAATAGCTTTCTTTTTTACGACACCAAGAAAAATATCTTTTATAAAAGCATCGTCATCTAATCCAGGACCAAATTCTTCAATATTCCTATCGAGCATTTCATCGTGATTGTCTTTATCTACTGAAATACCAAAATCCCACTCAAAGAGTGTCTGAAGGACTATTGAACGTGAAAGGTGCCTGTTTGCCATTTTTAAAAAGGAAAAATTAAACGAAAAAAATACCAGAACTACTTACTAGCCTTCTTTTTTGCTTGCTTTTTCTCTACTTTCTTTATTACATCGATAACCTTACGGCCACGATAAAACCCGCAGTGACTGCACACAGTGTGCATCTGGCGAGGTTTTTCACAGTTTGAACAAGCTGTAAAATTCGTGCTTTTAAGGGCATGATGTGAACGGCGATTCCCTGTGTGGGAACGCGTATGTCTCATTCGTATTACCATATATAGATAGTATACTTATTTTCACCCAAAATGCAAATAAAAAGGCACCGTGCTGTAGTCATACATGCGCGGTGCCTAATTATTTAGTTTGTTACATTAATGCAAATGCATACTCGGTTTTTATACCGCTTATTACATTAATGGAATCCTGCAAGGGTGTCATATGCCCAGTAAAAAGTACATTGTTGAACATTTTTACGGGAATAAGCAGTGGAGCAGCCGTCTCCCCATCAATTGGGTTAGGGCCTTTAAAGTCGTGAAGGTGACCTGTGAATTTTGGAACCACAAAATAATGTTTGTGGTGTTCTTTTGTTTTGTCATATCTGTCAGTTACAACCTTATGACTTTTCTCCAAATACACTAAATCATCTTCATCAATAGAAAGCCCAGTCTCTTCGAAAATCTCACGAAGTAAGGTTGTCTTAATTGTTTCTCCATACTTTTTCGTATGGCCGTTCTGTTCTCCGTTTTCATGGTACTTAGAATTGTAAGGTACTCCGATGAAATACATCTTTCTGTTTTTTTCATTAAAAACAGGGATAATTCCACTGGAGCAATACGAGCCATCTTTGCTCGTGCCTCCTGGCAACTGAATGCGGTCGTAACCTTTGGTTTGAAGATCCTTGATCGTATCAAGTAACTCTTCGTCTGATAAAAAGTTCATGTGTTATGGGGATATTATATTTTGCAGGAAATTTTAAAGAGCAACAAAAACGTCGCAAACCTGTTAGGGAGAATTATAGCACCTTTTACGATTAAAGTCAAGCATAGGATACCCTTACATTATAAGCCTTTTATGATATGATAAATGAATGGAAAACAATGAAAAATTGGCTCATAATCGCCACACATTAGCTCACCTTTTGGCACAAGCCGTAAAGGGTAAATACGAGAACGCACAGCTTACCTTGGGCCCAGCCGTGGATAATGGCTTCTATTACGACATCGACTTCGGCACTGAGAAAGTAAGTGATGAGGATTTAGCGGGATTGCAGAAAAGTATGGTAAAGAATCTCTCATCTTGGACAGAATTCACTCATAAAGAAGTAAGTAAAGATGAAGCACTCGTTGCTTTCAAAGGAAATGTCTATAAAGAAGAACTCATAAATGAAATCGCAGATCGTGGTGAGAAAATCACACTTTATACTTGTGGAGGTTTTACAGATCTTTGCCGTGGAGGCCACGCAGAAAATCCTGCGAAGGAAATACCGGGAGATTCATTCAAGCTCGACCGCGTAGCCGGCGCATACTGGCGCGGTGATGAAAAGAACAAAATGCTTACTCGCATTTACGGCCTCGCATTTGAAACTAAAGAAAAATTGGATGCGTATATTCTTCAGCAAGAAGAAGCAAAAAAGCGTGATCACAGAAAGATTGGTAAAGAACTTGGATTATTTATTTTCTCAGATTTAGTTGGGCCAGGACTGCCTCTTTGGACTCCAAAGGGCACAATCATTCGTGAGCTTCTAAATGATTATGTATGGGAACTTCGTAAAGTGCGTGGTTATCAGAAAGTCACAATCCCCCACATTACAAAAAAGGAATTATACGAAAAGTCAGGTCACTGGGCTAAATATTCTGATGACCTTTTTAAAATTGAGACTCGCGAAAAACATACACTTGTAATGAAGCCGATGAACTGCCCTCACCACACACAGATATTCGACAGTGAGCCTCGCAGTTACCGTGACATGCCTCAGCGCTATGCCGAGACTACTATGGTGTATCGCGATGAGCAGTCTGGAGAACTTTCAGGACTTTCAAGAGTAATTTCAATTACTCAAGATGATGCACACGTATTCTGCAGAGAAAATCAGGTGGAGGAAGAAGTAATGGCAGTATGGGATATCATCGACACATTCTACAAAACTTTTGGATTCGAATTACAAGTCCGTTTCTCTCGCCATGATCCTAAAACTCCTGAGAAATATCTAGGTGGTGAAGAACTATGGGCGAAGGCTGAAGGTGCACTCAAAAATCTTATGGAAAAGAAAGGCGTGACTTGGATAGACGGCTTGGGTGAAGCAGCTTTCTACGGACCAAAGATAGATTTTATTTCTCGTGACTCTATCGGCCGTGTGCTCCAAGTAGCTACAGTCCAGCTCGACTTCAATCAGCCAAAAAACTTCGACCTCACATGTACCAATGAAAAGGGTGAGAAAGAACAGATAGTGATGATCCACTGTGCAGTGATGGGATCTATCGAGAGATTCATGTCCACACTTATCGAGCACTTAGCTGGTGATTTCCCTCTTTGGCTTTGCCCTACACAAGTAGCAGTGATACCAGTGAAAGATATTCATGAAGACGCAGGCTACGAAATGGAAAAGGTACTGAAGAATTCCGGAATTCGCACAGCAGTCTTCCCTTCAAACGATTCACTAGGAAAGAGAATTCACAAAGCGAAGGCTCTCCGCGCTCCATATGTGATAGTGCTCGGTGATAAAGAAAAGGAATCTGGCATGCTCACTATCGAGAAGCGTGATGGCAGTAAAATCCAAATGACTCTGAGAGATCTCACAGCATTACTTGAAACAGAAATTAAAAATAGAAGTTAATACAAAAATAAAAAGCTCCGAATTGGAGCTTTTTATTTTTGTAATTCTTTAATTAAGTTTTTTATTGCATAACCGCGATGGGAATATTCATTTTTCTCTTCTGTAGTTAAGTGTAGCATCACTTTATCGGTGCCATCTATTTTTACAAATAAATCAAACTCTTTCGGACCTACGTCTATATCCTCTGGCATTTCTACACTTCCATTTATCGTGCCATTTACAATCACTTCTTTTACTCCATCATAGTATCCGAGCCAGCAAGATACTTTCACCCGAGTGCCTGCAAACTTCACTCCCATTTTATACACTGGCAAATGCTTAATAAAATCTTTTATATATGGACCGGGGAATCCTCCAAGCTCTTCGAAGTGAAGCGATGTGTCGTCTACAAGTACTGGCTCTTTGAAGTATGAGTATGCAGCCTTTAATTTATGATTTATTATTTCTTCTGGAGTGCCTTGGATTTCAAAGTAGTCAGGTAGCACTCCTTGCTCGCACAGAAAAAGCTTACTAAGTTCGAGAGACAATTCCTCAAACTTGAGTGAATTCCCCGTCACAATAATAAGCTTTTCTTTCATAAATTATATATCTAGGTTTGCGTATTTCGCGTTGGCTTGGATGAATGATTTGCGAGGAGGAACTTCAGAGCCCATGAGCATGTCGAATACCTTATTCGCATCTTCAGCATCTTCCACTTTCACTTGCTTTAGAATTCTGCGAGCCGGATCCATAGTAGTCTCCCATAGTTCTTCGGCGTTCATTTCTCCGAGACCTTTATATCTTTGAATATGAATCTTCGCACTTGTAGCTTTCGCAGCACCCTTTTTATTTTCTTCTTCAGCTACTTCAGCTTCAGTACCTTCCATAGGACTCTCATCATCTGCAGATTCTGCAAGAAGATCCTCTAAACGGACTGCATCTTTGCCGAGGATTTTATCGCGCTCTTCATCTGTATAAGCATAGAGCACTTCTTTACCACGCTTGATCTTAAATAGTGGTGGCTGAGCGATGTAAATATATCCTGCATCAATCACTGGGCGGAAGTATCGGTACATAAGAGTGAGGATAAGTGTGCGGATGTGTGCACCGTCCACGTCGGCATCTGTCGCGATGATTATCTTGTGGTAGCGCATCTTCTCGATTTCAAAAGTATCTCCGATAGATGTTCCCATAGCAATAACCAAATTTTTAATTTGCTCACTTCCAAGCATGCGATCGAGGCGAGCACGCTCCACGTTTAGGATTTTTCCGCGAAGTGGCAAAATAGCTTGAGTCTTTCTGTCGCGTCCCATCTTGGCTGTACCTCCAGCGGAATCTCCCTCCACAATGAAGATCTCAGACTCTTGAGCACTCTTACTTTGGCAGTCTGCAAGCTTTCCAGGGAGAGTCATACCTTCAAGTGCACCCTTACGAAGCACAGAGTCCTTCGCTGCTTTCGCAGCCTTGCGAGCGCGTAGTGCAAGGAGGCCTTTCATTATGATAGCCTTTGCTTGATCTGGGTTCTCTTCTAGGAATGCTGTGAATGCATCTCCGAAGACTGTAGCAGTCGCACCTTGCGCTTCTGTACTACCTAGCTTGCCTTTAGTCTGACCCTCAAATTGGATTTCGCGTAGCTTCACAGAGACCACTGCAGTAAGACCTTCTAGCACATCGTCTCCAGTGAATCCTCCGTCGGCTTCTTTGATAAGATTATTTTTCTTTCCGTATGTGTTTAAAATTCTTGTGAGTGCAGTTTTGAATCCTGTGATATGTGTACCACCTTCCAAGTTATAAATGTTATTTGCGAAAGGAATAATCTTTGAAGAAAAGTCGTCCACGTACTGGAGAGCAACTTCAACTCCAACTTCATCTACTTCTTTCTCAACGTAGAAAATAGTTTCGTGAATTGGCTTCTGGAGTTTGTTATAGAATTGCACAAGTGATACAAGTCCTCCTTCGAAGTAAAATGTTGTGGAAGGTAGCTCAAGAGAAAGATCTGAGAACCAGAATGTATCATCGATGTTTGTATTCTTCTTTGTAAGCACTTGTTCACCCATCTCACGTGCATCAATGATATGAATGCGTAGTCCTTTCACAAGGTAAGCTTGCTGGCGAAGGTGATTCACAATTGTATCCCAACTGAAAATTCCCTCTTTGAAAATTTCGCGGTCAGGTTCAAAAGTAATGATAGTACCATTTAATTTTGAAGATTCGATTTTCTTTACCGCTGCTTTTTTCTTACCCTGAGAATACTCTTGCATATACCTTCCATCTTCACGGTGAACTTCTGCACGAGTATATATAGAAAGTGCATTTACCACAGACGCTCCCACTCCGTGTAATCCTCCAGAAACTTTATATCCAGAATCTTCTCCTCCAAATTTTCCTCCAGCGTGGAGTGTGGTCATGACAGTTTCAAGTGCAGAAACTTTTGTCTTTGAGTGTATGCCTACTGGGATTCCACGGCCGTTGTCTGCTACGCGGATGCGATTGCCAGGAAGAACCACCACTTCAATGCGATTTGCAAATCCACCCATGGCTTCATCGCGAGAGTTATCAAAAATTTCCCAAACAAGGTGATGAAGTCCATCTACACCAGTAGAACCGATATACATTCCAGGACGTCGACGAACCGGCTCGAGCCCTTCTAGGACCGAGATCTCATCTGCACCATATGCTTTTTTCTTTTCTTCTTTTGCCATTTTAATTAAAAAACCCCTTGGGGAATAATGATAATGTTTGATTTATTGTTTCAATTTACCTATTTATTATACCAAAAAGCTCGCCACAAAGCGAGCTTTTTATCCCTAATTTAGCCTTATTTTATAAGGGTATTTCAAGTATAGTTTATAAGTAAGTATTGACTCTTAAATTGTGAAGTATATAGTTAAGTTGAATGTTGGTTGCAAGCACTTCATTAGCTTGTTGTGCTTGCACATTCTTTTTTTCATTAGTTTTTGTTTCAAAAGCGGTTACCTTACACGGACCGTCTTTTGTTTTTCTATTTGATAAAATCCTTAAAAGGAATATACTGTAAGTAAATAAAACATTGGAGCCATGGAAAAAAGGAAAAAATTGTATCGATTCAGATGTAGAAATTGTGAGGAGAAAACAAAATCTATCTCACATGAATTTTTATCGGAAAGAACTTATTACTACGAAATTTATTGCGTATGTGATAAATGTCAATTTGAACAGATAGTGTACATAGATAAAAATGTGCCCAGGAAACCACCTATACCCATGAATGGTGTGTGGTCAAAACACTCACCACCAAAGCCTCACGAAACATCAGATCCGAAGACTACTCCCAAGTAGCCTTCGGTTTTTTAAAATTTTGACCTAAACCATTTACCCATTCGTACGAATATGACAATAAAAAATTAAACATTACTTGAAAACAAAAAAGCCCAATCAGTAAAGATTGAGCCAATTAGTGAAGTTTGATATAAAGCCAAATTGCCAAAACCAAACCCAGTAACATTGCAATTAAGATATAGGAAAATTTTAATTCTCCAGTATTCTTTTTCTTTGCAAGCTTCCTTTTGGTCTTAACTCTTTTAGCCATAATTTATACATATTTTCACTCAATCTAGCCAAAATCGCTCCATTTGTCAATAAAACCTGTATTTAATTTTGAATTAAATTTTTTGAATTTCTTTTTTGAATGAATGAGACTAATTGCCACATAACTAAAATAAGTAAGATAGCAAAATATCCACGATTGTAGATATGATAATATTCACCATTTATAAATGGATCAATCCTAAGCATATTTATATTTTATCAATTTATATTATTTATTACAGTGGCGCAAGAACTGTTCTTGCGCCATTTAGAATATTTTTAATATTAAATACTAGACTAGGTCCGACCTAGGCAGGATATTATATAGCAGGAGATGGATCTGGTGCGGGTGCGGGGTCGGGTGCTGGAGCGGTAGGGTCTGGTGGTGGGATTATATCGGGAGTTGGGTCGGATAGTGGTATGACGTCGGGTGTAGGATCTGGAGTTGGGTCTGGATTCGGTGGTGGTGTCGATCCCCCACTAGATGACGCCGAACTACTGCCATTTATAGCACTTTCAAGCTGGTCACCATTTGCACAGAATTCTGAGCCATCTGCCTTTTTCACACAAATTTGTTCAGTATGAATTTTCTTTGTAAATATTTCCTCTAACATATTCCCAGCATCTGCTAAGAAGGTCTTTATCATATAACCGAAAGTACCTGATGTTTCTGTATCTAGAGAACTCAATCCTTGTATCTTTAAATCCATATTTTTTGTTACTAATATCAACTTTTGAAGTCCGAGCCATTCTGCCATAGACACGTCCTGTCCGTTAACGTGCTGGTTGTCGCCGTGTTCTAATACTGGGTAAAATTCTTCTGCAATAAAACCAATTTTATTTAAACACTGTGGGCCGTCACAGTATTCTGGTTTCCAGTCGTATCTGCGCACTGGTGTAGACGCTATAAGGTCAAGTATGTTTTCTTTTTCAACTGTTGTAATATTGTCTTTCCAAACACGTGATGAGTTTGCAGTAAAAGTAGTGTCGCCGGCTGCATTTAAATACGAACCTGCCCCAGTGTTACAGCCGGTGCCTGTACCACCTATTTCTAACAAATGGTCTGCATCGGCACAAGATATGCCAACATTATTTGAAAAATTAAATGTCGGACTTGTGCCTGTGAGTGCAAAAGTTGTAGAACCCGTACTACCAGTAGTAAACGAAACATAGTTAGTTTGGTTATACCCAACTCTTAACTGTTCTGCTGTTGATATAATATGTAATTTAGCTGAGGGCACAACAGCATCGGCCACACCTATACCTACTTTTAAAGTAGCATTATCAAAACTCATCAATGTATTACTATATGATGGGCCGCTGTTTGTATGGTCTGCTTTTAGTGTAAGTAGTCGGTTAACAGATTTTAGTTGCCATTCGTAACCTGCTGAACTATCTGCAAACTGAAAACCTCCTGTAGAAGTTCTGTAACTTGTTGCAGATGTTAGTCCGTCGTAATTAACACTGAACTTTTCTGCACCTCCTACCTGAAAATCAGCAAGGTGCCCGACTGAACCAGTTGCCAAGTTTATTGCCATAACAGTACCCGTAGAAACTCCAGCAAATTTACCAGATGTAGAACCATCGAATGCCCCGTTTCCTATAGAAATCAACCCGTAGTTAGATGATGCTGTTTGTGCTCGTGGTATAGATAAATATGAATTTACTGACGGTGTAACACCGCCTATACCTACAGCCTGACTAAAACTAAGTGTAGGACTTGTGCCGGTTAGCGCAAGTGTTGCTGAGCCAGTAGAACTTATTGTAGTAGAAAGGTAGTTAGAAGCGTCATAACCCAAACGTAGTTGTTCGGTTATACCCAAAACATGCATAAATGCAGAAGGGCTGGCAGTACCTATGCCTAACCTGTTTGTTGTATCGTCCCAAAACAAATTTGTATTGTCTTGGGCTGTTGTTGTACCATTAGAAAACAATACTGAACCCGTTGTAAGTGACGGCAGTGTAAATGTGCCTTTGGTATTTAGTTGTGTTTGTATTGCCGATGTAACACCTGAAAGGTAACCAAGTTCAGTAGATGTAGTTGCACTAGAAACAAGGTTTTTAGATGCATCTGTAGCTAGGGCAGTGCTTGCAGTTAAGCCTGAAAAATTTATAGTGCCCGATGAAGTTATGCCAGTAGCTGCAACTACAGCCCCAGTAGAATTAACTCGAAAACCTGCACTAGTACCCACGTTAAACATCGATGTTGTAGTAGTGGAACCAATTGTAACGTTTGTAGTTCCATCTTCTCCAAGCCTGATTGCGCCATTACTTACAATTCTGAATTTATATTTATGTGCAACAGAGTCGTAAACTATAAACGAGTCGTCTGTTTGTTTTCCAAAAAACCAAACTTCTTGTAGGCCATTGTTAAAAGTAAATGCAGCTTGGTATGTACCTGAACGTGCTTGAAACCTACCGTATACACCGTCGTCAAAACTTGTAACATCTAAAGCAACTTGCGGTGTGGTTGTACCTATGCCAAGTCTGTTATTAACTTCGTCGTACGCACTAATGCCAAATATTATTTTACCTTTAGTTGCATTAGTTGTTGAATTTAAAGTTAATGTGTCGCCAGCATCAACTCCACCATAAATATCTTGCCCACCTGTTATACCAGTAGAAAGGTCGTTTGTTACAGTACCAGATGTATTTGTAAGTCCAGTTGAAAAAGTGTTTTGTGCAATAGTATCCCAAGACACAGTACTTCCATTTGTTGTCAAAAACTTTCCGGAATTACTTGTTTGATCTGGAATAATCTGAACAGTACAATCTACCGTTCCAGGAGCACAAGTTGGGTCCAAAGTATCACCAGGATTGTATAGTGGTGAAGCGAAAACTCGAACAGTAATTGAGAACAAGAAAAAGAAGACAAAAGAGGCTAAAAGTAGTCGGTGGGTATAAGCCATTTCACTCAACTTTTGTATTTTTTTATTTGTTAATAATTTTTTCATTCGTTTGGTTACAAAACACCCAATATACAACACCATTATAGCATTTTGAAGTTAAATACAGCAAAAAAAAGGGTGGAAAAGTATCCCCTTTTTTTGTTAATTATTTTCTTAAATTATTCGATAGAATTTAATATATTATTGAGTTATTTAGCACTATATTTGAAGATGATGCTGAGAAATTTTTGAATATTCTAATTTACTGGAATTTCTTCGATAATAAGCGTGCTAGGATCTACATAAGGTGTATCTAAATTAATATTTAGGTCTGATTGTGGCTTACTACCATCATCTACAGGCCCTGAACCACCCGCGGGAGTACCACTACTATCATCAACAGTACTGTCTCCAATAGCTCCACTACCTGAACCTGTATTACTATCACCCGTACCTACCCCATCTCCAGAACCACTTCCACTTGAACTTCCAGAACTACTACTCGAACCATTATGCGCAGTATTTATTAAATCTCGGATATCTTGTTCTGTTAGACAGGTATTTTCGTCTATACAAATTTCTTTTGTAGTAATTCTATTTGTAAATATATTTTGAATATTATTTGCACTATCAGTAAGGAATTGAACAATAAGCGAACCAAGTGAGCCATTAGCGGTAGTATCGAGTGACGACAGTGGTGTAACTTTCAAATTCAATTCTTGAATAGATTCTACGATGTATGGTGTAAGACCTGTAGTGTTCAAACTTTTAATTCCAGTTTTACTGTCAGTGACTACTAGAAGTGGAAATAGTTGTTCTACATCTTGAGCAATAAAACCAGGGTGCTTATTATTGGAATCTGTTTCATTTTTCCAATTATATTGTACTGGGGTGAGTTTCATAAGTGTGTCTAAAGTAGTATTACCTACAGTAAGACTTGTGTCTAAATTAAATGAAGAATTATCAAAGAGTTTATTTATATTCTTTTTAAGATTTATATCTGAAGTACAATTTAAAGAAGTTGTAATAGGATTAATATCACAATAACCAGAGCTATTGGTAAATAGAGCGACAATACCAGTGACAGACGAACTACCAACTTCGAGAGTGTAGGTTGTCGGAGTTGCACCTACACCTAATCTATTATTTGTATCATCCCAGTAGAAATTTGTATTATCTTGTGTGATGTCAGTACCATTTGAAAATAAAACGGAACCTAATGTTAATGTTGGAAGTGTATATGTTGTCCAAGTAGCATCTAAAGATAAATCATGAGTAGTTCCATTTATTGTTAGATTACGGGAAGTTGGAACATAGTTTCCAATAGCTGCCCAAGATAAAACACCAGAACCATTGTTTGATAGAACTTCCCCTACTCCGCCTTGAAGCGAAGGAAGTGTATATTCTATTCCTCTCCACCTTACATCGGTAATATGATCTGCAAGCATAAATTGATGAGCTTTTGTATTAGCTATTGGAGTGGCTAATACCCCAGAACCAAGTAAAATGCTATTTGAAAAACCACCAGTACCAGTATAGTTACCAATAAGTATAGATGAATCATCGTTTGATGTGTTATTAACTGTATCATTTATGCCGGCATTATGCCCAATGAATGTTGAGTTGGCAGCATTGGTAGCACTTTTTCCCGCTTGAAAACCAAAAAAGTTTGAATAACTACTGTTTGTAGAATTATAACCAGCATATGAACCAAAGAAGTTTGAATTCGCAGCATCCGAAGCAAGATAACCAGCTGCTGTACCAAAGAAATTTGAATTATTTGAATTAACAGCAGCTGTTCCTGCTCCTTGACCAAAAAAGTTTGACTCCGCAGCATTTGTAGCATTATATCCTGAATTATTTCCAAAAAAGTTTGAGTTAGCAGAAGTTGTTGTTCCAAAACCTGCAGCACTACCAAAAAAGTTTGTATTATTTACAGAACCACTACTTCCTCCAGCATTAAGTCCAAAATGAATAGCAGTACCAGCTGCAGTTATTTTTCCTGTTTGAGCTCCATTAGTTTTAAAAATTAAATCTTGAGCATCTGTCGTACCTACAAAATTTGTGCCTGGTGTAGTGCTGGCATTACCAGTTAGCGCCCAACCTGAACCACCACCAGGTAATGCCCAAGATAGACCACCAGTTCCATTGTTCGTTAGAACTTCCCCTACTCCGCCTTGAAGCGAAGGAAGTGTATATTCTATTCCTCTCCACCTTACATCGGTAATATGATCTGCAAGCATAAATTGATGAGCTTTTGTATTAGCAATTGGAGTGGCTAATACCCCAGAACCAAGTAAAATGCTATCGGAAAAACCACCAGTACGAGTGTAGTCACCTATAAGGATAGATGAATGACCACTTGAATTAGTGACTGTATCATTTATACCTGCATTGTGCCCAATGAATGTTGAGTTGGCAGCATTACTTGCACCACTACCAGCAGACTGGCCAAAGAAGTTTGAGTTTGAAGCGCTAACTGCATTTAAACCTGCATTTTGCCCAAAGAAGTTTGAGTTTGAAGCGCTAGTTGCACCATTACCAGCATACGCTCCTATAAAGTTTGAACTTGATGCACCTGAAGCACCATGACCTGCAGTCTGACCAAAAAAGTTTGTATCAGTAGTCGAACCACTACTTCCTCCAGCATTAAGTCCAAAATGAATGGCAGTACCAGCTGCAGTTATTTTTCCTGTTTGAGCTCCGTTAGTTTTAAAAATTAAATCTTGAGCATCTGTCGTACCTACAAAATTTGTGCCGGGAGTTGTGCCCGTATTACCAGTTAGTGCCCAACCTGATCCACTTCCAGGTGATACCCAAGAAGTTACACCACTACCATTAGTCTGAAGTACATAAGTATTTGTCCCAGCATTATCTGGGAGTGTCATCGTCCAAGAACCCGCAGTAACTGCTGGTTGAATTATGACTTTTCCTGAAGTGCTACCTGCTAAAGATAAAACTCCTAGAGTCGTTCCAGCACTGCCAAGAGACAAAAGTTCTGCGGGAGCAGAAGTACCTATACCGACATTTGCACCATTACCTAAAATAACAGTGTTGCTTTGAGATAGAGTTGTGCCGGCACCTACAGCTGTTGCATTACTAATACCACCAACAGTCCAAGTCGTATGAGCTCCTAAAAAAGTATTACTACTTCCTGATAATGCAGATGCTGGACCATTTGTAGCATCGTTACCGGCACCTCGTCCAATAGCAGTATTAAGAGATCCTGTTGAAAGTTTGGCTAGTGCCAATACTCCAACAGCTGTATTGCGTCCCTGACTCGCTGCATACATCGACTGCCTACCTATAGCAACATTTTGATGGCCAGTAGTGGCGCTATATCCATATGTTGCAGTACTGTTTGCTAATACATCAGCCCCAATAAATACACCTTGGTTTTGTTCACTTGTACCACCGATATTGTATCCAACCGCAACGTTATAAGTTGGGTCTGCATTCATACTACTAAAAATAGTATTTCCAATGTATACACTTTTTGCTATTCCCCAAACTGAAGTTAAGGACGAAAGAATATTTTCCCCAACAATTACTCCACCTGGAAGGTTAGTAGAATCTGTGGGACTAAGAAGTGGTGTTTGTGCTGCTGCTCCAGAGAATAAATTTTTACCGATAGCAACATACGAACCATATGTGTTATTTGGTAATGCATTATAGACTTTTACAAAACTACTGTTTGGATATTCTGTAACATCTGTTTTAGTGAATTTTGAATAGAGTTGATTTGCTGTATCATCCCAAAAGAAATTTGTATTGTCTTGAGCAAGTGTAGTTCCATTAGAAAATACTACTGAACCTGTCGTAAGCGCGGGAATAATCTGAACAGTACAATCTACTGTTCCAGGAGCACATGCAGGGTCTAAAGTATCACCAGCATTATAGAGTGGCGAAGCGAAAACTCTCACAACAAATGAGAATAGGAAAAAGAATACAAAAGAGGCCAGAAGTAATCTGTGCGTGTAGGCAATTTGTAATACTTTTTGAATTTTTTTATTATTAAATATTTGTTTCATTTATGATAATACAATATACCCACTATACAACTGTATTATAGCGCAAAAAAATATTTAAAAACAGCAAAAAAGCTTATATTATAAGTGGATAACTATCTTATCTCAAATTCTCCCTTAGATAGAATTTCTGTATTTATTGTCTCCATTATTTTAGTTACTTCTTCATCTGTAAGTGTGCGGTTTTTGGCTTGGAAAACGAGTCTGTAGGCGTAAGAAGTGCGGTTTTCTTTAGTAAATTTATCCACAAGGCGCGGAGCATTTATGAGTAAGTCTCCACCATTTTTTGTGTATATATCCTCAAGAACTTTCACATCAGTCCCCTCTGGTACCCACACAGAAATGTCACGAGTGATGAATGGAAACGGTGACCACATATTGAATTTCACTTCATTAGAAAATGAATTTTCAGGTCCTCGGATCTCCTGTCCAGTCGGGCTTACACCCTCAGGCAGGCCAGACCGTGAAAATTCGCTCCCTGCTTGTGCTACGAATTCATCTAGTTTCATTTCTTTCACTCCTTTCTTATCCGCATACGCGACGTGCAATTCTTCACCATTTTTTGTGAATACATTTCCGATTTCAAAAATTTTCACTTCATCAAGAGAAAGTAACGGTGCGTTTAATTTGTTCATTTCATAAGACTTCATAATTGCATCTGTAAGATTTGTGCGGAGGAAATTCTTATCTGAGGCAGAAGCAAGAACTTCCACTTCACCTTTATTTGCGAATACATATGTCATTACTTCTCTATAGCCTTTTTCTGTCAAATTATTGCGCACTGCGAGAATTTTCGCGTATTCTGAATTCTCAGATAGAGATTTAGACTCTATCTGGGGAATTGTGCCGGCAATTTTATCGTAGCCATAAACTCTGCCAATTTCTTCCACCATGTCTTCTGGAATTTGAATATCAAGACGAAGTGCTGGTGCAGTAACTATAAAAGTACCTCCCTTATTTTCGTATACATAAGAATAATTTTTAAGTATTTTCTCTATGTCTTCATCTGCAATACTACTTCCGAGCTTCCTATTCACCATCTCTGTAGTGAAAGTAACCTTACTCTCTTCTTGTTTTATAGGATACACATCTACTATTTCTTCATAAACAGCATCCGGGAACATTTCCATAAAGAGCCCTGTGAGCTCAAGCATACCGAAGTCTCCATGTGTAGAAGATAAATCATTCTCGAAACGCTTTGCAGAATCTGAAAGTAGGCTGAGTCTGCGGGCAGTTTTGCGGACCGTCGCTGGATCGAAGCTTGCAATTTCAAGCACTACATCTGTAGTACTTTCACTTATGCCAGAATCAAGCCCTCCCTTCACACCAGCAAGTGCAAGACTCTTCGTGCCGTCTGTAATAACCAAGTCACTTTCTTTTAACTTCGCCACAACTTTTTCTCTGCCAACAACTGGAAGCTCTTCACCATCATTTGCATTTCTGATTACGATTTTTTCATCAGCAAGTTTCGCTAAATCATAAGCATGGCATGGCTGACCGCAATCATACATTACGATATTTGTGGCATCCACGATATTGTTTATACTTCTTTGCCCTATAGATTCTAAATGCTTCACCACCCAGTCAGGACTAGGACCCACTTTCACATTTCGAATTATACGCCCCATATAACGGCGACAATTTGGAGTACTGATTTCAATTTTTAGACCTGCCCCGTCAGAAGTACTCTTTCCTTCGGGGTTCGTGACCTTAGGAACTTTATACATTACTGATGGATCATTATATTTAATTCCAAGTTGCCCTGCCACTTCCTTCGCCACTCCGTGGTGTGATAGCAAATCATGCGCCCTGTTTGGTAAAATATTTAAATCAAAAATTTTATCGCCATCTGCTAGACTCTCTACTCCTTCCACTTCTGTAAGGTGGTAAGTAAAAACATCCGCGAGCTTCTCAGCTTCACACACTTCAGGCACATACCATTTAAGCCAATTGTAAGAAATTTTCATATATTAAAATTGATTGATGCGTAAGTCACCTTGGTAAAATAAACGAACATCGGGAATATTCCAGCGTATCATTGCGATGCGATCAAGTCCTCCACCGAAAGCAAAGCCCTGGACTTTCGCGGGGTCGAGGCCGGCGTTTTTAAGCACATTCGGATGAATCATTCCTCCGCCCATCATCTCAAGCCAACGCCCATTAAATTTCGCATGCACTTCCACAGATGGCTCAGTGAATGGAAAGAAGCTTGGTCTGAATTCTATTTCCACATTTTCACCAAGAACTTTTTTATAAAATTCAATTAAGATTCCTTTCATATGAGAAATATTTATATTCTCACCGATCATACATCCATCGATTTGGAAAAATTGCATTTCGTGAGTGGCGTCTGTTGATTCATTTCTGAAAACTTTTCCGATAGAGATAAATGCACCTTCTTTCATTTCTTCTTCTGCCATTTTTTTTAACATATGTGCTGAAGTATTAGTAGCATGAGTACGAAGCACAGTATCAGCTCCTTTAATATAAAAAGTATCCTGCATATCCCGTGCGGGGTGATCCTTCGGTACATTAAGTGCATCAAAGTTATACCATGTCGTTTCAAGTTCAGGACCATTTGCTACCTCAAATCCAAGGCCGGCAAAGACATTATACGCCTCACTAGCAAGCAGTGTGAGGGGGTGCAGAGTTCCTTTCATATCCTTATTTTCCATAGCTTAAATATACCCTTTTTTAGGGCTTTTTGAAAGTCTTTATAATTTAGGAAACTATTCTCTAATAGAGATAAGATATTCCCCATCGTGCCTTACAAGACGGCAGTTTGTGTGAGTATCATCCTCGAAATGAGTAGACTCACCAGAACCTTCCTTTGACTTCGCGTCTTTGAAAAATACTTCAGACTCTTCTGCAGACAAACCATACTCTAAGTAATGAGCAGCATGATGAATTCTGTCATGATGCTTACTATCATCGTAAGAGACACTATGCCCATGGATTATTGTGTGTATCATATATTTATTATATCACTATTACTAATCTTTAAAAATTTTCTCTCCCAATTTGCAGTATGGGCACTCTTCAGAAGTACCTCCCCAAGGCTTAAAATGGCACTCACGGCTGACCCAGTTAGCACCTAAGAGTGATTCTCTATATTCTTTTATATCCTTTATAAGTAGGTCAATCTCTTCCTCACCTACATGAGTGCTATATATCGCATTATTATCTCCGTCTTTGGCCTCAAGGAAAAGAAGTCTTGAAACTGTCACATCCTTACCCTTCTCGGCGCCTTTTACCAAGTACGAATACATAGCGAGCTGGCGCATGAAGCTTGAGAGCTTGCCGTCATCATCCATCTTTTCAATTTCGTTTTTTGTTTTTGATTTGCCGGTTTTGAAATCTGTAATCGTCATTGTAGAGTCCGGGAATCTTTCAGTAAGGTCGAGCTTGCCGTATATAAGTAGCTCAGAATATCTCTCATCGCGGAATTGAAGTGACTTTTCTGAATCGTGATCCTTTGCCAAACTCTTATAATAATTCTCCACCCAGAAATCAACGGCTTTATATGCATCCGTAAATAATTTCTTTAATTCCTTTTCGTCATTTACACCTTCCTTTTGCAATTCGTATTTAATTTTCTCTTTTATGTCAGCTTCTTTTGGTAATTTATTTTCTTTAAGAATATATTCAATAGTACTGTGCACGGTAGAGCCAAGAGCAAGCGAAGTGCCCTTCACTTCTGGTAGCTTCAAGAAATTACGGAAATACCACTTCCAAGCACATTCAAAAAAGTTATTGAGCAGTGTGACGGAAACTTTCGTCTCCATATAATGACCCTTCACGAAGTCGGTCAGATTAATAAGCATATCTTTTTGTTCCTCTGTCACAATCTCTGTATAAACCTTTGGTCCATTCTTCGTGAGTATCTCGCTCTCTGTAACATCTGCAGATTTTATATTGAAATGATTTTTATCAAGCTCATTTATAATTTGTGCGAGCTCAAGCTCCCCACCCGTCAGATTCTCACGCGAGTATGAAATAGTACAGAACTCCTTCGCGCGAGTGATCGCCACATAGAGCTCCCTCTTGGCTTCTTCCACGCTACGCTCATTCATATGCATTTTCACTTTCTCGGGGAGAGTGAAGCCACCCTTTTTCTCACTCATTAGGGTTTCCTCATTCATATGCCCTATCCAAACGCACTCAAATTGCTGACCTTTAGATTTGTGAAGTGTCATCACTTCCACCCCACCAGTATTGGCAAAAGTTGCAAGCTCGATGTGATTGCCATAATCCTTCAAGCGGTCGATATAATTTAAGAAATCTTTTATTTTTGCATTTAGGTGCTTAGCCTCAAATGAAAGTGCAAGGTGAATAAAGCTACGCACAACTTCCACATTACAAAGCAGAGTTTCGTGATCTTTTGATTTATATATAAGAAGTTCATTGCCTATTTCTGCCACTGTATGTGAGATTTTCTCAGCAGTTAGTGTATCCACCCAATTTTTCAAATTCTTTCCCCAGAGGGCTATATCACTTCCTCCAGCGAAAAGCCCGTCACCCTTTCCATGAGCAATCAAATCATCGATAGTTAATTTATCTGGTTTTAAAGTCTTTAAGAATTTATGAGCGTCGAGCGGAATTACCCCAGATGTACTGTCGAGAAGTGACTCACAGAGTAGCACAGAATTCATCGGGTCACTCACAATATTTAATATCCTATATAAACTTTCAGATTCTTTCGCGCTCCAAAGAGATACTGACTTGCCCATAGAGACTGGTAGCCCCATGTCTTTCAGTATTTGCATAGCAGTGCGCACATGATGATTCTTTGGCACAAGAAGTGCACACTCTTCGGGCTTTACACCACTTTCAATCTTTGCTTTAAAATATAGTCCGGCACCGATGATCTCATCGCGAGGGAAACTATATTCATTTAGATTTATCTTTTCATTCCCATCAATATTGCTATTCAATTTGCCATCAGCAAGGGAGCTCTCAAGTAGTTCATCAGCCAAAGCAAGAATTGGAGCAGTCGAACGGTAATTTTCAGTAAGAGTAATCTTTTTAGCCTTACCAAAATCTGTCTCAAAGTCTGTAAAATAATCAATATGTGCACCGGAGAATCCATAGATAAGCTGGCGGTCATCTCCCACTACAAATATGTTTGGTTGTTCCTCGTCTTTCCAAACTGCCTTTAGGAATCTGTTTTGAATTTTACTTGAATCTTGATGCTCATCCACTAGTACATACAAGTAATCCTCTTTTATATCCGAAGCCACATCGGGATAATTTTCCACTAGCTTTACCGCACATTCTAAGACATCATCATAATCCATGAACATCAAATCCTTTTTCTTCTCTTCGTAAATACGATAAAATTCCACCACTTCGCGAGTGCGAGACAGTGACTCAATCTTTTTCTCTACTTCCTTTTTCAATTGACCTTTACTCTCACCACGAGAAGAAATACTTTCTGGATCTTCCTTCAAACTTTTAATATCACAATCAACTTCAATAAGAAATTCTTCAGGCTTCATTCCTACTCTCTTAAGAAGTGAGATGAGCTGCTTGAGCTCACTGAAGTACATGGAAGGATTTGTGCGTGGGCGAATGTAATCCCATTCATTGTCGTGAAGAATTTCATCTACTAAGAAAACAGACTGATCCTCAGTGAGGAGCTCTGGGACTTTAGCAAAATCTAAGAGTTCATAATTCTTCTCTACGATTTCGATTGCAAAAGCATGAAATGTGGAAATGTGCACATCGGAAGCGCTATTTCCTATATAGCTCTCCAAACGCTTCTTCATCTCATGCACACCAGAATTCGTAAAGGTAAGACACAAAATACCATCGGCTTCAGATAGGCCTTTTGTGAGTATGTTTGCAATACGGAGTGCTAATACTTGCGTCTTCCCAGTACCAGGCCCTGCTACCACCATTGTAGGCCCTTCTGTGGCCTCCACAGCATCCTTTTGGGCTTTGTTTAGTTTGTTATATTCTGACTTAAATTCATTGTCATTCATAAGAATATTATACCGCAAATTTTTTAATATATTCTAAAAATGCATGACCGCGCTCTTCAAAATTCTTGTATTGATTAAAGCTTGCCGCTGCTGGAGAGAGCACTACTGTACCTCCCCCATTTGTAAGTGTTTCAAAGCAGGCTTTTGTGGCTAATTCCAAATTTTCAAAATATCTATGGTGCACATTATCCGTGTGAATATTCTCTAGAGCATCAAAGATTATCTTACCGGATTCATCAATGCAAAATACATATAGCTCTGGCATTTGTGATATTTTTTCTACTAGATTATCAAAATGCACATTACGATACTGACCACCTACGATCAAAATGTTTGTTTCCGGAAATGCTTTAAGAGCGGCAAGAGTAGCCTCAGGAATTGTGGAGATAGAATCATTCACAAATGTAATTCCTTTATATTCTCCGAGGACTTGTAATCGGTGTGGCAATGATTCAAAAGTATCAAAAGCAAGAAGTAAGAGTGCAGAATCTGCACCCATGTAGCAAGCAGCCACTGCGCCGAAGATAAGATTATGCTGCATATGCTCGCCACGAATTGGATTGGGAATTTCCGCGAATGCTTGTGGCACAAAAACGAAATCTTTATCTGGAATAGAATCCCAATTTATAATGTGGGACTTCGGAGAATATTTTGCCACCAATTCCTTTGCGCCACTGTCGTCACTTACAATTAATATATCATCACTCTTTTGATGAATGAAAATTTGGGCTTTCGCTAAAGTATAACTATCCATATCTTTATAGTAATCTAAGTGCTCAGGGAAAATGTTAAGTAGTAGTGAGATATGCGGACTTGTGCGAACACCTTGGAGCATATGTGAAGAAAGCTCGTAGACTATTACGGTACTATCCTTTATACGACTCTCAACTTCAAATGGTGGCAGGCCAATGTTTCCTACAAGAAGTGCATCCACATTTGAAAGCGTAAGGAAATGATGAATGAAAGTTGTAGTTGTGCTCTTACCTTTTGAGCCTGTGATGCCTATAGTCTGCTTACTGTATTCACGAAGGAACAAATCTGCTTGAGAAGTTAATTTATCTCCAAGCTTTGAAATCGTTTCAAGCGTAAGTGGCAAACCTGGGGCCTTAATTATGAGATCATACTTCTCTAGGTTTTCTAAATAATTTTCGCCTAATACGAAATCTATATTATTATCCCCCGCGAAGATTTTATAATTTTGAACTTCTACATTTTTATCTGCAATATTTATATGCTGGTCTTCCGCGTAGCGGCGAATGTATGAGTAAGAGGACTCTCCCTCCTTGCCAAAACCAAGGATTAAAATATTTTTGTATTGTTTTATATTTTCCCAAATTTTATTCATGGCAAATTATTTTTTGTGCTTTTTTAATAATTTCTAAAAATTCTGGTGGTAATAAGTTTTCATTAAATTCACACATATACTTATAGTAAGTACCAGATACAGGAATGATATCTTTATGTGCATTATAAAATTCAGCAAGTAATTGTTCATTTAATGAATCGGGTCGTTTATATATTTCAGAAAGTGCGGCCAAGCATTCTCCAGTAGTCCCTACACAATCAAAGGGTTTTGTGTTTTTAAGTCCAGTAAGCTCAAGCAAGGTTTCCATATTGCCTCTATTATAAAACATATTTACTCCAATAATTCTGGTAGCGTATTTAACATCCCAAACAGCAGAAAACATTAAAAAAGCAAAAAGGCATTTAGGACATTCACCACACCAGAGTTTTTTCATTGACGATTTATTGCAGCTGGATATAAAACGCATCATCCAATCATATCTAGGAAGTAATGAAACTATTCCCACTTCAGTAAGTGGCCTTAGAAAACTAAAATATTTAGGCCCATCTGGCCAAATTGTATTTAAATACTCACTTAAACTCTTTTCAAACTCAAAAGATTTTGAATATTGGTGATTAATATCAGTACCTTTTACAGTCGGCTCATTAGCACTTGCTTCATTTGAAACAATAAAATATTCCTTATTTCTTAAACTCGATGTAAATAATCCAATAAAAGCTACTACAATAGAGAATGGTGTATGCCCATTTAACGCGCCTTCCTCATTTATTAATAATAATTTTGGGTTTATATTTCTTATAACAGTTGTCCTAATAATATCGTGGGACCTAATAGCCCAAAGCACATCTTCAATATAACTCTTCGGGTTGATCATGAAAATCTCGTTATCTTCTTCTGCTGAATCATTTAAAATTCCAAGAGTAAGAGAAGAATCCTTTCCACCAGTAAAACCGACAAGATTTCCTTTTAGTGAGCTAAATGCATGTCTTATATTTTCTTTTTTAATATTTAGAGAACAAATAATTTCTACCCAATCATTTTGGTCCACAGATAATAATCCATTTAAATAACGAAATTCACCAGTACCTCTGTACCAAATATTTTTCCACCAGTTTATTTCATACTCAGTTAATTTTCCACATTTAATATTAAAAGTTGGTGAACAATATGCCTTCCAATAACTTAGTGACTCAATAAGTCCGATTCGAAAAATATAATCCTCGTTAATTCTTATTAAATCCTCAGAAACTGAATCAGGAAGATTAATATCTATAGTTGAGGTTACTGTATTTTCCGTAGAGTAAGAAAAAACAAAAGAAAGAGTAATTAAACTACCTTTCAAAGTCCATGAGTAAGAATCATAGGAAAATACTGGGTAATTAGCCCGGAAATCATCAAATTTGGCCTTATTTTCTACAACATCTACCATATAGTCCTATTCTAGCATTTTATAGAAATTAATTCCTTATTTGACTTTGTGAGCACTTTTGGGCCTGCTTTCGTGATAACTATAGTGTCTTCTATGCGCATACCGTACTTACCCTTCACATAGAGGCCTGGCTCAATAGTGATAACCATCCCCTCCTTCAAAATTGATTTTGTATCTTTATAAAATATTTTTGGATTCTCGTGAATTTTCGTGCCGACACCGTGACCAAGAGTGTGAATGAAATATTTCCTTTCGCTTCCTAAGAGTGCACGGGCCTGCGCATCAAGAAGTCCCGCGACTGTGCCTTCGCGAGACAACTTCACACATTCTTTCTGTACTGAAAGTAATTTATTATAAATTTCTTTCTCTTCCTTACTTGGAGTGCCGATATATATCGTGCGAGTCATGTCTGACATAAATCTCTCGTAAATTACACCGAAGTCTATTATCACGAAACCCTTGAGCTTATTCTTCGTTGGATCGGGGTGGATCTCACTACCCGCGGTTTTCCCGCTTGTGACTATCGGTGGGAAGCTCGGCCTTAAGCCAGCCTTTTTTATTTCTTCCAAAATAAAATCCCGAAGCTCAATCTCTGTAATAATACATAGGTCCGTCCTATGTATTATTTTAGTGAAAATTTTGTCAGTCGCCTGGCATGCTTTTGTTACTTTTTCTATTTCAAATTTTTTTTTAATTATTGCCATTTTTCTTTAAGTACATTATGAAATAATCACGCTTGTATATGCGGTCATCGTATGTAGTGTAGCCAGACTTTTTCTCTAGCTTAATTATTTTAAAATATTTACCATATAACTCTGTGATATCTTCCCTACTGAAAACTCTCTCTACTAAGCCGAGCTTCCTTAGCACATATGTGTCCTTCTCGCGCCCAGGATCGCTAGCAAGAAGTGCCTTCACATTTTTATTGCCATCTTTGCAAAGTGCACGCACAAAGATATATCCATCATCTTTAAGTACGCGATTCATTTCAGAAAGATATACTTCCCGACCAGCTTCATCGAGAGAGTTTGAAGCTGTGACATCGATGATCACATCGACTGCCTTGTCTTCTATAGCATACGGCATTCCTATATCTCCGAGCCTGTAGTCCACGACTGCACCCATTTCTTTTGCACGAGCTTTTGCTATTTCAAGAGCAGTTAAAGAAATTTCAATTCCGATCACAGTATTTCCTTTATCTGCAATGTAATTCGAATTCCTACCAGTTCCACAACCAAGATCAAGCACTACTCTATCTTCCACACGAAACTTCTCTTCCTTTTTCAAATACTTCAAAAAGCGCAAAGTGTCGGCTTGCGGTTCACTACCCTTCGTTACAAACAAAGGATTCTTATATTCTCTTTCCCATTCACTTTTTTGATTTGGCATAAATAATTTTAAAAAGGATACGAGAGGAATTTTGAATCTTACAGATTCTGTACACCTTTCGTATCGTACTCACTGTGTTCCGTGCGATATACTCAAGGTCTTCAAATCCTCTTAATAAACTACGTTTATTACTCCTGAGGAGACGAGAGGATTTGAACCTCCGAAGGCTTTGACACCTTACTGCCTTTCCAAGGCAGCGCACTAGACCGCTATGCGACGTCTCCATGCTCTCCGATTTGCACCGGAGAGCTCTGTATGAGCTTAATATAAATATAAAGCTCACGCATGGAAAGAACATCTGGCTATATCTTAGCCGAAAAGCCCTTATTTTACAAATATTTTTTATTACGCTTGAGCCTCTACCTTTACCTCAGGCTGACCACTAGGATACAAGTTTATATATGTAATTATGAGTATACCTACCAATCTAATTAAGAATTTACTGAGTACTGGAACAAAAACACTAAGTAGTGTAAATATGATTAAAATTGTTGTTGCATGCATTCCCACTTTGTACGCATTTTTGTAATTGAATTCTTTATCACCTTTTATTTTAGCAAGTAACCAAATGGCAAATGCGTAAATAAGAAGCATAAACATTGTGGAAATGAAAAAACCAATAAATAATCCTATATACATAAAGATCATAACAAAAAGAATTATAACTGGGAAAAATTTAATTAATTTTGATTCTATGGCCGATAGGAAAGATTTATTTATTTCTGCATTACCGAATTTAGAAAGTGGCACAGTCTGTAGTGAACCCTTATCGTCCTTTGGCATTACTAAATCTGTTTTTGTAATAAGCACTATAGTATTATATGCAGCGAAAGTATTTAAGCTGAAATCTTTTGTGGTGTCTACTACTAGAATATTGACTGGATTCTTTGCCTCATCCTTTTCTTCTATTTTATTTGCCAATTTAAGTGAATATGGTTCTGGCTTATTTACTGATGCTATCCCATTCTTTATGGATATTGTCAGGTCATCAGGGAAATTTGTAATCTCAGTATTCACCATTTTTTTAACTGTGGTATAAAACGATGGCACACCAAAAGCAAAAACTATAATACCCACAAGTGATGCAAGTAATATAACTTTTATTAAGTATTTGAAAGATGCGATAAATGGCTGGGTCAATACGGTGGACTTGTAGTAGTCTGGTCCAAAGATACTCTTTTGTATTTGTTTAAATATATTCATCCCGTGTGAAATTTTTTAATTAATAATTTTTTAAATACTACCTATTTTTTATTGATAAACCACATAGAAACCTAGTAAATATGTAAAATTTCTATCGGGATTCATCTATACCTATTATACTACAGTCCTCTTAAAATTCTAATTCTATCTTCTAGCGGTGGGTGGGTCGAGAACATATTCCCTACCTTTTTCCCAAATTTACTTCCCTCTCCAAATGGGTTTGATATATAGAGGTGTGCGATAGCTGTGGACTGGCGAGCCATAGGGCGGCTATAATCACGGAGCTTCTCTAGCGCTGTTGCTAAGCCCTCAGGATAGCGAGTAAGGAGCGAACCAGAAGCATCGGCTAAGTACTCACGTTTGCGTGAAATACTAAGCTGTATGAGCTTCGCAGCAATAGGCGCAAGAATTGAAATAAGTATGCCTATAATTACAATAAGTCCTCCACCCTCTCTATCACCATCTCGGCGCCCTCCGAAGAAAGACATACGCATAAACATATCTGAAACTATAGCAACGAACCCTACAAGCACTACTGCTACTGTGGACACTAGCATGTCACGGTTGCCTATGTGTGAAAGCTCGTGAGCGATCACACCTTCAAGCTCTGATTTATTCATTATAGCAAGTAGCCCAGTCGTTGCTGCTACCACTGCGTGTTCTTTATCGCGACCTGTCGCGAAAGCGTTTGGGGCTTGATCGGCTATCACATAAATTTTCGGCATTGGGAGGCCTGCTGTAATCGAGAGATTCTCCACCGCATTATAAAGATCGAAATATTCCTCGCGAGTTACAGGCTTTGCTCCTGCAATAGAAAGGGCAATCTTGTCTGAGAACCAGTATCCGGCGATGTTCATCCCGATACTAAATATTATAAAAATATAGAGTATGCCGGGGTTATTATAAACCTGTGCGAAAACATATCCGAGAGCAATAACAATACCGAAAAACAAGGTCATAAGTAACCATGTTTTTCTTACATTATTCGACTGTTCGGTATAAATCGTTGCCATTTAAAAACTAAAACTTCACTTCTACGGGATTCTTTTCTGCGCTACCTTCTTCGAGCTGGAAGAATTCCATTTTTGCAAACTTAAATATTCCTGCAATTACATTACCTGGGAACTGCTCGATGCTTGTGTTTAGATCACGAACATTACCATTATAAAATCTTCTTGCAGCTTGGATTTTGTTCTCTGTATCTGAAAGCTCAGTTTGTAGTGCCATGAAGTTTGTATTTGCCTTAAGTTCTGGATATGCTTCTGAAATAGCAAAGAGTGATTTAAGTGTGCCTGAAAGCATGTTCTCCGCTTCTCCTTTTTGCTCTGGAGTCTGCGCACCCATTGCAGCAGCACGAGCCTTTGTGACATTTTCAAATGCACTTGATTCGTGAGTAGCATATCCCTTCACTGTGTTTACTAGGTTTGGGATAAGGTCATAACGGCGCTTTAGTTGAACATCAATATCTGCCCAAGCCTCCTTCGCACGATTAATAAGAGAAACAAATCCATTGTATTTAGCAACGAACCAAATAACCAAAACAAGTATTATACCTAAAATTATATATATAAACATAAATTAATTAGTTAAATTATTAAATAAGATATTTCTAGCATCTATAAGCAAATTATAACATAAGAAACCCCAAGCAAGAAATTTGTTTGGGGTTTCTATAAGCCTTAAAATTACGCTTATTTTGATCTCTTTTCCTGCCAATCTTTAGCAAAAATAAGAAGTGGTGATGCTAGGAATATAGATGAATATGTTCCAAAGAACATACCAGCTGTAAGCATTAGTGAGAAATTGCGAGTAGACTCAGGACCCCAAAATACTAGTGAAAGTAAGGCTAGGATAACAGTGAGTGATGTAGCGATAGAGCGAGTGTATACTTGCTCTAGGCTCTTCCCTACTGCTTCTTCAAAAGTCTTATAGTGACCACCGCGTAGATTCTCACGAATACGATCGAATACCACTATAGTGTCTGATACTGAAAGTCCAAGGATTGTAAGAATCGCAACCACAAAGAGTGTATCAACCTCAGCACCAAACATCTTACTTAGGATAACGAATACTCCAACTGGAATTAGGATATCATGAATAAGTGTACCGATGGCAATGAGTCCGTATTTCCAAGAAGAAATAGGCTTTGAAACTTTACGGAATGAAAACGCAATGAAGAAAATAATTCCAAGTGATACAAGTATAAATGTGATCATAGACTTGCGAGCAAGCTCAGCACCGACTGATGGACCAATAGAACTAAAAGACTTTTCTGTAGCATCTTTACCTAGTGCAGTTACTACACTCAATCTTTCAGATTCTGATAGTGCGCGAGTCTTGATACTGTAACCATCTGTGCCTGTAGGCTGGACAAGTGATTCTCCTAGAGAAAGCTTTGAAAGTTCATCTTTCACAAGTGCTTGCTCTGGGCGAGTACCAGCAAAAGTTACTTCCATCTGAGCACCCCCCTTAAAATCAATACCGAATTTTAAACCAAAAATAAATATTGAAGCAAGAGACAGAGCCACAAGACAAACTGAGATTAAAACGAAAACCTTTTTATATTTAATAACGAACATAAATTAATTCTTTTTGTTAGCATTTGATAGACCCGACCCGAATAAAAATCCGATAAACTTATTCATTTTATTTATATTCATAGCATATAAGAACAAACGGCTTATAGACATTGAAGATAGAAGTGAAACTATAACACCAAGGAGGAATGTGAGCGCGAATCCTTGGATAAGTGGAGTTCCAAACCAGAATAATATTACAGCTGTAATAATACTTGAGAAGTTTGAGTCACGGATTGAAAGCCAAGCAAGTGAGAAACCGTGCTGTATAGCATCAGATACTGTGCGTCCTGCCTTTAGCTCTTCTTTAATACGCTCGAAAATAAGCACGTTTGCATCCACAGCGATACCAAGCGATATAATGAATCCTGCCATTCCAGCTGCAGTAAGAGTGATTGGAATTAATTTAAATAGTGCAAGCATTATCGCTACATATATTGATAGTGCAAGTACTGCAATGAATCCTGGAAGTCTGTACCAAAGTACTAGGAATAATGCTATAAGAATAAATCCAATGAGAGCTGCTTTAAGACCTGCATTCACCGCAAGCTCACCTAGTGATGGTCCGATAGTTTGTGTGGAAATAAGTTCGATAGGCACAGGAAGTGCGCCAGAGTTTAAGCGACCTACGAGAGTCTTTGCTTCAACTGCTGTGAAATTTCCACTAATCTGAGCTTTGCCTCCTGAGATAGCTTCATTTACTCTTGGAGTAGAAATAGGTTGACCATCTAGATATATAGCTACAGTCTTTCCTACATTCTCTTTAGTAATTTTTTCAAAAAGTGCTGCACCTTCAGCATCAAACTGAAGTGAAACTTTTGGCTCATTTGTATTTGGATCGAAATCAAGAATTGCTTTATCTAAATATCTACCAGTAAGATCTGTAGGAACATACTTTAGGTTGGCATCAATTGAGACTTGACCATTATTATCAATCTTTACTTCCTGAACTTTATCCTTAGGTGCTTCTGTACGGAATTCAAGAAGCGGTGTCTGACCGATCATAGCTACAGCTTTTGTAACATCTGTAACTCCAGGAAGATCCACTATTAATCTTTCTTCACCTTGGTTAGAGAAACCTCCATCTTGCACTTGCACAATAGGCTCTGCTACTCCGAAAATATTCACTCGACGTTCGATAACATCACGGAGTGAACTCATGGCGTCTTTCACCTCAAGAGTTTTCACCGCACTGACATCTGCACGATATAATAAATGTGTACCTCCACTTAGATCAAGACCGAGCTTAAACGGGAACTTCGCTACACCTGTAGCTACTGTATCCTTAGCGAGGTTTCTATGAGCTAATTCTGACTTATAAACGAATAATGCGACACCCAAACCGAGTGCCAAAATAAGCAATGCTGTAATTCTTTTTTTCCACATAATACGCTATATATTATAGATTTTTAGCAAAAAATGCAATAACCTTAGGATGCTTGCCAATACGCACAAAAAGGGTTCCAATAATGGCTCCAATAATGAAACCAAAGAGTACATCTAGTGGATAATGGACGCCTATTATAGATCTAGATAGACCGATTAGCAAAGTACAGAGAATAAAAAAAATACCTAATTTACGGTTCATACTAAAAGCCACTACGGTAAGTGCAGCGAAAAGTGTCGCGTGAGATGAAGGTAGAGAATACCCAGATTCGTGAAAAAGTGGCACAATATTTATATCCACAAATGGTCTTGGTATTTTTAGTATTTCTTTAATAATTTTAGATACTATATATGCCCCTATTCCCGCCCCTCCTAAAACAAATAAATTTAATAACAGAGGTCTTATTTTAACTAATA